>NZ_JBHWES010000006.1:4009-280665 GCF_042734105.1 Streptomyces sp. NPDC059679 | reverse complement strand
GGTCCGAGCCGTCGGGGCGTCGGCGGATGTTCCACACCAGGGACAGGCCACGGCCGTTCGGCAGCCGGACCCGGGGCCCAACCCGTTTGTGCTGCACCCGTTTGTGCTGCGCGCTCAGCGCTTGTCGTGCTGCGAGGGCGCGACCGTCACCTCGACCCGCTGGAACTCCTTGAGCTCCGAGTAGCCCGTCGTGGCCATCGCCCGGCGCAGCGCACCGAAGAAGTTCATCGAGCCGTCCGGGGTGTGGGACGGGCCCAGCAGAATCTCCTCCGTGGTGCCCACCGTGCCCAGGTTCATCCGCTTGCCGCGCGGCACCTCGTCGTGCACGGCCTCCATGCCCCAGTGGTGACCCCGGCCCGGCGCGTCCGTGGCCCGCGCCAGCGGCGAGCCGATCATGACCGAGTCCGCACCGCAGGCGATGGCCTTGGGCAGATCGCCGCTCCAGCCGACGCCGCCATCAGCGATCACATGCACATACCGGCCGCCGGACTCGTCCATGTAGTCCCGGCGGGCGGCGGCGACATCGGCGACAGCGGTCGCCATCGGCACCTGGATGCCCAGCACATTGCGCGTGGTGTGCGCGGCGCCGCCGCCGAACCCGACCAGCACACCGGCCGCGCCTGTCCGCATCAGATGCAGCGCGGCGGTGTAGGTGGCACAGCCGCCCACGATGACCGGGACGTCCAGCTCATAGATGAACTGCTTCAGGTTCAGCGGCTCGGCGGCGCCGGAGACATGCTCGGCCGAGACCGTGGTGCCACGGATCACAAAGATGTCGACCCCGGCGTCCACGACGGCCTTGGAGAACTGCGCGGTGCGCTGCGGGGAGAGCGCGGCGGCCGTCACCACGCCCGAGTCGCGCACCTCCTTCAGCCGCTGTCCGATCAGCTCTTCCTTGATCGGCGCGGCGTAGATCTCCTGCATACGCCGGGTCGCGGTCTGCTCGTCCAGCTCGGCGATCTCCGCGAGCAGCGGCTCCGGGTCCTCGTAGCGGGTCCACAGGCCCTCGAGGTTGAGCACCCCGAGACCGCCCAGCTCGCCGATCCGGATGGCGGTCTTCGGCGAGACCACCGAGTCCATCGGGGCGGCGAGGAACGGCAGCTCAAAGCGGTAGGCGTCGATCTGCCAGGCGATGGAGACCTCCTTCGGGTCCCGGGTACGACGACTCGGCACAACGGCGATGTCGTCGAACGCGTACGCCCTGCGGCCGCGCTTGCCGCGCCCGATCTCGATCTCAGTCACGTTGGGTGCCTTTCGCTCTTCAGGTCTGCCGTCCCAGTATCCCTGCCCCTTCGTACGCGCTAACGAGCGGAGTAGTTGGGTGCCTCGGTGGTCACCTGGATGTCGTGCGGGTGGCTCTCCTTGAGCCCGGCCGCCGTGATCCGTACGAAGCGGCCCTTCTCCTTGAGCTCCGCCACATTCGCCGAGCCGACATACCCCATCGACGCCCGCAGACCGCCCACGAGCTGGTGCGCCACCGAGGCGAGCGGGCCCCGGTAGGGCACCTGGCCCTCGATGCCCTCGGGCACCAGCTTGTCCTCGGAGAGCACATTGTCCTGGAAGTAGCGGTCCTTGGAGTACGAGCGGGCCTGGCCGCGCGACTGCATCGCGCCCAGCGAACCCATGCCCCGGTAGGACTTGAACTGCTTGCCGTTGATGAAGACCATCTCGCCCGGCGACTCCTCGCACCCGGCCAGCAGGCTGCCCAGCATGACCGTGTCCGCGCCCGCCGCGATCGCCTTCGCGATATCGCCAGAGAACTGCAGGCCGCCGTCACCGATCAGCGGCACCCCGGCCGCATGGCACGCCTGCGCGGCCTCGTAGATCGCCGTCACCTGCGGCACACCGATGCCCGCGACCACCCGGGTGGTGCAGATCGAGCCCGGCCCGACGCCGACCTTGACCCCGTCCACACCGGCGTCGATCAGCGCCTGGGCGCCGTCCCGGGTGGCGACATTGCCGCCCACCACATCGACCCTGATGTTGGACTTCAGCTTGGCGATCATGTCGAGGATGCCCCGGCTGTGGCCATGCGCACTGTCGACCACGAGGAAGTCCACCCCGGCCTCGACCAGCGCCTGCGCCCTGTCGTACGACTCGTCCCCGACGCCGACCGCCGCGCCGACGATCAGCCGCCCGTCGGCGTCCTTGGCCGCATTCGGATACTTCTCGGCCTTCACGAAGTCCTTGACGGTGATCAGGCCCTTGAGCACGCCCGCGTCGTCGACCAGCGGCAGCTTCTCGATCTTGTGGCGGCGCAGCAGCTGCATCGCGTCCTCGCCGGAGATCCCGACCTTGCCGGTGACCAGCGGCATCGGGGTCATGACCTCGCGGACCTGGCGGCCCCGGTCCGTCTCGAAGGCCATGTCACGGTTGGTGACGATGCCGAGCAGCTTGCCCGCCGCGTCCGTCACCGGGACGCCGCTGATCCGGAACTTTCCGCACAGGGCGTCCGCCTCGGCCAGCGTCGCATCCGGCCGGACCGTGATCGGGTCGGACACCATGCCGGACTCGGACCGCTTGACCAGGTCGACCTGGTTGGCCTGGTCCTCGATCGACAGATTGCGGTGCAGCACGCCCACACCGCCCTGACGGGCCATGGCGATGGCCATCCGGGACTCGGTCACCTTGTCCATGGCGGCGGACAGCAGCGGCACATTGACCCGGACGTTTCGAGAGACTCTGGACGAGGTGTCGACCGCGTTCGGCAGCACCTCGGAGGCGCCCGGCAGCAGCAGCACATCGTCGTACGTCAGCCCGAGCATCGCGAATTTCTCAGGCACTCCGTCGACGTTGACAGTCATGACACCCTTCCAATGGTCTTGCCCCAGCGCGGACTCCCATGCTAACGGGCGCGACAGCTGCCCCATTCCTCCCTGTGGAAAACCCCGTGGCCTGCTGAAACCCGCCGGGACCTACTGCTCGGCGAGCGCTCGCAGCCTGCTCAGGGCCCGGTGCTGGGCCACCCGCACGGCGCCAGGCGACATCCCGAGCATCTGCCCGGTCTCCTCCGCGGTCAGCCCGACCGCGACCCGCAGCAGCACCAGCTCGCGCTGGTTCTCGGGAAGGTTCGCCAGCAGCTTCTTGGCCCACTCGGCGTCGCTGCTCAGCAGCGCCTGCTCCTCGGGGCCGAGCGAATCGTCCGGCTGCTCCGGCATCTCGTCCGAGGGCACAGCCGTGCTGCCCGGGTGGCGCATGGCCGCGCGCTGGAGATCGGCGACCTTGTGCGCGGCGATGGCCACGACGAACGCCTCGAAGGGCCGGCCGGTGTCGCGGTAGCGCGGCAGCGCGCACAAGACCGCGAGGCAGACCTCCTGCGCCAGGTCGTCCACGAAATGGCGGGCGTCGCCCGGCAGCCGCGAAAGCCGCGTACGGCAATAGCGCAGGGCGAGCGGATGCACATGGGCGAGCAGATCGTGGGTGGCCCGCTCATCCCCCTCTGCGGCGCGCCGGACAAGGGCGCCGATGGCCCCTTGGGTCCCGGAGCCGCCGACCGGCGGGGACCCCTGGGTCTCGTCGTCGCGCATCCGTCCATGGTGCCTTGGCGCCGAGGCTTCCGTGGCACCGCGTGCGTAGTTGTGCGCTGAAGCGTTATGAGCAGGTGCGCCGGCTGTCGTCACGTCCTGCGCTCTCCCCTCACGCCCGACCGACATGTCCCCGAGGAACTCCACACCTTCAAGGATGCGGCATCGCCCGGCGAACCAACATAAGCCGCCGCCCTTCGCCCCGCCCGCCACCCGACGGGCGGGGACCGTCGGCCCCCTGTTTTGGGCTCTTGTCCGGTCTAACGGACCAGGCCCCAGCGGAAGCCGAGCGCCACCGCGTGTGCCCGGTCCGAGGCGCCGAGTTTCTTGAACAGTCGCCGGGCGTGCGTCTTGACGGTGTCCTCGGACAGGAACAGCTCACGGCCGATCTCCGCATTGGACCGGCCGTGGCTCATGCCCTCCAGCACCTGGATCTCACGGGCGGTGAGCGTGGGCGCCGCGCCCATCTCGGCGGAGCGCAGCCGGCGCGGGGCCAGCCGCCAGGTCGGGTCGGCCAGCGCCTGGGTCACGGTGGCGCGCAGCTCGGCGCGCGAGGCGTCCTTGTGCAGATAGCCACGGGCGCCGGCGGCCACGGCCAGCGCGACGCCGTCCAGGTCCTCGGCGACCGTGAGCATGATGATCCGGGCGCCGGGGTCGGCCGAGAGCAGCCGCCGCACGGTCTCGACACCGCCGAGGCCGGGCATCCGCACGTCCATCAGAATCAGATCCGAACGGTCGGCCCCCCAGCGGCGGAGGACTTCCTCGCCGTTGGCCGCCGTCGTCACACGCTCGACGCCGGGCACGGTCGCCACCGCACGGCGCAGCGCCTCTCGGGCAAGCGGGGAGTCGTCGCAGACGAGGACGGATGTCATGACCGCCCTCCGCAGCTGATGCGCGTCACCTTGAGCCTCCAGGCTGGTACATATCGTCACCTGTGCGATTGACAGCCTCGGACATCCGTCCGAGAGCTTTACCCATCAACCGCCTCCGCACTCTCAACGACGGTCACCCGAAAGAGTTACGGGGTCCAGCGGCCACCTTCGACACTCTACGTGAGGGAACGGACACAGAGCTGCTTCATCGCGGCCGCCGCGCCCCAGCCCGACTTTCGCCCTCTTCGATGGCATTTGGCGACCTTGCTTCCAATTTGCCGGTCTCTGTGGCTAGATTCGCAATGAGTCATATTTACATCTACTTACACAGTAGGTGTACGACCCAGGACGCAGCGTCCGCACCAGATCGCTTCGAGGAGATAAGGCAATGGCAGATTTCTCCCGTCTTCCCGGTCCGAACGCCGACCTGTGGGACTGGCAGCTGCTGGCCGCGTGTCGCGGGGTCGACAGCTCGCTCTTCTTCCATCCGGAGGGAGAGCGCGGCGCTGCCCGCAGCGCGCGCGAGATGTCAGCCAAAGAGGTGTGCATGCGATGCCCCGTACGCGCGGAGTGCGCGGCGCACGCGCTGGCGGTTCGTGAGCCGTACGGCGTGTGGGGCGGACTGACCGAGGACGAACGTGAGGAGCTCATGGGGCGGGCACGCCACCGGGCCGTGGCCACCTCGGGCGCCGGAGCTCCCGGCGCCTGATCGCGCCCGCGATCACCACAATTCTGAAGAAACGTATCGGCACCGACCGCGGAGCCTTCTTTCGAGGGCTCGGCCGCTGCTGCCGCCCGCCCATGCCTGCCTCCGAACCGCCGTTCAGCCGCCCGTCACGGCCGCGGTTCGCCTCGCGCCGCCGACTCCAGCCGCTCCAGCATCGCCGCCACCGCCGGGACCCGGGCGAGGTCCGGCAGAGTGAGCGCGACGACCTCCCGCCGCACGGCCGGCTCCACCGCCACCATGGCGGCGCCCTTGGCCCGTACGGACTCCAGCGCCAGCTCCGGCAGCACCGCCACCCCAAGACCGGCCGCCACCAGCCCGATCACCGCCGGATAGTCGTCCGTCGCGAAGTCGATCCGGGGCGTGAAGCCCGCCGCCTCGCACACATCCACCAGATGCCTGCGGCAGCGCGGGCAGCCCGCGATCCACGGCTCCTCGGCCAGCTCCCCGATGCCCACCGCACCGGCCCCCGCCAGCCGGTGCCCCTCGGGCACCACGCCCACCAGCCGGTCGCTCAGCAGCGGCCGTACGACCAGGTCGTCCTTGCCCCACGGGCCCTCGGCCGGAGCGATCAGCTCCTCCGCGTCCGCCACCGCCGGCTCGACCTCCGGGTAGCGGAAGGCCACGGCGATCTCGACGTCGCCCGCGCGCAGCAGCTCCACCGAGCGCGGCGGCTCGGCCTCCACCAGCGAGACCCGGGTCCCCGGGTAGTCCTTGCGCATCTCGGCGAGCGCGGTCGGCACGAGCGTCGAGCTGCCACTGGGGAAGGACGCCAGCCGCACCCGGCCGGCCCGCAGCCCGGCGATCGCGGCGACCTCCTCCTCGGCGGCGGTCAGCCCGGCCAGGATCCCCGCCGCATGCCGCACCAGCGCCTCGCCGGCCTGCGTCAGCCGCATCTCCCGGCCCGTACGGATCAGCAGCGGCGTGCCCGTGGACTGTTCCAGGGCCTTCATCTGCTGGCTGACGGCGGGCTGGGTGCAGCCCAGCTCACGGGCGGCCGCGGAGAAGGAGCCCGTGGCGGCCACGGCGCGCAGCACCCTCAGATGACGAGGCTCGATCATGCTTCGAGCATAAGCGATCCTTGGATACGACCTCGAATATCGCGTTGATGCTTTGGTCGATGTTTTGAAGCTCGAAGGCCGAAACACCTTTGAACCGCGCCGCCGCGGTCCCTTAGCGTGCTGTCATGACCCGTATCCCCGAGGCGACCGCGACCGTGCTCACCGTGAACGTCGGCCGCCTCATGCCGGTCGAGTACACCGACGCCCCCTCCGGCGGCACCGGTATCGACAAGCGCCCCGCCGACGGGCCGGTGCGGGTGGTGGCCCCGGGCCGCAAGGGCGAGGCCGGGAGCGGACTCGTCGGCGATATGGTCAGCGACACCCGCCACCACGGCGGGAACGATCAGGCGGTGTACGCCTACGCGCGCGAGGACCTGGACGCCTGGGCGCGCGAGCTGGGCCGCGAGCTGCCGAACGGCGTCTTCGGCGAGAACCTCACCACCCAGGGCCTCGACGTGACCGGCGCCCGAATCGGCGAGCGCTGGCGGATCGGCCCCGACCTGCTGCTCGAGGTGGCCTCCGCGCGTATCCCGTGCCGGACCTTCGCGTCCTGGCTGGGCGAAGTGCGCTGGGTGAAGCGGTTCACTCAGGCCGCCGTGCCCGGCGCGTATCTGCGGGTCCTCGAGCCGGGCGAGATACGCGCCGGGGACCCGGTCGAGATCGTGCGCCGTCCCGACCACGAGGTGACCGTCGGCTTCGCCTTCCGCGCCGCGACCACCGAACGCGCCCTGCTGCCGCGGGTGCTGGCCGCGGGCGACGCGCTCCACCCCGAACTGCGGGAATCCGCGCGCTCTTTCACCGGAACTCTTTCCATCACATCGAAGAACTGATCCGGACGAGTGCGCTCCGCCCCCTCCATGGCCGCTAACGTGCGCGTATGACGACTGCGTTGATTACGGGAACCACAGCGGGCATCGGCGCCGCCTTCGCGAGCCGGCTCGCGGCGGACGGGCACAACCTGGTGCTGGTGGCGCGGGACGAGAAGCGGCTGCGCGAACAGGCCGCCGACCTCCACGACCGCCACGGGGTGGAGGCGGACGTACTGCGGGCCGACCTGTCCGAGGACGACGGCATCGCGGCGGTCGAGGCGCGCCTGGGCGACCGCAAGCACCCGATCGATCTGCTCGTCAACAACGCCGGGTTCGGCAACAAGGGCCGCTACCTCGAGGTGTCCCTGGCGGATGAGCTGCGGATGATGAAGGTGCACTGCGAGGCCGTCCTGCGGCTCACCACCGCCGCGGCCGAGACCATGCGGGCCCGGGGGCGCGGCGGGGTGATCAACGTCGCCTCGATCGCGGCGTTCTTCCCGCGCGGCACGTACGGGGCCAGCAAGGCATGGGTCGTGCAGTTCACCCAGGGCGCGGCGCGGGACCTGGCGAGCTCGGGGGTGCGGCTGATGGCGCTGTGCCCGGGGTTCGTACGGACCGAGTTCCACGCGCGGGCCGGGATCAAGCCGGACAGCGTGCCGAGCTGGATGTGGCTGGACGCGGACCGGTTGGTGACGGCGGCGCTCAAGGACTTCGCGCGGGGCAAGGCGCTGTCCATCCCCGATCCGCGGTACAAGGCCATGACGGGGCTGGCGAAGATCGCGCCGCGGGCGGCGGTCTCGGTCGTCTCGTCGAACGTGGGACGGCCCCCCAAAGGACAGCCGAAGGGACAGTCCGAGGAATAGCCCGAGGGACGCTGCCCCCCCCCAGGACTGAATCCCCAGACCCGAACCCCCAGACCCGAACCCTCAGACCCGAAACCGCCCCGGAACGCATCAGGCGCGGCCACCCGCGAGGGGTGACCGCGCCGTGCGTGGAGTGCGCGGTGCGCGCGTCAGTGCGAGTGACCGTGGCCGTGGCCCGCGGCCTCCGGCTCCTCCTCGGCCGGCTTCTCGACCACCAGCGTCTCGGTGGTGAGCAGCAGGGAGGCGATGGACGCCGCGTTCTCCAGGGCGGAGCGGGTGACCTTGACCGGGTCGATGACGCCGGCCTTCACCAGGTCGCCGTACTCGTCGGTGGCCGCGTTGTAGCCGTGGCCCTTCTCGAGCTCGGCCACCTTGGAGGTGATGACGTAGCCCTCAAGGCCCGCGTTCTCGGCGATCCAGCGCAGCGGCTCGACCGCGGCGCGGCGGACGACCGCGACACCGGTGGCCTCGTCGCCCTGCTTGCCGAGGTTGTCCTCGAGCACCTTGACGGCGTGGACGAGCGCGGAGCCACCACCGGAGACGATGCCCTCCTCGACCGCGGCGCGGGTCGCGGAGATGGCGTCCTCCAGGCGGTGCTTCTTCTCCTTGAGCTCCACCTCGGTGGCGGCGCCGACCCGGATGACGCAGACGCCGCCGGCCAGCTTGGCCAGCCGCTCCTGCAGCTTCTCGCGGTCCCAGTCGGAGTCCGTGGCCTCGATCTCGGCCTTGATCTGGGCGATCCGGCCGGTGACGTCCCCGGTGTTGCCGCCGCCGTCGACGATGGTGGTGTCGTCCTTGGTGACGGTCACGCGGCGGGCGGTGCCCAGCACGTCCAGGCCGACCTGGTCGAGCTTGAGGCCGACCTCCTCGGCGACGACGGTGGCGCCGGTGAGGGCGGCCATGTCGCCGAGCATCGCCTTGCGGCGGTCGCCGAAGCCGGGGGCCTTCACCGCGACGGCGTTGAAGGTGCCGCGGATCTTGTTGACGACGAGGGTGGACAGGGCCTCGCCCTCCACGTCCTCGGCGATGATCAGCAGCGGCTTGCTGCCACCCTGGATGACCTTCTCCAGCAGCGGCAGCAGGTCCTGGATCGAGGCGATCTTGCCCTGGTGGATCAGGATGTACGGGTCCTCGAGGACGGCTTCCATGCGCTCCTGGTCGGTGACCATGTACGGAGACAGGTAGCCCTTGTCGAAGGCCATGCCCTCGGTGAAGTCGAGCTCCAGGCCGAAGGTGTTGGACTCCTCGACGGTGATCACACCGTCCTTGCCGACCTTGTCCATCGCCTCGGCGATGAGCTCGCCGACCTGCTTGTCCTGGGCGGACAGGGCGGCCACGGCGGCGATGTCGGACTTCTCGTCGATCGGGCGGGCGGTGGCCAGCAGCTCGTCGGACACGGCCTTGACGGCCGCGTCGATGCCCTTCTTCAGGGCGGCCGGGGAGGCGCCGGCGGCCACGTTCCGCAGGCCCTCGCGGACCAGCGCCTGGGCCAGCACGGTGGCGGTGGTGGTGCCGTCACCCGCGATGTCGTTGGTCTTGGTCGCCACCTCCTTGACGAGCTGGGCGCCCAGGTTCTCGTACGGGTCCTCGACCTCGACCTCACGAGCGATGGTGACACCGTCGTTGGTGATGGTCGGAGCGCCGAACTTCTTGTCGATGACGACGTTGCGGCCCTTGGGGCCGATCGTCACCTTGACGGTGTCGGCGAGCTTGTTGACGCCGCGCTCGAGGGCGCGACGGGCGTCCTCGTCAAACTTCAGGATCTTCGCCATGGGTTGCGTATGTCCTCTCGAACGAACCGCGCCCCGGCCCCGGTATGGACAGGGGCACCGGGGCGCGGCTCACAGGCAAAACTTCGGTGACTTACTTCTCGATGATCGCGAGGACGTCGCGAGCCGAGAGGACGAGGTACTCCTCGCCGTTGTACTTCACCTCGGTACCGCCGTACTTGCTGTAGAGCACGACGTCGCCGACGGAGACGTCGAGCGGGAGACGGTTGCCGTCCTCGAAGCGGCCCGGGCCCACGGCCAGGACGACGCCCTCCTGGGGCTTCTCCTTGGCAGTGTCCGGAATAACCAGGCCAGAGGCCGTGGTCTGCTCGGCGTCGAGCGGCTGGACCACAATGCGGTCCTCGAGCGGCTTGATGGCAACCTTGGAGCTGGCGGTCGTCACGATCCGACCTCCCCCTTCGGAGATCTCACGGGGTTAACTGTCTGAGGTGGCGACCAGGTGGATCCGTCGTCGCGGGTGCCGGACCTGCCCGTCGCTGTGTTTGGCACTCATCGATGCCGAGTGCCAGCCACGACATTATGACGCGGTTAGCACTCAGTCAACCAGAGTGCCAAAGCGGCGGGGTGACGCGGCGCCCTCCGGGTGCCCCTCAGGCGCCCCGGCAGTGCCCCTCAGGCGGCCCGCAGACGCCCCTCAGGCGGCCCGCAGACGCCCCTCAGGCGGCCCGGGCAGCGCCCCCTCAGAGGTAGTCCTCCAGCCGCGCCACGGCGAAGCCCTGCGACTGGATCTCCCGCAGCAGCGAGGTCATCACATCGGTCATCGTCCGCCCCTCCTGCTGGGCGGGGCCGCGGAAGTGGGCCAGGATGATGTCGCCGGGGTGCAGCCGGTCGCCGGCCGCGTACTCAAGACCGCCGGCCTTCATCTCGGCCGACCACATCACGAGCGCCCGCACCCCGCAGGCCGCCGCCGCGCGCACGGTGTCGTCGTCGACCGCCCCGTACGGCGGGCGGAAGAGATACGGCCGGGTGCCGAACTCGCGGGTGAGGTTCTCCTGCTGGCCGCAGATCTCGTAGACCTGATGCTCGTACTCCAGATCGGGCAGCCTCGGATGGGTGAGCGTGTGGTTCTGCATCCCGTTGCCGAGCCGGCGCAGCTGCTCGAAGTAGCCGTAGTCGCCGGCCACCACGTCGTCCGTCAGAAAGCCGGTGAACGGCAGCCCCAGGTCATGGGCCTGCTGCAGAAAGGCCGGGTCCTTCTCGGCGCCGTCGTCGATGGTCACGAAGACGACCGGCTCGTGGGTCGGCACATGGTCGATGATCGGCGGCCCGGCGGGCGCGCCCGCGGCCGGCGGTACGAGGGCCGGTTTGGCCGAGGGCGGCGGCGCCGTCTCCAGCGGCCCGTCGAGCCCCCAGCGGTGGTAGCCGTCCGGAGCCGCGGCGGAGGGCGAGGGCAGGCCGGAGCCCGACGCGTGGGGCGAGTCGTGGCCCGCGCCCGGGGCACGGGTCCCCGACCCGGACGACGACGTGAAGGACGGCGAAGACGAGGCGGCGCCCGAGCCCTTGCCCACCCGCGCGGTCCCGGCACCGGCTCCGTCGACATCCGAGCAGCCCGCGAGCAGAGTCGCGGCCGCGACCAATACGAAACACCTTGAAAGGCCAGTAAGGCCATTCTTGATCATCATCACATAAGCGATCTTCAGCCGGGTGTCGCGAACGCGCTCGCTGGAGCGGGGAGAATGGGCGACGTGGACGTTCACGCCTTCGACTCACTGCTCCGCGACGAAGGGCAGGCGCTGCTCCGCGAGCTCCAGGACTACGACCCGGCACGAGAGCTCGCCACGGCGACCCGGCTACGCCGTGACCACCCCGCGGATCTGGTCTCGGCAGCCCTCACCCAGGCGCGGCTGCGGCAGCGCGCGGCCGCGAAATTCGGCGCCGACGACGCCCACCGCATGTACTTCACGCCGAACGGCGTGGAACAGGCCACCCGCGCCTCCGTCGCCGCCTACCGCGCCGACCGCTTCGTCGAGCTCGGCGTGCGCCGCGTGGCCGACCTGTGCTGCGGCATCGGCGGCGACGCGGTCGCGTTCGCCCGCGCGGGCATCCCCGTCCTGGCCGTCGACCGCGACCCGCTGACCTGCGCGGTGGTCCGGGCCAACGCCGAGGCCCTGGGCCTGGCCGAGCTCATCGAGGTGCGCCAGGCGGACGTCACCGAGACCGACACCTCCGGATGCGACGCGGTCTTCGCGGACCCCGCCAGGCGCGGTGGGCGCGGCCGCGTCTTCGACCCCGAGGCGTACTCCCCGCCGCTGTCCTGGGCCGTCCAGGCCGCCCGTACGGCCCCGCACGCGGCCCTCAAGGTCGCACCGGGCATTCCGCACGAGGCGGTCCCCGAGGACGCCGAGGCCGAGTGGATCTCGGACCACGGCGATGTGAAGGAGGCCCTGCTGTGGTTCGGCACCGCCCGCCCGGGCATGCGCCGCGCCACGCTGCTCCCGGACCGCCACTCCCTCCTCGGCACCCCGCTGCTGCCGGACCCCGAGCCCGGCCCGGTCGGCCGCTGGCTGTACGAGCCGGACGGCGCGGTGATCCGCGCGCACCTGGTCGCGGACGTCGCCGCCCGGATCGGCGGCCGCCTCATCGACCCGACGATCGCCTACGTCACGGCGGACGATCTGCGCCCGACGCCGTACGCCCACGCGTACGAGATCACGGATGTGCTGCCCTTCAACCTCAAGAAGCTCAAGGCGCTGCTGCGCGAGCGGAAGGTCGGCGTCCTGACGGTGAAGAAGCGGGGCTCGGCGGTCGAGCCGGAGGAGCTGCGGAAGAAGCTCCGCCTCGAAGGGGTGAATTCCTGCACGGTCTTCCTGACCCGGGTCAGCGGCGCCCCGACGATGCTGCTGGGACACCCGGCGCAGCCTTAGGGCGCTCCGCCCCCGCCCCTCGTCCGCAGCTCGAACCAGACGCCCTTGGCGTACATCCCCGCCGGGTCCCCGTCCGCCGTCCCCCACTCGTCGGCCAGCGCCGCGACCACCCCCAGGCCGCGCCCGTACATCCGGTCGCCCTCCGGGAGGTACGCACCGGTGGGGAGCTCGCTGCTCGCGTCGTACACGCTGATGCGCAGCCGCGGCTGCTCGATCATCACGCGCAGCATCAGGGAGTCGCCTTCGGCGTGCAGATAGGCGTTGGTGGCCAGCTCCGAGGTGCAGGCGGTCGCGGTCTCGACGAGGTCTTCATGGCCCACGGAGTTCAGCACGCAGGCGACGAAATCCCGGCAGATCTTGGGGGAGGTGGCCCGGCGGGTGCTCTGCAGCGTGTACACGTACGGCTCTTCGGGGCCCGGGGAGGGCGAACTGCCCGCAGGACTGTCGTCAGGCTCGTGGTCGGGTCCCAATGTCAACGTCAACTCCCTGCGACGGGGCTGTTGGTGCGCGTACCGTTACGATGATCAACGCTTCGTAGCGGCGACACCACCTACCGTAGGACAGCGCTGCAAACAAGTGCTACGGATTCGTTGAATTTCCCCGACAAATAGCCCGCGAGGGTGACACGTATGGGAGGAACATGCCACCCAGGAGCGCCCCAACCGCCCGGCAACAGCGGTTGGGCACCGAGCTGCGCAGGATGCGGGAGGACGCGGGCCTCAGCATCCAGGAAGCCGCCGACCGGCTCGGCATCAACCGGACCCACATCACCAATCTGGAGCTGGCCCGGTTCGGGGTGAGCGAGGAGCGGGTACGCACCCTCGCCGCCATCTACGCCTGCCCGGACACCGCGTACATCGACGCGCTCGCCGCCATGACCCATGAGCGCAAGGGCGGTTGGTGGGAGGACTACCGGGGCCTGATCGCCACCGGCGGACTCGACCTGGCCGAAATGGAGTACTACGCGGCGAGCCTGCGCGTAGTCGGGCTCATCCACATCCCGGGGCTGCTGCAGACGGAGGAGTACGCGCAGGCGGTGATGGGCCAGGCCGTGCCCCCGTGGTCACCGCCGGAGCTGCGCCGCAGGCTCTCCCACCGGATGAAGCGCCGGGACATCCTGGACCGGGACGCGCCCCCGCTGTGCAGCTTCATCATCCACGAGGCCGCCCTGCACACCCGGTTCGGCGGGACCCGGGTCCTGCGGGCGCAGCTGGAGCGGCTGCTGGAGGCGTCGGAGCGCGAGAACGTCACCGTGCGCGTCATCCCGCTCGTCACGGACGGATTCCCGGTCGCCGGTTCCACGGTCACCTATGCCTCGGGGCCCGTGCCCCAATTGGACACCGTGCAGTTCGACTCGGCGCTCGGCTCGATGTTCCTGGACGCGGAGTCCCAGCTGCGGAAGTACCGAGGGGTCCTGGACCACACCGTGGAAGTGGCCCTACCCGTCGAGGAGTCACGGGACCTCGTACGCACCGTCGCGCGCCGCCTCAGATGAAGGCAACAGGCAAGGCAACAGGCAAAGGGAATGTGCACCATCAACTGGCAGAAGTCCTCCTACTCCGGCCAGGGCGAAGGAGACGCCTGCGTCGAGGTCGCCTCCATGGGCGATGACATAGCGCTCCGCGAGAGCGATGACCCCGACAGAGTCGTGATCACCACCCCCGCGAAGCTCGGTTCGCTCCTCGCCGGCATCAAGGCCGGCGAGTTCGATCGGCTGGCGCCGCCGTGACCTTGCTGTCGCCACCCGGAACGCCGGACACATCCGGCGCTGCCGAGGCACCCGTCGCGGCGCCTGTCGAGGCACCCGTCGCGGCGCCCGTCGCTGCGTCCTCGCCCCGCGCCCGCCCCGGGAGCAGCAGCGCCGCGCTCAGGGCGGCCACGGCCAGCAGCGCGCCCGAGACACCGAAGGCCGTGGCGTAGCCGCTCGCGAGGGACCGCGGATCGTCACCGCCCGCCGCATGCGCGGCCACCGTCGCCAGCACCGCGAGCCCCAGCGAACCCCCGATCTGCCGCGAGCTGTTGACCAGACCTGAGGCCATGCCCATCTCCGGTGCCGGCACGCCCGTCGTGGCCGCCGTCCCGAGCGGGACGACGCACAGGCCGACGCCGACGCTCGCGACCAGCGACGGGCCGAGCACCGAGTCGGCGAAGCCGCCGTCCACGCCGATCGCCAGCCCGAACCAGCCCATTCCGGCCGCCCCCAGCAGCCCGCCGCCGACCAGCAGCGTCCGCACGCCGAGCCGGGCGACGGCCCGGGTGGCGATGAGCGACCCGATCACGTTGCCGGCGCAGAACGGCAGAAACGCGGCCCCGGTCGCGATCGATCCGTATCCGAGGATCTGCTGCATGTACAGCGAGGCGAAGTAGAAGGCCCCGAACTGGCCCGAGAAGAGCAGCAGGACGAAGAGGTTCCCGGCCAGCACCGGCCGCCGCCCCAGCAGCCCGATCCGCAGCAGCGGCCGCTCCACCCGCCGCTCGACCACGACGAACGCGGCCAGCAGCACCAGCGCCGCGCCCAGCGTGCCCAACGTCGGCGCCGAGCCCCACGCATAGGTCCGGGTCCGTACGAGCGCGAGCACCAGCGCCGTCATACCGCAGGTGACCAGCAGTGCCCCGGCGACATCGAGCCGGGGCCGCGGGCCCTCGCGCCGGTCGGGCTCGACCGCGGCCCGCGCCGCCGCCAGCGCGAGGACGACGATCGGCACATTGATCAGCAGAACGGAGCGCCAGCCCGCCCATTCGGTGAGCAACCCGCCCACCAGCACCCCGACCGCCCCGCCCGCCGCCGCGGCCATGCCCCACAGCCCCAGCGCCCGGGAGCGCGCGGGCCCTGCCGGGAAGGCCACGGTGATCAGCGTGAAGGCCACCGGCGCGAGCGCGGCAGCGCCGACGCCCTGGACCGCGCGGGCGGCGATCAGCGCGCCCGGCGATCCCACCAGGCCGCCGCCGAGGCTGGCGGCGCCGAAGAGCGCGAGCCCGCCCATCAGCGTCGCCCGCCTTCCGACGATGTCGGCGAGCCGCCCGCCGAGCATCAACAGCCCGCCGAAGGCGAGCGCGTAGGCGTTGACGACCCACAGCAGGGCGTCGGGTGTGAAGCCGAGGTCTTCGCGCATATCGGGCAGCGCGACATTGACCACCGACATGTCCAGAGCCACGACGAATTGCACGGTGAGCGCCAACGCGAGCACCAGGCGGGCGTGTCCCGCACGGTCGTTCATGAGCTGCCTTCCTCTCGGTCCCCCAAGGCCAGGGCAGTTAGTGTACGCGTACACTAACTTGGAAGGCGATGCCTCGGGTGGACAATGAGGCGGTGACGAGCGAGACGGGCGACACGGCAGGCGATACGGCGGGTGGCACGGCGGCCAGCACGGGCGGGGCGCGCGCCGAGGGCAGGCGGGGCGGCGGGCGGCCCCGCCGGCTGGAGCTGGAGACGATCGTCGGCACCGCGCGCCGCATCCTCGAGGGGGAGGGCACGGCGGCCCTGTCGATGCGACGGCTGGCCAAGGAGGTCGGCTCCACGCCGATGGCCCTCTACCGCCACGTCCGCGACAAGGACGAGCTGCTGATCCTGGTCCTGACCGGAGTCTCCGAGACGCTCCCCCGCCCCGAGCTGCCCGAGGAGCCGCGCGAGCGGCTGTATGTGACGGCCCGCCACATGTACGAGGCGCTACGGGAGCTGCCGTGGGCGGTGGAAGTGCTCAGCCTCGGCGAGCTCACCGACCGGCACGCGCTGTGGATCGTCGAGGAGATCGTCGACTCGGCCATGGCCTGCGGGCTGAGCGAGCGCCAGGCCGTGCACGCCTACCGCACCCTGTGGCACTACGTCCTGGGCACGCTCACCTACCAGGCGGCCCTCGCCGACCGCTCCCAGGACCCGGAACGGCGGCCCCACTTCCCCGACATGCTCTCCGAGCTGGACGCCTCCGAGCTGCCGCGGCTGGCCGCGCTGGGCGGGCGCTGGCAGGCCATCACCGACGCGTACGACGTCGCGGACCAGCTGCGCGCCCTCGTGGACGGGCTGCTCGGCCGCCCGAGCGCGTCCAATTGACGACGTAGCTCTTCGAGCAAGCCCCCACCCATGGCACGATCATCCCGCTAATGGGCGGATGAGAGGGTGGCAGGGGGCATGGGCAAAGAAAAAGTGTCCGTATCGGATCAGGATCTGACAAGCCTGATCAAAGACCTGGAGGGGATGCAGAGCTACGTCGAGACGAAGATCGAACGGCTGAACCTCCTGGTCGAGTCCGTCGACAAGGACTGGAAGGGGCCCGCGGCCACCGCCTACAAGAAGCTGCAGCGCGATGTGAGCATGGACGCGGTACGGATCAGGCAGATGCTGAACGCCGTCGAGGAGGCGACACAGGCACAGGGGGCGGACCCCGACCCCCGGTATCTGGACCTGCTGAAGCGGTTCCAGGCGCTCCAGAAGTCACCGGAGGGGCAGCATGGGCTGCACCCCCTGGGAGCCGCTGACGGCGACGACGATCCGGAGCCCGCGGCCTGACCCTCCCCGAGAGGCGCCCACCAAGGCCGGGCGCTCAGCGCATGTCGTCCGGCCGACCGCCCGTTGGGTCCGCTTCGAACTCCTCGAACTCCCCGGGCACCTCGGGCTCTTCGCACTCTCGGGGCTCTTCAAGCTCTTCGAACTCTCCGGGCTCTTCGAACTCTCCGGACTCTTCGAACTCTCCAGGTTCTTCGGGCTCTCCAGGCTCCTCAGGTTCTTCGGGCGCGGGGGTGAGTTCGCGGCCGACCAGGCGGTAGTAGCCGACCGCCTTGGCCATCCCCAGCGCTCCCGTCCCCGCGGCGACGAGAGCGAACCCCAGGGCGCGGGCGGAGCCGTCCGCGGCCGCCGCGGCCGTCGAGGCCGCACCGAAGCAGCACAGCACGAGGGACGGCAGCAGCCAGAAGAGGGCGCGGCCCGGGGAGTGCCACCGGGCCAGGGAGTCCCGGTCCCGCGCCGACCCGGCCCAGGCGCGCAGCCGTTCGCGCGCCTTCAGGTCGTCACGGACGCCGGAGCCCACGGCCAGCGTCGAGGGCACCACCAGCCCCACCGCCACGGCCAGGAAGAAGGCGCCCACCACGACGCTGACCAGGTCGTCCATCACCACATAGCGGCACCCCACCCAGATCGCCGCCCACCCCGTCGCGACCAGCCCCGCCGACAGCCACAGCAGCAGCGCCCGCCGCCGCGCCAGATACGACGGGACCAACTCCCGCAGCACCTCTGCCCGCTCGGCGAGGCGGTCGGCACGCCCGGCCGGCGGGGACGGTCTGCCCGAGGCGGGGTCGGGCGGGGACGGGAGGCTGGAGCCCGGCACGCGGCTCACACCTCGGGCGCGGAGGGCTCGACGGACACGGCCGACCCGACGGGCTCGACGGACACAGCCGGCTCCACAGACGCAGCCGATCCGACCGGACCGTCGTACGCGACCGACTCGAACCGCCAGCGGTGCACGGCCCGGCGCACCAAGTCCTCCCCGGGCTCGGGCAGTTCGGGCAGCTCGGCGTCGTACGGGGCGTCCCACCAGGTGATGACCAGCACGCGGTCCGCGGGGGCGCGGAAGGTCTCACGGCGCAGCGGCGCGGGGTCGAGCTCCTGGCGGCGGGCCCAGGACAGCAGCCGCTCGCCACCGCCGTCGACGGCCCGCGCCTCCCACATCAGGGCGACGGTCATGCGTAGAGGTTCTTCCGGCTCAGCTCGTGCACGTGATCGTGGTCATGTACGTGTTCGTGATCGTGGTCGTGTCCGGCGGGAGCCGGGACATGCGGATCGGTCACCGGCAGCGAGGAGTCCGCCGACAGGCCCCAGGACGACGCGGCCCGCCCGCGCGCCACCATCTCGGCGCCCAGTGCCGCGACCATCGCGCCGTTGTCCGTGCACAGCTTGGGCCTGGGCACGCGCAGCGTGATGCCCGCGTCCTCGCAGCGGCGCTCGGCCATCGCGCGCAGCCGGGAGTTGGCGGCCACGCCGCCGCCGATCATCAGGTGGTCGACGCCCTCGTCCCGGCAGGCGCGTACGGCCTTGCGGGTCAGCACGTCCACGACCGCCTCCTGGAAGGAGGCCGAGACATCGGCGACCGGAACGTCCTCGCCCGCCGCCCGCTTGGCTTCGATCCAGCGGGCCACGGCGGTCTTGAGGCCGGAGAAGGAGAAGTCGTACGCGGCGTCGCGCGGGCCGGTCAGCCCGCGCGGGAAGGCGATCGCGTCAGGATCGCCCTCGCGCGCGATGCGGTCGATGACCGGGCCGCCGGGGAAGCCGAGGTTCAGCACACGGGCGATCTTGTCGAACGCCTCGCCCGCCGCGTCGTCGATCGTCGAGCCGAGCGGGCGGACGTCGGAGGTGATGTCGGGCGCGAGGAGCAGCGAGGAGTGGCCTCCGCTCACCAGCAGGGCCATCGTCGGCTCGGGCAGCGGGCCGTGTTCCAGCTGGTCCACGCAGATGTGCGAGGCGAGGTGGTTGACGCCGTAGAGCGGCTTGCCCAGCGCGTACGCGTACGCCTTGGCGGCCGAGACGCCGACCAGCAGCGCGCCCGCGAGCCCGGGCCCGGCGGTGACCGCGATGCCGTCCAGGTCGGAGGGGGCGACCCCGGCCTCCTTCAGGGCGCGCTGGATGGTGGGGACCATCGCCTCCAGATGCGCCCGGCTGGCGACCTCGGGGACCACGCCGCCGAAGCGGGCGTGCTCGTCGACGCTGGAGGCGACGGCGTCGGCGAGGAGGGTGTGGCCGCGGACGATGCCGACGCCGGTCTCGTCGCAGGAGGTCTCGATGCCGAGTACGAGCGGTTCGTCAGCCATGGGTCTTCGTTCCTTGTACGGGGCCTGCTGGTACGGAGGACGGCGATACGGAAGCCGGACGCGGGCCGGCGGACGTCGGGGGCGCCGGATCGGTCAGGCGCATCACGAGCGCGTCGACGTTCCCGGGCTGGTAGTAGCCCTTGCGGATGCCGATGGGCTCGAAGCCGAAGCGCTCGTAGAGGCGCTGCGCGCGCACATTGTCGACGCGCACCTCCAGAAGCACCTCACGGCATTCGAAGGCGGTGGCGGCCGTGACGAGGTTCGTCAGCAGCCGGGCGCCGAGCCCGGTGCCCCAGTGGTCGCGGGCCGCGGCGATGGTCTGCACATCCCCGGTGCGGTCGACGGCGGCGAGCCCTGCGTAGCCGACCAGCCGTCCGCCCGTCTCGGCGACCACGTAGTGGCGGGTGGCGGCCGGGCCGCGCGCGTGGGCGAGCTCGGACCAGAACATGCCGGGCGACCAGGCGTCGTCGGGGAAGAGGTCCGCTTCGAGCCGGAGCACGGGCTCGATGTCCCACCAGCGCATCTCGCGGATGTGCACCACCGGGGTCTCCGGAGTCTGGGGTGTGCCGGGGGTCACCGGGGCGTGACCACCTTGTAGTTGGCGGGCACCTGGGCGTCGGGTCGGCGCAGATACAGCGGCCGGTTGGGCAGCAGCTCCGCGCCGCGCGCGAGCTGCTCGGCGGCCAGCGCCGCCAGCGCCCCCGCCGACTGGTGCTCGGGCATTCCGGCCGGTACGTCCCCGAAGGCGTCCGGGTAGAGCAGGGCGCCCGCGCCGACGGCCGGCACCCCGGCGACCCGCTCCCCGAGGTCCGCGGGCCGGTCGACGGCGGGCTCGGTCACGCGGGTGCGGGCGTCCTCGTACCGCGCCCAGTAGACCTCCTTGCGCCGCGCGTCCGTGGCCACCACGAAGGGACCGGTGAGGCCCGCCTGCCCGGCGGCGTACGCGATCCCGTCGAGCGTGCACAGCCCGTGCACGGGGATGTCGAGGGCCGCCCCGAAGGTGGCCGCCGTCACCAGGCCCACCCGCAGCCCGGTGTACGGTCCGGGCCCGACGCCCACGACCAGATCGGTCACCTCGCCGAGCGCGGCGCCCGCCTCGGCGAGCACCCGGTCGACGGCGGGCAGCAGCAGCTCGCCGTGGCGCCGCGCGTCGGTCTGACGCGATTCGGCGAGGACGGCGGTGCCGTCGTGCAGGGCGACGGTGACGGCGGGGGTAGCGGTGTCAAGCGCGAGCAACAGCACGAGGACAGCCTACGGCGGCCGTACGGGAGCGGGAGCACGGGCGGGAGCGCACGACCGTGGCGCGGACGGAGCACGAGCCAGAGCGCGCACGACACTGCGCACCCGCGCGCCGGTGCTACGGTCGGCTTGCCCCCTGTCCTCACGGCCACCGCGGTCCTCGCGGCCCGGCCCGCGACGACAGGGAGATCCGGACCTGAGGAGAGGGTGGCAAGCCGTGCCAAGGAGCAGCACCGGGACCGTCGTGGCAGCGCTCACCGCCGCCGCACTCGGCGGCGTCGGCGTCCTCACCTACCAGGCCGCGGCCACCGCTCCGGACCGCCCCGCCCACTCCCGGCACGACTCACAGGCGGGCGATTCCAAGTCCAAGCCGAAGGACAAGGGCAAGGGCAAGGACGGCGGGAAGAAGTCCACCGCGCTGCCGGGCGACTCCGGCACCGGGCTGCGCGTGGTGTACGCGCTGGAGGACCGGCGGGTGTGGCTGGTGGGCGCCAATGAGCAGCCGACCCGCACCTTCGAGGTGTCCCCCAGCACGGCGAGCCCGAGCCCGGGGACGTACGAGGTCACCTCGCGGGTGCCGAGCACGATCGGCTCGGACGGGGTACAGATCGAACACGTCGTCGTCTTCGACACGGAAGACGGAGTCGTCTTCGGCTTCAGCGCGGCGGTCGACGGCTCGGCCCCCGACACGAGCGCGGCGAAGAAGACCGGCGGCATCCGGGAGAGCCGCGCGGACGCCACGGCGATGTGGGAGTTCGCACCGGCCGGCACGAAGGTCGTCGTCATCGCCTGACCCGTCGCACCCCGTACCCAAAAGGGCTACGCCGCGTGGCGCCGCCGCTCGTCCTCCCCCTCGCACGCGGAGTCCTCCGCGGACTCCCCGGACCCGGGTCCGGCCGGCTCCCCGCGCGGCGCCGCGCCCGGCGAAGTGGACACCGGCGGAGTGGACACCGCGGTCGCCGCCGCGCAGGCCGCCAGCAGCTCCCTCATCGTCGGGGGCCGGTCATCGCGCCGACCTGCCTCGGCAGCGGGCTCTTGGGACGGCATGGATGCCTCCTGAGGGTCCTGGGGCAGTCGATCAGGCACAGCAGGCGGCCAACTTAGGCACACCTAACCTGCCCTCCCTTCCCATGTGACCACGGGGGATGCCCCTCGCGCAACATTTTGCCGACGGCCTGTCGGAATCTTGTCGCCGCCCGGACCCAAGCCCGGCTCGAACCTCAGCCCGCCAGCGACGCCAGGTCCTCACCGGCCCAGCGCGGCCCGACCCCGGTCACCACCACACCCCGTACGTCCTCGGGCGCGGCCGCGGCGTCGTCCCCGACCGCCCGCTCGATGACGACGTGCAGCCGGTCCTCCGAAAGCCCCTCGACCTTCCCCTCGCCCCACTCCACCGCGATCACCGAGTCCGGCAGCGATACGTCGAGGTCCAGGTCCTCCATGTCGTCCAGGCCGCCGCCCAGCCGGTAGGCGTCCACGTGCACCAGCGGCGGGCCGTCGCCCAGCGGCGGGTGGACGCGCGCGATCACGAACGTCGGCGAGGTGACCGCCCCGCGCACCCCGAGACCTTCCCCCAGACCGCGCGTCAGCGTCGTCTTGCCCGCGCCCAGCTCACCGGTGAGCAGCACCAGATCGCCTGGGCGCAGCAGTTTGGCGAGCCTGCGCCCCAGGTCCCGCATCTGCTCGGGGGAGGTGACGGTGATGCGCTGGGCAGCGGCGTACGGGTCGTCGGCGTGCGGGTTGTCCATACCGGCCGATGTTACGGCTCGGACCCGGGCCCTGGCCGGAGTCGCCTACCCCGGCATGGGGCGGCCACCGGGCGCCGGGCCGGCTACCTGGCGCCCGCGGGGCGGTTATCCGCGCGCCGAGCGCCGCCGGCCGCTCCCGCTCCCGCCGGACGCGGCCCGCGGGGCGTCCGTGCCGACCGCCTGCGCCAGCAGGTCGATCAGATGTCCGTTCACCACTTCGGGGTGCTCCAGCATCACCAGGTGCCCGCCCTCCTCGACGATCACCAGACTCGCGCCGGGCAGCACCTCCGCGATGGCCTCGCTGTGCTCCATCGGGGTGATGAGGTCCTTGTCGCCCGCCAGCACCAGCACCGGCAACCCGTCGAAGACCGGCAGCGCCTCCGCCTTGTCGTGCTCGACGAAGGCCGGGTAGAACTCCGCGACCACATCGATCGGCGTCGCCTCGATCAGCCGCTCCGCGAACCGCGCGACCCCCGGGTCCACATCCTTCGACCCGAACGAATAGCGCTTGATCACGCCCGCGAACAGATCGGCCGTGGCCCGACGCCCCCGCTCGACCAGCTCCGCCTGCCAGCCCAGCGCCTTGAGCAGGCCCGGCAGCAGCCGCCGCACCGCGTTCACCCCGACCACCGGCAGGCCGAAGCTGACCTCGCTGAGCTTGCCCGACGACGTGCCCACGAACGCCGCGCCGATCACCCGCTCCCGCACCAGCTCCGGGTACTGCGCGGCCAGCGCCATCATCGTCATGCCGCCCATGGAGTGCCCCACCAGCACCACCGGCCCCTCGGGCGCGGCCGCCTCGATCACGGCCTTCAGATCGCGGCCGAGCTGGTCGATGGTGACCTGCGTGCCGTCCGTCTGGGCGCGGCCGCGCGCGGACCTGCCGTGGCAGCGCTGGTCCCAGTAGACGGCGCGGACCTCCCCGCGCAGCACCGCCCGCTGGAAGTGCCAGGAGTCCTGGGCCAGGCAGTAGCCATGGCTGAAAATCACCGTGACCGGGGCGGGGGTGCGCCGCCCGAACAGCCGCTTGCGGCGCGCCGGCGCCTGCGTCTGTATCTCCTCGATTTCGTAGTGCAGCTCGGTGCCGTCGTCGGCGATCGCCGTGCCGACGACGCCGCGCAGCGTGCCGAAAGGGCCCGCGGCGTCCAGCTCAAGACGCGCCTTGCGCCGTACGCCGCGGCCCACGGTCAGCCGCTCAAGACCGACGCCCACGGCGGCGCCGGCCGCGACGACGCCGATCGCGACGCCCGCGAATCCCGCGCCACGCCGCCACCCCACGGCCGTTGCCCCCGCCGCCACCCGTGCCGCCGTCTCTGCCGTGCTGTCGCCTTCCATGGTCAGTTCCCTGTGCCCTCAGCCCGACCGACATAAACGCGTGGCACACGCGCCGAGATCCGGGTGACGATCTCGTACGCGATCGACCCGACCGCCCGCGCCCAGTCCTCCGCGGTCGGCTCGCCCCGGTCACCGGGCCCGAACAGCACCGCCTCGTCCCCCGGCGCCGCGGCGTCCCCGCCGAGGTCCACCACGAACTGGTCCATCGCCACCGTGCCCGCGACCGTCCGCCACTTTCCCGCGACCAGGACCGGACCGGTCCCCGAGGCGTGCCGCGGAATCCCGTCCGCGTAGCCCACCGGCACCAGCGCGAGTGTGGTCGGGCCGGGGGTGATGTAGCGGTGCCCGTACGACACGCCGTGTCCGCCCGGCACCCGCTTCACCGAGGCCAGCGAGGCGACGAGCGTCATCACCGGCCGCAACCCGAAGTCGCCCGGATGGCCGACCTCGGGGCTCGGCGAGATCCCGTACATCGCGATCCCGGTCCGTACGAGGTCGAAATGCGACTCGGGCAGGGTCAGCGTCGCCGGCGAGTTGGCGATATGCCGCACCTCCGGGCGCAGCCCCGCCTGCTCCGCCTGCGCCAGCAGCGTCCGGAACGCCTCCAGCTGCGCGGCGATCGAGGGGTGCCCCGGCTCGTCCGCGCAGGCGAAATGCGACCACACGCCGGTCACCGTGACCGTGCCCGCCGCCTCTGCGGCGCGCGCGGCGGCGACGAGTTCCGGCCAGTCCTCGGGCGGGCAGCCGTTGCGGCCGAGCCCGGTGTCCGCCTTCAGCTGGACGCGCGCGGTACGGCCGCACTCCCGGGCCGCGGCCACGGCCTCCCGCAGCGCCCACACCCCGCTCAGCGACACGTCGACATCCGCCTCGATCGCCTCCCGCCACGGGCCGCCCGGCGTCCACAGCCAGCACAGCAACCGGCCCGTGTCGCCCGCGGCGCGCAGCGCCAGCGCCTCCTCGGGCGTGGCCGTGCCCAGCCAGCTCGCACCCGCCTCGCGCGCGGCGCGCGCACACGGCACCGCGCCGTGGCCGTAGGCGTCCGACTTGACCACGGCCATCAGCCCGGCCCCGGGCGCCGCGGCGCGCAGCGCGCGCACATTGGCCCGCAGGGCGGCCAGGTCGACCACGGCACGGGCACGCATCGGTGTCTCGTTCATCAGCGCCAGTCTCTCAGGCCCGCGGCGCCCGGCGGGTGTGGGCAGGGTCCGGGAAACTGGTCGCCATGAGGATTGCGTACAGCGTCGAGACCGTACGGGCCGCGGAGCGGGACTTGATGGCGCGGCTGCCCCAAGGAGCGCTCATGCAGCGCGCGGCCGCGGGCCTGGCAGCCGCCTGCGCGGGGCTGCTGGGCCGCGTCTACGGGGCCCGGGTGGCCCTCCTGATCGGCAGCGGCGACAACGGCGGCGACGCCCTGTACGCCGGGGCCCGCCTCGCCCGCCGCGGGGCCGGGGTGACGGCCGTACTGCTGGCGCCGGATCGCGCCCACGCGGGCGGGGCGCGGGCGCTGCGCGACGCGGGCGGCCGCGTACTCCCCGCGGACGACTCTTCCGCCGAAAGGATCCTGTCCCAGGCAGACCTGGTCCTGGACGGAATCGTAGGCATCGGCGGCAAGGGCGGTCTGCGCCCCGACGCCGAACGCCTGACCCGGGCCGTACGCGGCACCGTGGTCGCCGTCGACCTGCCCAGCGGCGTGGACGCCGACACCGGCGAGGTACGCGGCCCCGCCGTACGCGCCGACGCGACCGTCACCTTCGGCACCTACAAGCCCGGCCTGCTCATCGACCCCGCCCATGAACACGCGGGCGCGCTGCGCCTGATCGACATCGGCCTGGCCCCCCACCTGCCGCCAGTCCCCGACGCCGAGGCCCTGCAACACGGCGATATCGCGGCCCTCCTCCCCCGCCCCGACGCGGAGAGCGACAAGTACCGCCGCGGCGTCGTCGGCGTCGTGGCCGGCTCGGCCCGCTACCCGGGCGCCGCCGTCCTCGCCGTCGCGGGCGCTCTGCGCGGCGGGGCGGGCGCGGTCCGCTATGTCGGCCCGGCGGCCGAGGCGGTCATCGCCCGCTTCCCCGAAACCCTCGTCCACTCCGGCCCGCCCCACAAGGCGGGCCGCGTCCAGGCATGGGTGGTCGGCCCCGGCCTCGGCGACGACGCGACCGCCCGCAAGTCCCTCGACGACGTCCTCGCCTCCGACGTCCCCGTCCTCGTCGACGCCGACGGCCTCCGCCTCCTCCCGCCCGGCGACCTGCGCTCCCGCAACGCCGCCACGATCCTCACCCCGCACGCCGGGGAGGCCGCGGCGCTGCTCGGCGTCCCGCGCGAGGAGGTCGAGCAGACCCGCCTGGCCTCCGTCCGCGCCCTCGCCGAGCGCTACGGCGCGACGGTCCTCCTCAAGGGCTCCACCACGCTCGTCTGCTCCGGCCCTGGCTCCGGCCCCGTACGCGTCAACCCCACCGGCACCGGCTGGCTCGCCACGGCAGGCAGCGGCGACGTCCTCTCCGGCCTCACCGGCTCCCTCCTCGCCACCGGCCTCGCCCCCCACGACGCCGCCTCCACCGGCGCCTACCTCCACGGCCTGGCCGCCCGCCACGCCACGGGGCCCGCTGGCGCGCCCATCGCGGCGTACGACGTGGCGACGGCGCTGCCGGAGGTCTGGCGGAACGTGCTGCTGGGCTGACGGTGGCCGCCGGGCCAGACGGCAGTGCGGCAGGCGCGTCGCCGACCTCGGTGTGGGGTCGAACCGACCAGATGAGGCCATCTTGACCGTTTTGGCCCGTGGGGCAACGTGTGCCTCATAGCGTTGCCCATGGAACGAAGTCGGGTCGGCGAAGGGAAGGCGCGCGTGGCGGTGCAGGACGGGGAGTACCGGATGTGGGCGGCTCTGGCCCGGCGGGATGATCTGCCGGACGCTGCCCATGGCGCGATCATCCATGGGCTGTTGCCCGAGGACGGCGCCTTCGCGTCTTCGTCGTGGCAGCATGGTGTGTTCAAGGAGATGCTGCCGTCGTTGTTCGCCCGAGTGGCGGACCAGGGGCTTCGCGACAGGCTGATCGCGGCTGGGACCAGCGGGCAGATCGCCGGGCTGATACACCGGAACGTACTCGGCCCGGACGATGTACCGGGCGTGCTGCGGCACCATCGGGTCACCGACGAGCTCATCGCGGCCCTGGCGCGGCATGAGACTCACCGCGAGGTGGTACTCGACCTGGTCAAGGAACTGCGGCTGGGTGACCTGGTGACGGCCGCTATGTCGTGCGAGCTTCTCGACTTCGAGGAGCTGGACCAGATCCCGCGGGTGCCGAGCTGGCTGCTCGATGCCCTGGTGCGACACGGGCTGAACCTGGTGACCGCTCGCCTGAACGCCTTCGGAACCAGCGGCGACCGGCGGAGCAGCAAATACGGGAGGCCCGCGGCGTGGCCCAGCTATGAAGCGTGCCACCTCGTGCTGGAACGGTGCCCCGACGAGTGGCCCACGCTGGTTGAGGACACGGTGAACGGCCAAGCGATGCGACACATCCTCCTGGATTGTGTAAAGACCGAGGAGATCAGTGACGAGATCCTGGCGTCTTGTGTACCCGCGCTGTGCCTGCCGGAGTGGGCCACACTGACGCAGCCTGGCACGGATCACCGGGGGCGGCTGCGGCACATGGCCCGGCGTGTGGCCGCTCACCCGCGACTGCGCGAGATGGCCGCGGAGCAGTTGAAGGATGCGGCAGACCAGTGCGTCGGTGAGGGCCGACTGCTTCATCCCGCGAAGGTGAAGCGCTACAAGCCGTACGCACTGACGTCGCTGGCCGCCGATCTGGCGCTGACCAGCGGCGACTCCGGGCAACTGGCAAAGCTGTGCACGCTGGTCAGCCGTCTGCCCGAGCCCATAGCCGTCCAGCGGCGCTACACCGACCACGACGAGGATGGCCCGATCCGGCCGAAACTGCTCCTGAGCAGTGACTCCCGTATCAGCACGCTCGCCGCGCTCGCCCGTAATCCTCACCTCGAACAGAGCCTGGTAACCGGTCTTCTGGGACGCCTTCATCCCGTCGAGGTGCAGTGGCTGCTGGCCTACGACAAGGAGGTTCCGGCGTGGCTCCGCCAGGCGGCGACCAAGCACGCCGCCTCCCTCCCCCCGTGGGAAGTACCCCGCATCCTGTCCGATACCGAGCTCGACACCTGTGCGGACCCTCAGGCCGTCATGCAGGGCTGGCTTGACACCATCAGGAACCACAGCGGCTGCTTCTACGACCAGGTCGAGTACGCCATCCTCGCCTCCCGTCACCGGACCGATGCCCTGGTGCGCCAGTTGCCGGCCGACATCGTTCTCAGTAACTACCAAGTTCCGGTGGCGTCGGAAGCTCTGTTGCGTACATGCGGGAGTGATCCGACCCGCTGGCAGACCATGGCGGAGATGCTGGCTACGTCACGGCTCGACCACTCGGAAACTTTCGGGCAGTTCATCGACCGCTTCCATGCCGAATGTGACGGCGCATAGCCGGTCAGGCCGCTCTAGCTCGCTATGGACTTGTTGAACGAGTACGGTCAGCCAACAGAAGCGACCGCTTAGGATCAGTCGCATGGACGCTCTCGGACCTCGTGATCCTGAACTCATAGGCATTTACGTCCTGCTAGGGCGACTGGGAGCGGGCGGCATGGGGCAGGTGTATCTTGGCCGTTCCCCGGGTGGTCGCCTAGTGGCGATCAAGGTGATCCGGGACGAGATTGTCGATCACCCTGGCGCGCTCGACCGGTTCCGGCGCGAGGTTGAGACAGTGCGGGCGGTACGCAGTGCCTACACCACAAGCCTGATCGACGCAGCCTTGGATGCGGCTCCCTACTGGCTGGCAACCGAGTACGTGTCAGGTCCGACCCTGGGCAAGGCGGTCGGCGCGCGGGGCCCTTTGCCGTTGGAAACCTGTCGCAATGTGTTTGCCGCCTTGGCGGAGGGGCTTGCAGCGGTCCATGGGTATGGCGTTACTCATCGGGACCTCAAGCCGCAGAACGTGATCCTGTCGGCCCAGGGCCCCCAGCTCATCGACTTCGGTATCGCGCGCGGGATCGGGCAGACCGCGCTTACCGAGACGGGATATGCGCCGGGAACGCCCGGTTTCACCGCCCCCGAAGTGCTGCTGCGTAATGAGGTAGGGCCGGCAGCGGACGTCTTCGCGCTCGGCGCCACCATGGCATACGCCGCTACCGGACGGCCTCCGTTCGGCAGTGGCGAGGCAACTGGCGTCAGTTACCGCGCGGTTCACGAGGACATTGACGTGGCCGGTCTGGACACACCGCTTGCGGAGCTGATCCAGGCGTGTGTGGCCAAAGACCCAACCGCGCGACCGGCGCTGCAGGACGTCGTTGCACGCTGCTCCGTGCGGTCGGCCTTGGCAGAAGACCCTACCTACGCCGCCCTCGTCGCCCTCGCAGAGCCGATACCCCAGGCCCCGCCAGCATGGCCCTCGGAAGGCAGGCTACCGACGGCTCCCGGTTTCGGCTCGGCTGATGCCGTCACGCAGACTGGCCTTTCGCCAGTACCACCGCCGTACCCGTACACCCCGACTCAGATATCCGCGCCACGGGCCCCGAAGCGGCGCGCCTGGTTATGGGGTACGTCCGCTGGTCTTGGTGGCGCAGCGCTGGCTGTCGTGACGGTGCTCCTCGTCCAGGGGTTGGCTGATGGTGATCGCGGCGGGGAAGCCGCAGAGAGAAAAAGCGACGGCAGGAAGGCACCAACGAGTCCGACGGGCGAGTCCGCCAAGACACCGGCGAAGCAGGGAGCGCCAGCCTATATTGACAGCGACGTGGACATCTCGCGCGATTACTGGACCGCCGACCCATCCAAGTGGGCGGGCGGGGAATGCAATCTGCCGTCCGAGGAGCGGCACGATGGGGACCTTCTGACCTCCATCGGTCCGGACCCGAAGACCGGCAGGGTGAGCATTACGTTCCGGGACAAGTATGCGCAGGAGACCGGCCGGAAATATTACCTTTCCGTCGCTGTAAAGCCCCCACACGAGATTGACTCGGACACCGAGAAGCCCTATGACTTCGGCGACGGTCCCGCTCAGCAGAATCTTAATTTGGGCTACACCAGCAAGCCTGTTGATCTATACAGCCTGCCCGGTTCATCAGGCGAGGCACAGCTGATCTACCCGGACGACTTCACCGAGTGGGTCAGCGGCAAGAAAAAGGCGGCAGAAGGCATCCCCCTGAGCAATGATCCGGGCGACTGGACGGTGCAGTTCATACATGCGGAGAACCCCAGGAAATACGCAAGCATCTTCTGCACAGGTTTCACCTGGAAGTGACACCTACGACGTGACCACGGCCCTGCCGGAGGTGTGGCGGGACCTGCTGGGCTGAGCACTTTGGGTACGGGCGTGGGGGTGGTGCGCCTGCTCTTCGCGTACGCGTCACCCCTCCTTCTCCCGCCGTCACGCGGCTACCCATCCGCCCGTAGGCCGAGGACCATCACGTCATGCAGGTTGGCGCCGTCCCACGGGTGCGACTCCCCCACCTTGCGGTACCCCCACGACCGGTACGCGGCCTGAGCGGCCTCGACGTCCGGCCGTGCGTTGAGCAGCACACGTTCTGCGGTGGTGTCGGCCAGGACCGCCTCATGCAGTCGACGGGCCACGCCCAAGCGGCGCCACGGGGCGCGTACGGCGAGCTCCATCAGCCCGAACGTCCGCCGCCCGTTCTCGCGGCGCAGCTCGTCGCTCACCGGTGTGGTCAGCCGGTCCCACCAGCCGGTGCTCGAGCTGAGCGGGTAGCCATAGGCGATGCCCACAGGTTCACCGCCAATGGTGCGGGCGAGGGCTCCCCGAAAGGTCGCCCTACGGACCTGTGAGCGGAACCCCCGGAAGCTCGCGTCGATCGAGTCCGGAGTCTCCTCGTACGGCTCTTCCGCCAAGACCTCGGCATAAACGAGCCTGAACTCCGCCTCGGCCTGCGCGGCAGCCGGGCCGTCCATGCGCTCGACAACGATCGTCTCCGACTCGGTCATGAACAGCCTCCTCGTGTGGCCTCGCATATGCGAGCGGGCAGTCCTACGGGCGGCAGATCAGGATCCCACCGAGACAGGTGATGCGGAACGAACCCTTCGTGGCAATGGCAGCGGTGACGAGGTCCCGGGCTCTGGCCACGGTTTCCTCGAAGGGAACACCGCACTGTTCGGCCCAGGCTTCGTACGAGGCTAGGTGGGCGACAACCGGGGCCGGATCGGAGACCTCGATGGTCCCGGGAAGCTTCAGCACCCTGATGGCGCTGAACGCGGCCCCGAGGAGGCCGGGGGCCTTCTCCAGCGAGAAGCGTGAGCTGAGGGAGACCCGGTCAGGCCCCTCGGCGACGCCCAGAACATCGCCCGCCGCCCGCTGCCACAGCTGGTCAAGCTCTCGCTTGTCGGTGCGGCTGTTGGTGGATGCGATCACCACACCACCCGGCCGGAGGACTCGTGCCAGCTCCTGCACCGTGGCCGGAATGTCCCCCACGTGGTACAGCATGTGCATAGCGAGAACCGCGTCAACCGTCTCGTCCGCGAGCGGCAGTGCCTGGGCGTCCGCTACAAGGACCGGCCTCTCGACGTCGCCAAGGATCCCCTCCGAGACATCCATGCCCACCACACGCAGGTCCGGGCGGTCCTTGTGTAGCCTGCCTACATACTTCCCGTTGCCGCAGCCGACATCGACAACGGTCCCGGAGATGCCCGTCAGTTCCTCCACGACGATCCCTGGCAGGTCGTACCGGGGCTGCTGCCACTGATAGATGGATTGCCGCGCTGCCAAGTGACGCCCATCCGAGTAGGCGCTGCGCGCGAGCAGCTTCCTGTCGGCTACGGCCGCGTCCTGCTGTTCCGTGTTGGTCATCACTTGTCCGACTCCGGAGAGTTCGTAAGGGCGGGGCGAGAGCAGGCTTCCCTGACATTCTCGCGAAGGTCAAGAACCATCGGCGAGCCCGCGTAAACGGGCTCCGAGAGGCGGGCGCTCACCGCCAGAAGCCGTTTGGAAATACTCGCCGTACGCCGGCCAGGCTCCATTTCGAGCACAGTGATCAACTTGTCCCGGAGGCCATCAATGTCGCCGTTGGCCAGGTGCGCGGTGGCAAGATCGAGACGGGCCGCCTGGATGTCGCCGGACGACTGGTCCTCCTGTGGCGCGGACTCGTACAGAACGATGGCGCGAGAGGACGCCTCAATAGCGCGGCCCACATGTCGGCCTCCGAGGGCCAGCAGGGTTGTCCCGGCGTAGGTCCACTGCTTGGCTTCGGGGAAGGTGAAGACGCCGGGAAGCTCAACACCCGAGGCGTAAGCGCTTCGGGCATCCTTCGCGGCTTCCACCGCTCGTAACGCGCTCGCTCTGTCCCCCAACGCTGCGATGGCACGGGCTTCGAGGCTCAGCAGACGGGCCCCGATCGTGCCGCCACCAGCGTATGGCATCCCGGCCCTGGCCAGCTCCGCAGCCTGACGGTAATCCTGCCGCCAGTAGGCGATCAGCGACTGCATGGACCTGACCCAGGCTCGGAGCCCGTTGTGGCCTGCGGACTCGGCGCACCGCCAGACGGTACGAGAGTGGGTCGCCGCTGCCGCGTACTGGCCGAGGTCGAGGGCTATATGGGCCGCCAAGCCACTGAGACGGCCAGCTGCCAGGTACAGGTGCGCGGACTGGTGGGGATGCTGACGCCCGTGCAGCAGATCGAAAACCGATCGCCGCAGCGTGCCAATCTCCTGAAAGACCTCGGACAGAGGCTTGCTGACGTAATCACTTGCCAGCCGGATGACATCGGTATCGAGCTGCTCCAACAGGGTGTCGTCCACATTGGACGCACTGGCGAAGTGGAGGAACAGGACTGACTCTGCCGAGTCGGCTGCGACAGCTTCCACGATCGGGCGGGTGTCACGAAACGGCTGTGGGGCTGGGCCGGTCAATGCGCGGCCGGCGACGGTTCGGGACGTCGCCGGGATTGCTTGGGGCCCCTGCGAACCTGATAGAAGGCGATCTAGTTGATCAAGGGAGACCCTCAAGGCGTCCGCGATTTTGGGCCGCATCCAGGGCTGCGGGGTGCCTCTTCCAGTCTCCCAGCGGCCCACGGTGGTGCGGTCCACCTGGAGGACTTCGGCCAGGGACTCCTGGGTGTGGCCGACGGCTTCCCTGCGCTGGATGAACTGGTGCCTCCTGCCTGACATTCCCGTCCTCCCCTGATGCTCAGGCTCTTTCATCACGTAACGATCCAGGCCACGCGTTGGTTTGCAGCACGGGTGCCTCACGACTGCATCAATTCTTCTCTGGCGCCGGGCCGGTTGGGAGCGGTTCCGTATAGACCTGCCGGGCGTTCAGGGCTCGGCATCGACTCTGGTCATAGATGGGTCCGGTCGGCCGCTGCCGGTTGAGGTGCAGCCGCGGAGTCATGCCTGATGAAAGGTCCTGATGCATGCCCGAGATCCCCTTCTGCCGTACCGCCCCGAGCATCGCCTCGGGCACTCAGACGGTGGCCATCCGAGTCGACGACCGCACGGCGCTGCCAGCCCCGGATACGTTCCACGTCGAAGACGGCGAGAACGCGGTAAGCGACGCCCGGGACCGGATTGTGGCTGTCGCCCTCACATGGGGAGTGCCACTGAGCCCCGCCGCCCTGAGCAATGTGAAGCTCTGCGCGTCCGAGATCATCACTAACGCGCTGACCCACGCGGGTGGCAAGTGCAGGATCACCACCGGATGGACTGGCCACCATCTGCGTGTCGCCGTCACCGACCGTTCTCTGCAATTGCCAGTGGTGACCGCTCCCCACCTTGACAGCGAATCCGGTCGCGGGCTCGCCATCGTAGAGGCGCTGGCCTACTCATGGGGCTGGGAACCGGATGATCTGGGCAAGGTTGTCCACTTCCGCATCGCCGCCGACGCCGCACCGAGCGGCGGCAAGCGCTTATGGGTGCTCTCCAGCACACCCAGGGGCCTCCCGCGTCCGCAAGCCGAAAGACAGCTCACCGGCATGGGGCGCGCCAAGAGCTGCCCGTCCACCTCGCATAGTGGCCAGCCGTGGCTCGTCAGTCCGCCTCATGACCATCAAGTAGGTGTCCATCCTCTTCGCCCCCAGTGACTCCCGCCTTCTATGGAGGTCGTCGTGCACACCGCTCACGTTCCGCTCGCTGCTTCCGAAGTCGACTGGACGGCCTTACGAAACTTCGCTGCCCTTCGCGGTCAGTTGCGCGTGTCCTTCGGTCCGCGCTGCAACATCGCTTGCTGGTTCTGCCACAACGAAGGTGATGTGCCACCCCCTTTGACCCGCGTGGATCGTTCGCGACAGCCCCGCCCCCGAGGTCTCGGCGTAGATGGATATCTCACGCTGATCACCGCCCTGATGGAGGCGGGATTGAAGCGTGTCTACTTCACCGGCGGTGAACCTCTGGCCTCGCCCCTGGCCCGACCCGTTCTGGAACAGCTCCCCAAGCCTGGCCCGGACGTCTCGTACACGCTGATCACCAACGGCACTGGCGTCCGAACACATCGGTCATGGCTGTCCAAGACTCCCTTGGACAAGGTAAAGGTGTCCCTCCACTACTTCTCCGACGAGTCCTTGCGCGCCATCGCCGGGACGCGCATCGGGATCAACACAGTCCTCGACGGCATCGAAGTCGCCCGGGAGATCTTCGAGCGGGTCGAGCTGAACACTCTCCTTCAGAAAGAAAATGCTCACGAGGTCCGCCAGATCCTTGACTTCGCTCTGGAGAGGCGGATGCCGGTGCAGTTCATCGAACTCGTCGGCACCGACTTCAACAAAGGTCGGGCTTCTTCCGCCGTATCGGCCGAAGAAATCATTGCGTATCTGCGCTCACTCACCAGCGACGAACACACCGAGGTGGCCGGCGTCGGGCAGGGCCGCCGTGTCTTCCGTGTCGATGGCGTCGAGGTCGACGTGATCCACCGGAACCTGGGGCGCCATCACGTGGGCCAGTGCGGGAGCTGCCCGCTCCGAGCCAAGTGCGTCGAGGGCTTCTGGGCCCTGCGCATTGACCACGACGGGGGCGTCCAGCCCTGTCTTCTGCGCGAGGACCTGCGTATGGAGGCGAAGGACCTCCTGGCCGATCGGGCACTGTTCGCCGAAGCCGTCGCCAGGCACATCACATCGTTCACCGAGGGGACCCTATGAGCCTGCCCCGGGCCTACCTGCCCATTGAGGTCGAAGGTCCCCGAGGCTCGCTCGTCGTCCTTGAAGGCGTCTCCGGGATCGGCAAATCGACGCTCGCGGAGGCACTGACCCAGCGACTCCGCGCAACCGGGCTGCACACCCTGCCCCTCCCGCATTCCGGCTGGTCGTCTGCGGTGAATTCGCGGCTGCGCTCCCTGCCACAGTTCGCCTTCTACCTCTCTGGCGTCCTTCACGCCTCCGACTCGATCCGCCTTGGGCGGTCGCTCGGCCCTGTGGTCGCCGATCGCTACGTCTCATCGGTGATCGCGTGTCACGCCGCCGTTCACGAAGTCGAGGTAGAGGCGGTCACCGAACTCTTGGCTCCGTTCCGCCCCTATCTGGAGATCCCCACCCACACCTTCTACCTGCACTGCTCGGAGTCGGCGCTGCGGCAGCGCATGGAAGGCAAGCAGGACATGAAGCGGGACGACACAGACCTCGTCGCCGTCCCCGGCCGCTTGGCGCGGCTGCTGGCGAACTTCGAGAAAGTGGCCGCCTCCGATTCCTCGGCCGTCCTGGTCGATACCGACAACAGGACTCCCGATGACCTCGCCGACTGGATCAGCGCTCACTTGGAGGCCCAGGATGCTTAACCCCATCGACACAGCAGCCGTCATCCGCGACGGCGGCGCGATCGGCTGCTTCCCTGGCGAAATCCATGAAGGTGTCGCCTGGTGGGTAGGCGCCTGCCTCGTGGTCGCCACCCAGGCTCATCGCATCGTCGTTGGCTACGACGGGTGTGCGACCAGCGCCGTGTTCTATCGACGCTTTTGCCGGGGCGCCGTCAATGCCCAGCACTTCGCCTGCGCCGTCACGGACCTTCGTGTCGCCACCGAGGCCATATTGGTCCAGACCACGCAAGAGCTAGGGGCCGTACCGGGCGCCCTGGTGACCACCACCGTCGACGACGGCGTGGAGCAGGTGAAGATCGCCCTGTATGACGGCGAAGGGCATCCGCTCGGTGAGGAAACCGGGCTGGCCCGCATTCGCCACATGATCGCTGGGGACCGTGTCCCGATCCCCGTCAACGAGCAGGCCAAGGGCCGAGTGGAGCTCTACCCCTGGCAGTCAGCCCCGGAAGGAGCAACAGAGTGATCGACGCGGCCGAGATCATCCAAACCGGCACCGGCATCCTGTTCATCACCCTCGACTCGTTGCGCTACGACGTAGCCCGGACTGCGCTCGAAGACGGACTCACCCCACGCCTGGCAAGCCTGCTGCCAGAAGGAGGCTGGGAGCGTCGGCACACTCCCGGGAGCTTCACTCTCCCCGCCCACATGGCGTTCTTCTCCGGCTTCCTGCCCAAACTCCCGCAGCCGGAGCAGCCGCCCCGCCTGTGGGAATGCCGCCCACCGGCCTTCAAGAAAGTCCCCGATGAGACGTTCGTCTTCGAGGCGCCCAACCTCCTCATCGGCCTCGCTGAATACGGTTATCGAAGCGTCTGCGTAGGCGGCGTCACCTACTTCTCGCGGGAGACACCGCTCGGTTCCGTCCTTCCCGACATGTTCGATGAGGATCACTGGCGGCCTGAGTTCTGCTCGCCCGAGATCGACTCGACCCGCCATCAAGTCGGCCAAGCCCTGGAGATCGCCGACAGGTACAACGGCCGCCCGCTGTACCTCTTCGTCAATGTCTCAGCCACCCACGTCCCCCACGGGCACTACATCGGCGACAGCAGAGACAGCCACGCATCACAGCGCGCCGCGCTCGCATATGCGGACGAGCACCTTTGGCGCTTGATAACGACTCTGACGGCGAAGCAGCGCTGGCTGATCATCATGTGTGCCGACCACGGCGATGCCTTCGGCGACGACGGGTTTCACGGCCGGGGGATTGCCCATCCCGTCGTCATGAATGTGCCGTACGCGGCGATGGTGCGCTGATGGTCGCTACTCTCGCCAGGCATGAACGACGACACTCAAGCCCTCGGGCCGGTCCGCGACGCTTCCGTCGTGGTCGCCCGCGATGCGGACGACATGGTGGCCGTCCTGACCGCCGACTTCCCCCGCCATGGCGGGGAGTACCTGTTCCTGCCAGGTGGGCGCAGAGAAGACGGCGAGACAACGGAAGAGTGCGCGCGCCGCGAACTGCGGGAGGAGGCGGGCATCACCGCTCAGCAGTGGCGTTCACTGGGCTCTTACGCCATCACCCTGGAATCGACTGCGCGCGTGCACCTCTTCGAGGCCCGAGACCTCACCTGCGGGCCGCAGGCACTCACCCCCACCGAGGAAGGCTTCAAGCTGTCCTGGTGGCCGATGGGTGACGCCATCCACGCGGCAGCGGAAGGTCGGTTTCTCCTTCCCGCCGGCCCCTTGGCACTGCTTCTCGCCAATAGAGCGGCGCCTTGAGATCGCATCTACGTGTCCGCCCATGCAATGAGCACCCGCGACCGGCAAGGCAGTCACGATTCCCGATGTCCAGTCAGGCGAAGGTCACGTAGCCACCCTCTTCGTCGATGCGGACGTGCCAGTCCCGCCACTCGAAGTCGTCGTCATCGTCGTGGCACGACCACGAGAGCTCCTGGCAGCGGCAGCCGGTGTTCTGGCCGACCTTGGCGGTGAAGAGCTCCGGGATCCGGTCGCATCGTGCCATTGGTCGGTGATAAGCGCTCCAAACCTTTAGTGCGAAGGCGTCGTAGACCTGTCGGGCTGTGACCACGCCCGTCAGAGGCCGGGAGGTGTACTGGTAGTCCGTGTTGCCGAAACCCCACGGCTCCACCTTCGTAATCTCCACCAGCCATTGCACCTTCATCCCCTCGTACGTGATGGTGCAGCGGGTGGTGGACCCGACGCTCCCGGCGACGTCGCCGTAGCACCGGCCGGGATCGGTCTTGCCGACTCGTTTGCCATGCGCAGGGTCTTCTGCCGCAGGTGGCGGAGCACCTGATCGGTGACAGAACCTTCCCTTATGGGCTTTGGCACGGCCTTCTCGAGCTGGGCGTACGTCAGCCCCTCGGGCTGCTTCTGGCTCGGCTGTATCTTGACGGGCCGTTCCTTGCCCCTGATCGCCGAGGGCTCTGTGCGCTGGTCCCAACACTCTCCCCCGTTGTCGGCACAGCCAGCAGTCAGCACTGCGGCAGCGGCCACAGCCAGGATCAGTGAACGGTTCATGCCATTGTTGTACTGGGCCATGCCGGGGAACGGTCCCAGTGCGGATGCGGCAGGCTTGTGGCCCTTGCACGGTCTTGGGACGGATGCCCGGCGGCAGCACCGACGCCCGGGGGGCGTAGGGGCTTGCCCTACGCGCTCAACGGGCGCGGGTCACCCGATTTTCTCGGCGATGGCCATGAGATCGGGGTGCAACCGGCTCCTGGCGTCGAAAAGTTCGACGCCCAGAAGCCGTCCCTGTGCGTCGAAATCGAGGACTGCGGTCATGTTGTCCCCAGCGATTTCCTGACGGACGGCTTCGCCTGGACCGATCTCCTCGACAAGGTAGATGTACGCCATGTTCGCCTTGGCGTCGTATGTGACTCGCATTGCCTCCCCCTCGTTCGCCCACCCGCAACGCCGATCCGGTGATCCGTTGGGTTCGCTGTCCGAGTCGTCCGCCTCGTCACACAGATCCCACAGCTCAAGCCCGACAGCAGGTCAGATGCACCCGTCCAGAGTCGAGTTGCGGCCGTACCGCAGCTCGCGCCCGTCGAGCAGGACGCCAACCCCCGTCGGCAGCACCGGAGCGTCCAGTTCCGGCAGGGCAAGGCCATCCCAGTCGACGCTTACTTCGATGGTCTCGGGGGATTCCGACGCGATCTCGTACATCTCCTGGGGCAGCACTTCCCAGACGGCGTCTTCGTCCATGCCGTCGTACGGCCCACCGGGCTCCGGCACGCCACCACGGGCTCGACCGTCCTCGGCGGACCGCATCGGCGTCAGCCCGGGGACCTTCACCGTCAGGAACGGGTCGAGCTCCCTTTCGACCAGCAGCTCGCCATGGCGATACACCCTGATCACGAACGTATGGCCGGCCGCCCACGAACCCGTGCGCACGTAGTAGGCGACCGAGGCGTCGAGCTCTTCGAGGTTGTTGCCGACCTCGAGGTGCTCCCAACCGCCGCCGCCTTGCCAGCAGGAGCCCTCGAACATGTAGAAGCTGTACACGTCACATCCCCCGAGCCGTCCGCACCATCCGCGCGGCTGCCGACGATACCGCTCAACCAGCGCGCCTACAGCTGCCGCAGGTGATCGCGGAGCGCGCGGGCGACCTGGGCCATCAGGGCCTCGGCGCCGGGCTGGGTGATGGCGGGGACGAGGGACTCGGTCAGGACGGCGATGGCGAATGCCTGGCCGTCGGAGTGCTCGACGACGCCGATTTCGTGGCGGAGGTTGAGGAGGGTGCCGGTCTTGGAGGACCAGGTGGTGGCGTCGGAGCCGAAGTCCGGGGCGAGGCGGTGGCGTAGCACGTTGTTGGCCATGAGGCGGCGCACGCGCTCGGCTACGTCCGGGTGGATCGTCGACGGCGTCCACAGGGCCTGGAGCAGTTCGGCCCAGGCGCGTGCGCTGCCGGTGTTGGCGCGGGTGGTGTCGAGCTGTGGCACCCGGTGTCCACGGCCGTGGGTGCCGGCGTCGATGGCGAGGGCGTGGGCGAGATGTGCCTGTGTGGTGTCGAAGCGTTCCACGGGCGTGTCACTCAGCTCGTCCGTGATGTGCCGGACCGTGATGCCGTGGAGGTCGAGCTCGTGGAGCAGGTCCGCGACCTGGGCGGGCGGGGTGAGGTCGAACAGCGCGTCGGCGGCCGCTCCGTCGCTGATGCAGGTGGACAGATAGAGCAGGTCGTCGATCGCGATCCGGGCGGGGTGGCGGAATCGGCTCAGTCCGGTCGGGCCGGGCGTGGTGATCCGCCCGGGTCGTACGTCGAGCATCGTGGCTCCGTCGAGCTCGCCGCGCCGGATGCGCTCCGCTGTCGCCAGCGCGAGCGGAACCTTGACCAGGGACGCGGACGGCAGCTGGACATCCGGATCGATGCCCAGCTCTTCGCCGGTGTGCAGATCCCGGACGAGGAGGTATCCGCGCAGGCCACCGTCGTGCAGTCGCCCGCGCATCTCGCGGAGCAGCGCCTCGGTCATGCGACCGCCCCCTCGGCACCGACGCAGCGTGCGATCGCGTCGCCCAGGCGTGCCTGGATGTGTTGTGGATCGCCGACCGCCGCGCCGGTGAGGGCATACCCCCGGGTGAGCGCGATCTCGCCGATGGGGCGCCAGCTCAGGGCGAGTTCCCGGGCCTGCGCGGGCGAGCACAGCAGCAGATCGCGTGAGCACAGCACCTCCGCCGCGGCGGTCGTGAGGTCGTCCGCGACGACGAGCTGTGCGGGCCGCAGTCCGACGGCGTCGCGCAGGCGCGTCAGCGGGTCGCGGACGTGCGGGACGTCGTCTTCCGGTTGGATCCAGATACGGCGGGGCGGGACGGGGTCGGCCCGTCCGATCCGCAGCGTCTCGACGTAGACCCGCTTCACGCCGGGATCCCGGGCGCCGGCCAGCCCGAGCGGCACGGACCACGCCGCCTCGTCCGGCGGCACCGGAAGCAAGGCGGCACGCACCTGTTGGGAGCGGACGAGCTCCAGCCGCCGCGGCGAAGGGCCGACGCGGAGTTCGAGGGTGACGCCGTGTCCTCGCGCGTCGGCGACGAGGCGGGCCAGATCGACGGTGGAGCAGATTCCGGGCACCGCGAGCCGCCACGGCTTGCGCTTGGCGGTTTCCGCCTCGTGTTCCAGTACGTCGGCGGCCAGGACGAGCTGACGGGCCGTCGGCAGCATCTCCCGGCCGAAGGGCGTGAGGACGGCCCGCCGCGAGGTGCGCTCGAACAGCTGCTCACCGAAGCGCTCCTCCAAGGCGGCGATACGGCGACTGGCCACTGGCTGGGACATCCGGGCGGCGGCCGCTCCGACGGTGAAACTGCCGCGCTCGCTCACGCTGACGAACGCGCGACACGCTCCCACCAGATCCACGGCCAACACCCCCTATGCCAAAACAGCATGGAACCCCACTCGATCGTATTGGATCGTATGGCTGCCGCGAGACGAAAGTGGCCCCATCAGCCACATCCCCCACAGGAGGTTCGGACCATGCGGCACATCCGCGCCCGGCGCGCCATTCGCGGTGCGCTTGCCACACTCACCCTCGTCCCGCTCGCGGCCTGCGGCCAGGACGGTTCCAATGCCTCGTCCTCTCCGTCCTCTCCGTCCTCGAAAGCGGCGAACAGTCAGGCGGCGTCGTATGTCCGCGAGTTCAGGGACCTCGAGCACAAGTTCGACGCGCGCCTGGGCGTCTACGCCATCGACACGGGCACCGGCCGTGAGGTGGTGTACAACGACGGCGAGCGCTTCGCCTACAACTCCACCTTCAAGGCCATGGCCGCCGGTGCCGCCCTGAAGAAGTTCTCGCTCAGCGGGATGGACAGAAAAATCACGTACTCCAAGGATGTACTAATCGCCAACTCCCCCGTAACCGAAAAGCACGTGGACACCGGGATGACCCTGGGCGAGCTGTGCGACGCCGCCGTCCGCTACAGCGACAACGCCGCGGCCAACCTGATCCTCAAGGAACTCGGCGGGCCCAAGGCCCTCGACGCCACGCTCGAGAAGTTGGGCGATGACGTCACCCGGATGGATCGCCCCGAGCCGTATCTGAGCGAGTGGGTCCCGGGCGAGCTGCGGGACACCACCACTCCGCGGGCGTTCGCGAAGGACCTGCGCGCGTTCGTCCTCGGGGACGTCCTCGCCAAGGGCGAACGGGCGCAGCTCACGAAGTGGCTGCGGACCAACACGACGGGCGACAAGGTCATCAGGGCCGGGGTGCCCAAGGGCTGGGTGGTCGGCGACAAGACCGGCACCGGCAGCTACTACGGCGGTCGCAACGACATCGCCGTGGTCTGGCCCCCCGACAAGGCCCCCATCGTGATCGCGATCCTGTCGCACCGCGGCAAGAAGGACGCCGAACCCGACGACAAGCTGCTCGCGGAAGCGGCGTCCGTGGTCGCCGACACGCTGTCGTAGGGGCCACGCCCCGCACCACCCACGCACCCCGGGCGCACCACCCCGCTCCCGCAGGGCACCCGCTCACCCCTCCGCGATCACCACCGCCGACGCGACCCCCGCGTCATGGCTGAGCGACACATGCCACGCCCGTACGCCCAGCTCCGCCGCCCGCGCCGCCACCGTCCCGCGCACCGTCAGCCGTGGCTGCCCGCTGGCCTCCGTCTCCACCTCCGCGTCGGTCCAGCGCAGCCCGCCCGGTGCGCCGAGCGCCTTGGCCAGGGCTTCCTTGGCCGCGAACCGGGCGGCGAGCGACGCGATCCCGCGCCGCTCGCCGCTCGGCAGGGTCAGCTCGGCCGGGACGAACAGCCGGTCGGCCATCCCCGGCGTACGCCGCAGCGCATCGTCGAAGCGGTCGATCTCGGCCACGTCGATGCCGACCCCGATGATCATCGGCCGCTCACTCCACGGTCACGGACTTGGCCAGGTTGCGCGGCTGGTCGACCTCGTTGCCGCGCGCCGTGGCCAGTTCGCACGCGAAGACCTGCAGCGGCACGGTCGCGACCAGGGGCTGCAGCAGGGTCGGGGTGACGGGGATCTCGATCAGGTGGTCCGCGTACGGGGCCACCGTCGTATCGCCGCGCTCGGCGATGACGATCGTCCGGGCGCCGCGGGCCCGGATCTCCTGGATATTGGAGACGATCTTGTCGTGGAGAACGGACCGGCCACGCGGCGAGGGCACCACCACCACGACCGGCAGGTCCTCCTCGATCAGCGCGATCGGCCCGTGCTTGAGCTCACCGGCCGCGAAGCCCTCGGCGTGCATATAGGCGAGCTCCTTGAGCTTGAGCGCGCCCTCCAGGGCGACCGGGAAGCCGACGTGGCGGCCCAGGAACAGCACGGTGTTCTTGTCCGCCAGCGTCCGCGCCAGCTCCCGCACCGGCTCCATGGTCTCCAGCACCTGCTCGACCTGGGTGCCCATCTCGGACAGCTCGCGGATCACGGACTGGATCTCGTCGCCCCACTTGGTGCCGCGCACCTGCCCCAGGTACAGCGCCACCAGGTAGCAGGCCACCAGCTGGGTGAGGAACGCCTTGGTGGAGGCGACCGCGACCTCGGGCCCGGCGTGGGTGTACAGCACGGCGTCCGACTCGCGCGGAATCGTGGAGCCGTTGGTGTTGCAGATGGCGAGCACCTTCGCGCCCTGTTCGCGCGCGTGCCGCAGGGCCATCAGCGTGTCCATGGTCTCGCCGGACTGCGAGATGGCGATCACCAGCGTCCGCCGGTCCAGGATCGGGTCGCGGTAGCGGAACTCGCTGGCCAGCTCGGTCTCGCAGGGGATACGGGTCCAGTGCTCGATGGCGTACTTCGCGATCATCCCCGCGTGGTACGCGGTGCCGCAGGCCACGATGACGACCTTGTCGACCTCGCGCAGCACCGACGCCGGGATCCGGACCTCGTCCAGGGTCAGGTTCCCCGCCACGTCGATCCGCCCCAGCAGCGTGTCCGCGACGGCCTTCGGCTGCTCGGCGATCTCCTTGAGCATGAAGTAGTCGTAGCCGCCCTTCTCGGCGGCGGAGGCGTCCCAGTCGACGTGGTACGTACGGACGTCCGCGGGCGCCCCGTCGAAGTCCGTGACCGTCACGCCGTCCCGGCGCGCCTCGACGACCTGGTCCTGGCCGAGCTCGATGGCCTCACGGGTGTGGGCGATGAAGGCGGCCACGTCGGAGGCGAGAAACGCCTCGTCCTCGCCGACGCCGACGACCAGCGGCGAGTTGCGGCGCGCGCCGACCACCACATCGGGCGCGTCCGCGTGCACCGCGACCAGCGTGAAGGCGCCCTCCAGCCGGCGGCAGACCTGCCGCATCGCCTCGGCGAGGTCGCCGCATGAGGAGAATGACTCGGCGAGCAGATGCGCCACGACCTCGGTGTCGGTCTCGGAGGCCAGCTCGTGGCCGCGCTCGGCCAGCTCGGCGCGGAGCGCGGCGAAGTTCTCGATGATGCCGTTGTGGACGACGGACACCCGGCCCGCGTTGTCCAGGTGCGGATGGGCGTTGGCATCGGTCGGGCCGCCGTGGGTGGCCCAGCGGGTGTGGCCGATGCCGGTGCCGCCGCTGGGCAGCGGGCGGTCCGCGAGCTCCTTCTCCAGGTTGGCGAGCTTGCCGGCCTTCTTGGCCGCGGCCAGCCCACCGTCGGCGAGCACGGCGACGCCCGCCGAGTCATAGCCGCGGTATTCGAGCCGCTTCAGCCCGGCGAGGACGACATCGAGGGCGGACTGCCCTCCCACATAACCAACGATTCCGCACATGCAGTGCAGCGTACGGCCCGTGGCCGCACCCACGAGCCACCCCCCACCCGCAATCCGCCACCTGCCGGTCATCCGTCGCACGTCCGGCATCCACGGCGATGCATAATGCGCATGGGCGGCCGGGAGGCCGCCCATCTCATCTCAGGGGGGAATCATGCGCCGCGCCACCACTCATGCCCTCAGAGCCTGCGGCGTCGCGACCGCGCTGCTCGCGCTCGCGACCGGATGCTCCTCGGACGAGGACCACACGAACCCTTCCGCCGAGAAGAAGGACGCGGGAAAGACCGCCACCGAGGCCGTCCGCGCCGCCGTGGCGAAGGTCCGCGGCACGAGCGCCGATATCCACGGGGAGGTGTTGGTCGCCGAAGGAGAGGGGGCGTTCCCCATTTCCCTCGACGGCCCCTTCGACCTGGCCAAGGACAAGGGGAAACTGGCGGTGGACTTCCCCGGGGGCGCGATCGACCACGTGGACGAGATCTTCGACGGCGACACCATCTACGTGAACGGGATCCAGGGCGTGGCGAAGGGCACCTGGGGCGCGGTCGCGCGCGGCAAGGCCGAGGCCCACTATCTGCTCCGCGCCCCGCTCAACGACCCCGAGCACTACCTCCGCCAGATCTCCGCGATGCGCAAGGTGGAACGCTTCGCCACCAACGAGACCGTCGGCGGGACCCTCACCACCAGGTACCGGGGCTCGATCGACCACGCCACCCTCACCCTGCGCCTCGCCGACAAGCCCCGCGAGGGCGCCGAGAAGATACGGGATGTTCAGGGCACCGACCTGCCGGTGTTCGCCGACGCCTGGGTGGACCACCAGGGGCGGCTGGTGCGGCTGAAGATGACCTACCGCATGGCGACGGTGTCCGTCACGACCACCATGACGCTGTCCGCGTTCGGGAAGCCGGTGAAGGTCGCCGCGCCCGACGCCTCCCGGACCGTCCCGGCGACCACGATGGGCGGCGTCCTGCTCGGCTGACCGAAAGCCGTGGCCGGCCGAAAGCCTCGGCTGCCCGAAAGCCTCGGCCGGCCGAAAGCCGCGCGTGGTGAACGCCACGCGAACGCCACGCGTGATGGACCCCACGCCCCGCCCGCCCCCACGCGCCCGCGCCGAGCCCCGACAATGAGAGGATGATCACGTCTCCCGCGCAGGACGCGCACCCCGCGCACCCCGCACACCCGGAGCACGACTCACCGCCCCAGCACCCTCCCCGCCCCCCACGGCGGACGGAACCGAGCCCGTACGTGGATCTGTCCCGCGCCGAGTGGAGCGCGCTGCGGGACAAGACCCCGCTGCCGCTCACCGCCGAGGAGGTCGAGCGGCTGCGTGGTCTCGGCGACGTCATCGACCTCGACGAGGTACGGGACGTCTACCTCCCGCTCTCCCGGCTGCTGAATCTGTACGTGGCCGCCACGGGCAGTCTGCGCGGCGCGCTCAACACCTTCCTCGGCGACACCAAGAAGGGCAACGGCACCCAGCCCGGTACGCCCTTCGTGATCGGCGTGGCGGGCAGCGTCGCGGTCGGCAAGTCCACCACCGCCCGGCTGCTCCAGGCGCTGCTGGCCCGCTGGCCCGAGCATCCGCGCGTCGAGCTGATCACCACCGACGGCTTTCTGCACCCCAACGCCGAGCTGCACCGGCGCGGCCTGATGTCCCGTAAGGGCTTCCCCGAGTCGTACGACCGCAGGGCCCTGACCCGGTTCGTCGCGGATGTGAAGGCGGGCAAGGAGGAGGTCTCGGCGCCCGTCTACTCCCACCTCATCTACGACATCGTGCCGGGCGAGCGGCTGACCGTACGCCGCCCCGACATCCTGATCGTCGAGGGGCTGAACGTGCTCCAGCCCGCGCTGCCCGGCAATGACGGCCTCACCCGCGTCGGCCTCGCGGACTTCTTCGACTTCAGCGTGTACGTCGACGCCCGCGCCGAGGACATCGAGCGCTGGTACCTGGGCCGCTTCCGCAAGCTGCGCGAGACGGCCTTCCAGGACCCGTCCTCGTACTTCCGCAAGTACACCCAGGTCTCCGAGGAGGAGGCGCTGGACTACGCCCGGATGATGTGGCGCACCATCAACCGGCCCAATCTGCAGCAGAACGTGGCGCCCACCCGCGGCCGTGCCACGCTGGTGCTCCGCAAGGGCCCGGACCACAAGGTCCAGCGGCTGTCGCTGCGCAAACTCTGAGACCGACCCGAACCTCTGAGACCCGAACGGGAGCATGACCGTGCTGCATCTGCGGCTGATCGTCCCGGCCGACCGCACCGACGAGGTGGTGCGCACCGTGGAGCACACGGTGGGCACCACCCACCTCGTGGTGCTGCCGGGCGTCGCGCGCAACCCGGCGGGGGACGTGGTGCTGGTCGATGTGGCGCGCGAGGCGGGCGACGCCCTGCTGGGCGAGTTGCGCGCGCTGGGCGTGGACACCTACGGCTCGATCGCCGTCGAGAACATCGACCTGTCGCTGTCCAAGCGCGCCGAGAAGGCGGAGGAGGAGGCGCCGGGCGAGGGCGCGGACGCCGTCCTGTGGGAGCACCTGGCCGAGGCCACCCACGAGGAGTCCACGCTCTCCGTCACCTTTCTGGCCTTCCTCGCCATCGCCACGATGATCGCGGCCTGCGGTGTGGTGCTGGACAACGCGATCCTGATCGTGGGCGCGATGGCGGTCGGCCCGGAGTTCGGCCCGCTGGCCGGGCTGTCCACCGCGCTGGTCCAGCGGGCCCCGCGGCTCGCGGCGCGTTCGCTGATCGCGCTGGTCGTGGGGTTCGCGGTGGCGATGGTGCTGACGACGGGCTTCGGCGTGCTCATGGACGCCTTCGGGCTGTTCTCCAAGGACCAGCTGGAGCGGCCGCGGCCGAACACCGACTTCATCTGGAAGCCGGACCTCTTCTCCTTCGTCGTGGCCCTGCTCGCCGGGGTCGCCGGAACGCTCTCGCTGACCTCGGCGAAGTCCGGGGCGCTGGTCGGCGTGGCGATCTCCGTCACCACGGTGCCGGCCGCGGCCAACGCGGCGGTGGCGCTCGGCTACGGCGAGATCGCCCAGATGTGGGGCTCGACGGAGCAGCTGCTGCTGAACCTGGCCGGGATCGTGGTCGCGGGCACGCTCACGCTGCTGGCCCAGAAGTATCTGTGGGCCAAGCAGCGAGAGCGCGCTCTCGGGCGTTAGCCGAGCGCGGACTTCACCGCGTCCGCGAGGCGCTCCGCGACCGACCGGGCCTGGTCGATGTCTGCGGCCTCGACCATCACGCGCACCAGGGGCTCGGTCCCGGAGGGCCGCAGCAGCACCCGCCCGGTCTCACCCAGCTCGCGCTCCGCGTCCGTCACCGCCGCGGCCAGCTCGGCGCTGGAGGCGACCCGGGACTTGTCCACGTCCCGGACGTTGATCAGCACCTGGGGCAGCCGCTCCATGACGGCCGCGAGATCGGCCAGCGTACGGCCGGTGGCGGCCACCCGGGCGGCCAGCAGCAGCCCGGTCAGGGTGCCGTCGCCGGTGGTGGCGTGGTCGAGCACGATGACATGGCCGGACTGCTCACCGCCCAGGGCATAGCCGTGCTCCTTCATCTCCTCCAGCACATAGCGGTCGCCGACCGCCGTCTGGACCAGCTCGACGCCCTCGCGCCGCATGGCGAGTTTGAAGCCGAGGTTGGACATCACGGTGCCGACGACCGTGTTCTCCCGCAGGCCGCCCGCCTCGCGCAGCGCGAGCGCGAGCACCGCGAGGATCTGGTCGCCGTCGACCTCCTCGCCCATCGCGTCCACGGCCAGGCAGCGGTCGGCGTCGCCGTCGTGCGCGATGCCCAGGTCGGCCCGGTGCTCGACGACGGCGGCCTGGAGCCGGTCCAGGTGGGTGGAGCCGTAGCCGTCGTTGATGTTGAGCCCGTCCGGCTCGGTGCCGATGGTGATGACCTCGGCGCCGGCCCGGGCGAACGCCTCGGGGGAGACCCGGGCGGCGGCGCCGTGCGCCCCGTCGATGACGACCTTCAGCCCGTCCAGCCGGTTGGGCAGGACGCCGATGAGGTGGGCGACGTACTTGTCGAAGCCCTCCCCGTACTCGCGCACCCGGCCCACGCCCGAGCCGGTCGGCCGGACCCACGGCTCGCCGGAGGCGTGCGCGCGGTAGGTGGTCTCGATCCGGTCCTCCAGGTCGTCCGCGAGCTTGTGGCCACCGCGGGCGAAGAACTTGATGCCGTTGTCGGGCATCGCGTTGTGGCTGGCCGACAGCATCACGCCGAGGTCCGCGCCCCGCGCACCGGTCAGATACGCCACCGCGGGCGTCGGCAGCACGCCCACCCGCTCCACGTCCACGCCCGCACTGGCCAGACCGGCCACCACGGCGGCCTCCAGGAACTCTCCGGACGCGCGCGGATCCCTCCCGACCACCGCCACCGGCCGATGGCCTTCGAAGGTTCCCGCCTCGGCGAGCACATGCGCCGCGGCGACCGACAGACCGAGCGCCATCTCAGCCGTCAGGTCGGCGTTGGCGACACCGCGCACACCGTCCGTACCGAAGAGTCGTCCCACTGGTGTCCTCCGAGATTACGAGCTGGGGGGCGGAAGCTTGCTTGTAGGTATACGCCCCCTGGTGCGAATAGCCGAACGCCCCGGCGGCACGGGTGGTGCCGCCGGGGCGTTCGAACAAGCGAGCGAAGCCGCCGTATGGGCAGCGCAGCCGCGCGATTAGCGCTTGCTGTACTGCGGCGCCTTACGGGCCTTCTTCAGACCGGCCTTCTTACGCTCGGTGGCGCGGTCGTCACGGGTCAGGAAGCCGGCCTTCTTCAGCGGGCCGCGGTTGTTGTCCACGTCCGCCTCGTTCAGCGCGCGGGCGATGCCCAGGCGCAGCGCACCGGCCTGACCGGAGACGCCGCCACCCGTGATGCGGGCGACGACGTCGTAGCGGTCGTCCAGCTCGAGCACCTTGAAGGGCTCGTTGACTTCCTGCTGGTGCACCTTGTTGGGGAAGTAGCCCTCAAGGGTGCGACCGTTGATCTTCCACTGGCCGCTGCCCGGCACGATGCGGACGCGGGCGATGGCGTTCTTGCGACGCCCGGTGCCGGCGGCCGGCTGCGGCTCGCCGAAGCGGGACGCGAGCGACTCGGAGGTGTACTCCGACTCGATCGTCTCCACGCTCTCGGTGGTGTACTCCTCGACATCGAGGGTGGTCTCGACGGGGGTCTCGGCGGTGGTCTCGGCCACGATGCTCCTCAGATTCTCTTCGTCTTAGGGGTGGCCGGGACTACTGCGCGACCTGGGTGATCTCGAACGGGACCGGCTGCTGAGCGCCGTGCGGGTGCTGGTCGCCCGCGTAGACCTTCAGCTTCGAGAGCATCTGACGGCCCAGGGTGTTCTTGGGGAGCATGCCCTTGATGGCCTTCTCGACGGCCTTCTCCGGGCTCTTCTCCAGCAGCTCGTCGTAGCGGATGGAACGCAGACCACCCGGGTAGCCGGAGTGGCGGTACGCCATCTTCTGGGTCCGCTTGTTACCGGAGAGGTGCACCTTGTCGGCGTTGATGATGATGACGAAGTCACCAGTGTCGACATGCGGCGCGTACACCGGCTTGTGCTTGCCCCGGAGAAGGGTGGCGGCCTGAGAGGCCAGGCGGCCCAGGACGACGTCGGTGGCGTCGATGACGTGCCACTGACGCTGGACGTCGCCGGGCTTGGGGCTGTACGTACGCACGGTCGTAGCCTTCGCTTCTTCAGTGAGTGTGGTCCTGACAAGGCCACCCGGACGATCACGACAGCCTTGGCCGCACATCGGTGACGCAAACCGAGTGCCTGCCGCTGGTCATCGGCCCGGTGGACCGGCGTAACGGCCTCTCACGTGAGAACGAGCAAGCCAATACGCATAACGAACTGGCAGAATACCGGCCCGCCCCCGTACGGGTCAAAACACCCCCGGCACGTCACGCTGCTCAGCGCTCCCACGCGCCGGGCCGCCCCTCGTCCCAGACCGGCTCCGGCGCCTCCCGCACCACCCCGTCCGACCCGAAGACCAGAAAGCGGTCGAAGGACCGGGCGAACCACCGGTCGTGCGTGACAGCCAGCACCGTGCCCTCGTACCGCTCAAGACCCTCCTGCAGCGCCTCCGCACTCTCCAGGTCCAGGTTGTCCGTCGGCTCGTCCAACAGCAGCGCGGTGGCCCCCGCAAGCTCCAGCAGCAGGATCTGACCCCTTCCTTCTGGGGGACACCCCCAGACCCCCGTGAGCCTGCTGCCCGCCCGACAGCTTGTCGAAGCGCTGGTCACCCTGGCACTCCAGCTCATAGCGGCACAGCCCGGCTCACCTCTTACGCGCCACCCGCCCCTCGTCCCAGACCGGCTCCGGCGCCTCCCGCACCACCCCGTCCGACCCGAAGACCAGAAAGCGGTCGAAGGACCGGGCGAACCACCGGTCGTGCGTGACAGCCAGCACCGTGCCCTCGTACCGCTCAAGACCCTCCTGCAGCGCCTCCGCACTCTCCAGGTCCAGGTTGTCCGTCGGCTCGTCCAACAGCAGCGCGGTGGCCCCCGCAAGCTCCAGCAGCAGGATCTGGAAGCGGGCCTGCTGCCCGCCCGACAGCTTGTCGAAGCGCTGGTCACCCTGGCGCTCCAGCTCATAGCGGCGCAGCGCGCTCATCGCGCCGCCCCGGTCCTTGGCGTGCTCGGTCCACAGGATGTCCACGAGGGGGCGCCCGTCCAGCTCGGGGTGGGCGTGGGTCTGCGCGAAGTGTCCGGGCACCACCCGCGCCCCCAGCTTCCACGCGCCCGTATGCGCGACCCCGTCGCCCGCCAGCAGCCGCAGGAAGTGCGACTTCCCCGAGCCGTTGCTGCCGAGTACGGCCACCCGCTCCCCGTAGAAGACCTCCAGGTCGAACGGTTTCATCAGCCCGGTGAGCTCCAGCCCCTGGCAGGTCACCGCGCGCACTCCGGTCCGGCCGCCCTTCAGCCGCATCCGGATGTCCTGCTCACGCGGCGGCTCCTGCGGCGGGCCCGCCTCCTCGAACTTCCGCAGCCGGGTCGTGGCGGCCTGGTAGCGGCTGGCCATGCCGGAGTTGTACGCCGCCTTCTGCTTGAGGGTGAGTATCAGCTGCCGGAGCTTGGCGTGCTCCTCGTCCCAGCGCCGCCGCAGCTCCTCGAAGCGGGTGAAGCGCTCCTTGCGGGCCTGGTGGTACGTGGCGAAGCCGCCGCCGTGCACCCAGACGTCGCTGCCCGCCGGGCCCGGCTCCACGCTGATGATCTTCTCGGCGGAGCGGGCCAGCAGCTCCCGGTCGTGGGAGACGAACAGCACCGTCTTCTTCGTCTCCCGCAGCCGCTCCTCCAGCCACCGCTTACCGGGGACGTCCAGATAGTTGTCCGGCTCGTCCAGCAGCAGCACCTCGTCGGCGCCGCGCAGCAGCGACTCCAGCACCAGCCGCTTCTGCTCACCGCCCGACAGCGTCCGCACCTGGCGCCACTGCGCCCGCTCGTACGGGACGCCGAGCGCGGCCATGGTGCACATGTCCCACACCGTCTCGGCCTCGTACCCGCCCGCCTCGGCCCAGTCGCTGAGCGCCTGCGCGTAACTCATCTGCGCGGGCTCGTCATCCTTCGTCATGATCGCGTACTCGGCCGCGTCCACCGCCCCGGCGGCCTTCCGGATCCCCGGCCGCGCGACCGACACCAGCAGGTCCCGCACCGTCCGGTCGTCCCGTACGGACCCCACGAACTGCGGCATCACCCCGAGCCCGCCGCTGACCGTCACCGCTCCGCCGTGCGGCTTGAGCTCCCCCGCGATCAGCCTCAGCAGCGTGGTCTTCCCCGCGCCGTTGGCCCCCACCAGCGCGACCGCGGCGCCCTCACCGACCCGGAACGACACATCCCCGAGCAGCACCCGCCCGTCGGGGAGGTAGTACTCGAGATGGCCCGCCTCCACATGTCCCATGCACCGGATTGTGACCTCTGGTGGTGTACCGGACCAACCGGTTTAGCACCCGACCGGATTAAGATGCGCGCCATGAGCTTTGGGCAAGGGGGGCCTTACGGGCCCGGGGGATCCCAGCCGCCGACGCCTGACTGGGCGGCACTCGCCGACGACACCGCGAGGCGTGGCCGCCGCCGCAAGCTGCTGTTCATCGGCGGCGGTGTGCTCGCGACGGCCGCCGTCGCGGCGATCGTCGCCACGGCCGTGATCAGCAGCGGCGGCAAGGGTGACTCCAACAAGTCTGACAAGTCCGCCAGTCAGCTGCCCGCGCCGCAGGACCTGCCCAGCGAGTCCCCCACCCCCGAGCCCACGTTCTCCGATGTGGCCCCACCGGCCCCACCGAAGCCGCTGGACATCATCTCCAGCGCGAAGCGGGACAAGGCGCCGATCAGCACCGGCACGCTCTTCTCCGGTGACAAGGCCGTCGGGAACGGCCATGAGTACTCCAAGGCCGCCACCGCCGCCACGAAGAACTGCGCGACGGCGGCCCAGGGCGGCCTCGGCTCCGTCCTCACCAACAACGGCTGCCGCCAACTGTTCCGCGCGACCTTCTCCAAGGACGGCGTCGCGGTCACCGTCGGCATCGCCGTCTTCGACACCAAGGCGGCGGCGGAGCGGGCCAAGAATCAGTCGGGGCCCAATGTGGCGTCCCTCGCCGGCGGCGGCGTACCCGTCTTCTGCCGCCAGGCCGACTGCCAGGCATCCGCCAACGCCATTGGCCGCTACGCCTACTTCACCATCGCCGGCTACACCTCCGGCAAGGACGTGACCAGCAGCGACACCAAGGCGGTGGGGGCGGGACGCGATATCGCGGACTACGCCTTCCGCCGCATCCTGGAGCGCGGCAACCAGCAGGCGTCGGCGGCGGCGACGGCCACCAACTAGAAGCCGCCGCCCGGCCCGTACCCGGCTCCGCGGCCGGGCACTGGCGGACGGCGGCGCTCTGTTACGCCTTCAGCGCCTTCTCCAACTTGGCGACCTGCGCCGAGACCACGACGTCCGGGAGGAGGGGCTTGGTGGGGTTCGCGATGTCGACGCCGAAGAACACGGACAGGTGCGTACCGGAGCGCACGACCGTGAACTTCACGGTGCCGACGTCCTCCGTGCCCGCCTCGGCCAAGGTGTAGGTCAGCGCCTCGTCGCCGAGCTTCGGCGCGGTCAGCGTCTCCACCTTCGCGACGTCCGCCTTCTCGCCGCTCCCGTCGGTCGCCTTGAACCCACCGGCGCATGCCGCGAGAGCGCCCCGCAGGTCCGATACGGTCTGCTCGGCACCGGCCTCCGCGTACGAGGACACCCGGATCATGCCCGTGGCGGTCCCCGTGCCCTTGCCGCCGCCGGTCAGCGCCCCGGCCGAGGAGAACGTCGCGTACGCCGAGTCCTTCGGCGCCGGGTTCGTCTGAGCACCCATCAACTGCGCCAGCGGCTGGCACTTGGCGTCCGCGGCCTTGGCCTCGCCGCCGTCCGAGTACTCCTTGTCCGTCATCTTCTCGACGTCGAAGCCCTTGATGTCGGCCTTCACGACCACGGCCTTCTCCAGCGCGGCCTTCGGCAGCGGCGCGGCCTGCTGCTCCGCCGCCGGCGCCTTCTCGGCCGACCTCTCCGACGACTTGTCGGACTTCTTGTCACCGTCGGAGTCGCCGCCGCACGCGGTCACCAACCCCAGCGCCGCCACGGCCGTGACCGCCAACACGACGCGCGACACAGACTTACTCACGTTTTTGTCCATCCTTGATTGACTCTCCCGCGATCGCGGTCGAGATCATCAAACATCGGGTTGCACCTGGTCGAACAGAGATTTCCATGACAATCCGATATCGCCGGAAAGGTTGCACAACGCCGGATCACGAGATCACAACGGCCCGGCGGCATGGAATCCCCGAGCATGGCAGAGGCCGCCCTGCTCGTGAGCGAGATTCAGCCGATGCGCCGCCTCACGGCATTCGGCTCACGCGGGCGCGGCGCCTGCTCTCGGCAACCGACGTACAACCCTCGCGGAAGGTTGTACCGGATGACCCAGATGTGGGGCATCACATATCACCATGCGCATAAGCAACCTTTCCCGCGTCCAACGGTCTTACCGACCGATCGATGCTTACCGAACCCATACCGGCCCCATACCGGGATCATGTGGGCGTATTTCAGAGTGGCTTGTGAGTTGAGCGCATTACGGAGAGCCGAAGGGGAGGCAGCGGCGCGACGGTCCGCACAGGCCGCGCGTACATCACCATGAAGATCTCATTCCTGCTGCACAACGCGTACGGCATAGGCGGCACCATCCGCACGACCTTCAACATGGCAAGCGCGCTCGCCGCCCGCCACACGGTCGAGATCGTCACCGTCATGCGGACCCACAGCGCCCCCAGCCTCCCCCTCCACCCCGCCGTCCGGATCACGCCGCTGATCGACCGGCGCCCGGACGCGAAGGGGAGCGACGCGGACAACCCCCTCCTGCAGCAGCCCACTTCGCGCATCCCGGCCGCCGAGGCGAAGGGCACCACGAACTTCAACGCGCTCACCGACCAGCGCATCGCCGCCTACCTCTCGGACACCGACGCGGACGTGGTCATCGCGACCCGCCCCGGGCTGGTGATCTACCTCGCCGAGTTCGGGCAGCGCCGCTATGTGCGGATCGGGCAGGAGCACCGGATCTACGGCACCCATCAGGCCTCGCTCCGCGCCGCCTGCGACGCCGCGATCGCCCGCCTGGACGCGTACACCACCGTCTCGGCGGCCGACGCGGCGACGCACCGCGCCCATCTGCCCGGCGTCGCCACCCGTATCGTCGGGCTGCCCAACGGGGTCCCCGCCACGGAGGTCGAACCCTCCGACGGCTCGGCCAAGCTGGTCGTGGCGGCCGGGCGGCTCATCCCCGTCAAGCGGTACGACCTGCTGGTGGAGGCCTGGGCGACAGTCGCCGCCAAGCACCCCGACTGGCATCTGCGCCTCTACGGCCGGGGTCCCCAACAGCCAGTCCTCCGCCGCCGGATCGACGAACTCGGCCTGGCCGACCACATCACGCTCATGGGCGCCCACTCCCCCATCGAGACCGAGTGGGCCAAGGGCTCGATCGCCGCCGTCACCTCGCGCGAGGAGTCGTTCGGGATGACGATCGTGGAGGCCATGCACTGCGGTGTACCCGTCGTCGCCACCGACTGCCCCCACGGACCCGGCGAGATCATCACCCACGGCCAGGACGGCCTCCTCGTCCCCGTCGGCGACCGCGACGCCATCGCCAAGGGGCTGTTGAGCCTGATCGAGGACAACGAACTGCGCCGCACGATGGGCGCGGCAGCCCGCGCGGCCGCCCAGCGGTACGCGCCGGAGCGCGTGGCGGAGGCGTACGAGCAGCTGTTCACGGAGCTGTACGAGGCACGCGGCGCGTCCGCCCCGGCCACCCGGCGCGGACGCGGTCCGCTGCTGGGGTTCCACAGCCCCTTGGCAATGGCGTCACCCCTGAAGACCACCCTCAAGGGCGCGGTGAAGCAGCTGATCCGCAAGCCGCTGCGCCCCAGCGCCTCCTGCCGCGTCGACGCGGACGGAAACCTGACCGTCCTGATCGACCGTACGGACATGCGCGGCGCCGACCTCGCGCTCGTCCTCACCCGCCGCGACGACCACGACGGCCGGGGGATCGCCCCGCTCACCCTGCCCCTGCGTCCCCCCGCCACCGATGACGCCCCCTGGACCGCGCTGCTCGACCGCCGCGCCCTCACCCTCGCCGAGGGCCGCTGGGACCTGCACGTCCTACGGCCCGGCGACGGCGTCAGCCGCCGGGTGCACTGCCGCTTCGCGGAGGGGCGCGGCCTGCTGGGCCTGGAGCCGCTGCCGGACGCCCCGTTCTCCTGGTGGATCCCGTACCGCACCGCCGGCGGCCATCTCGCCCTGCGCACCTGGCACCGCCGGGCCCACGCCGAAGCCCGTACGATCCGCGCCGACGCCGAGGCGATCAGCGTGACGGGCACCCTGCACGGCACCGTCTTCCCGGCGGACGGGGCCCCCACCGTCCGGGCCGTTCCGCGCGGCGGCGCGTCGAGCCCCTTCACCATCCCCGTCACGGCCCTCGGCCCGGCCGACTTCCGCGCCACCATCCCGTACGAGCGGATCCGCGAGGCCGCCGCTCACTCGGCCAAGGCGCCGGTATGGGATCTGACGCTCCGTCTCACCGCGGATGGCGCCGCGGTCGCGGGCGACACCGCTCCGCTCCGAGTCGGCCGGATCCTGGGTGACATCGTCGACCGCAACAAGACGGACCTCTACCCGGTCACCGACGGGATCCGCCCCTACCTGACCAAAGCGAACAACCTGGCTGTCACCCTCCCGGCGTGACGCTTCAGCAGCAGCCCGCCCCAGCCGCAGGATGCGCCAGCGGCAGCGTCCGCTTGTTGCGGGCCTCGCGGTTGCGGGCGGCGAGTTGGTCATCGGCCGGGTAGCCGACCTCTTCGAGGGTCAGCCCATGGGGGCGTACGACATGGACCGCGGAGTCGCGCACCCCGGCGGCCAGCACCTTGGCGGGCCAGTCCGCCGGGCGGTGGCCGTCGCCGACGAAAAGAAGGGCGCCGACCAGGGCCCGGACCATGTTGTGGCAGAAGGCGTCGGCCCGCACGGTCCCCGTGATGATGCCGTCGGGACCGCGCTCCCAGCTCAGCCGCTGGAGGGTGCGGATGGTGGTGGCGCCGTCGCGCTTCTTGCAGTACGCCGCGAAGTCGTGCTCCCCGAGCAGCTTCTGCGCGGCCTCGTTCATGGCGTCCACGTCCAGCGGCCAGTCGTGCCACAGCACATGGCCGCGCAGCAGCGGGTCGACGCCGCCGGGGTGGTCGACGACGCGGTAGGCGTAGCGGCGCCAGATGGCGGAGAAGCGGGCGTTGAAGCCGGGCGGGGCCTCGGCGACGGACCAGACGCGTATGTCGTGCGGAAGCCGGCCGGCCAGGCGGCGCAGCAGCTTCTCGTGGTGCTCGGCCCAGATGGGCTCCGGGAGGTCGACATGGGCGACCTGGCCGCGCGCGTGAACGCCGGCGTCGGTGCGGCCCGCGACGGTCAGCTCCACCGGGTCCCGCATGCGCATGACGACCTGCAAGGCGCTCTCCAGCTCGCCCTGTACGGTGCGCACCGTGTCCCGGCCGCGCTGCTTGGCCCAGCCCGAGAAGTCCGTGCCGTCGTACGACAGGTTCAGCCGGACGCGTACATAGCTTTCGGGCGCCTCGTCCGTCACCCAGAAATCCTCTCCATGCGGGACGGGCCCGCCCCCCAAGTCGCTGGGGGCGGGCCCGTCACCTCAAGCCTCAGAACGCTCAGGCGTCCTTGCCGCTCTCATCAGCCGCTTCCGTGGCGGGCTCGGCCGGGGCCTCAGCGGCCTCCGCCGGGGCCTCGGCGGCCTCGTCCTTCTTCAGGCCCTCGAGCGCCTGGTCGCCGGCAGCGTCCTTCGCGGTGCGCTTGGTGGCGGCCTCGGCCTCGCCGACAGCCTGCTGCTGCACGGTCAGCGCCTCGACCAGCTCGATGATCGCCATGGGCGCGTTGTCGCCACGGCGGCTACCGATCTTGGTGATGCGGGTGTAGCCACCCGGCCGGTTCTCGTAGCGCGGGCCGATCTCCGTGAAGAGGGTGTGCACCACGCTCTTGTCACGGATGGTCTGCAGCACCAGACGGCGGTTGTGAAGGTCGCCCTTCTTCGCCTTGGTGATCAGCTTCTCCGCCACCGGGCGCAGGCGGCGGGCCTTCGCCTCGGTGGTCTTGATGCGGCCGTGCTCGAACAGCGAGGTGGCGAGGTTCGCCAGCATCAGCCGCTCGTGCGCCGCGCTGCCGCCCAGACGGGCACCCTTGGTGGGCCTCGGCATTGTTTCTCCTTTGGTCTGCACCGGCCGTATGAGGTACCGGTGTCAGTTACCGACGGGCGAGCGCCCGCCGGAAGTCTTCAGGCTTCAGCTCAGGGCCCCGAGCGCGCGGCTCGGGGCCCCAGGGCTCAGTACTGCTCGGTCTCGACGAAACCGGCGTCCGCGTCGTCGTCCGCGCCGAACGCGTCCGCGGCGGCGGTCGGGTCGAACCCGGGCGGGCTGTCCTTGAGCGCCAGGCCCATACCGGCCAGCTTGGCCTTGACCTCGTCGATCGACTTGGCGCCGAAGTTGCGGATGTCGAGCAGGTCCGCCTCGGACCGCGCCACGAGCTCACCCACGGAGTGGATGCCCTCACGCTTGAGGCAGTTGTACGAGCGGACGGTGAGCTCGAGCTCCTCGATCGGCAGCGCCAGATCGGCGGCCAGGGCGGCGTCCGTCGGAGACGGGCCCATGTCGATGCCCTCGGCGTCGATGTTCAGCTCGCGGGCGAGACCGAACAGCTCGACCAGGGTCTTACCGGCGGAGGCCATGGCGTCGCGCGGGCGCATCGCCTGCTTGGTCTCGACGTCGACGATCAGCTTGTCGAAGTCGGTGCGCTGCTCGACACGGGTCGCCTCGACCTTGTAGGTGACCTTGAGCACCGGCGAGTAGATGGAGTCGACCGGGATCCGGCCGATCTCCTGGCCGACCTGCTTGTTCTGGACGGCGGAGACATAGCCGCGACCGCGCTCGACGGTCAGCTCCATCTCCAGCTTGCCCTTGCTGTTCAGCGTGGCCAGGACCAGGTCGGGGTTGTGCACCTCGACACCGGCCGGCGGGGCGATGTCGGCGGCGGTGACCAGGCCGGGGCCCTGCTTGCGCAGGTACATCACGACCGGCTCGTCGTGCTCGGAGGAGACGACCAGCTGCTTGATGTTGAGGATGAGGTCGGTGACGTCCTCCTTGACGCCCGGCACGGTGGTGAACTCGTGCAGGACCCCGTCGATCCGGATGCTGGTGACAGCCGCACCGGGGATCGAGGAGAGGAGCGTACGACGCAGGGAGTTGCCGAGGGTGTAGCCGAAGCCCGGCTCCAGCGGCTCGATCACAAACCGGGAGCGGAATTCGTCGACGACCTCTTCGGTCAACGAAGGACGCTGAGCGATCAGCATGGTGTTCGATCCTTCAGTCGTGGGCGCCCGCTATTTGACGCCCTCTGTACTGACGATGGTACGGGCGGCACGGGCCAAACGGCTCGTACCGCCCGTAATCCGGAGCCCCTCCTCCATAAATGGCGAGCGGCCCAAGCGTCGTGCTTACTTCGAGTAGAGCTCGACGATCAGCTGCTCCTGCACCTGGGTGTCGATCACCTGGCGCTCGGGCAGCGAGTGGACGAGGATCCGCAGCTGCGACGGAATGGCCTCCAGCCACGCCGGCACGGTGCGCTCGCCGGCCTCGGCCTGAGCCACCTGGAAGGGGGTCAGGGTCCGGGACTTCGGGCGGACCTCGATGATGTCGTTCACGGCGACGCGGGCCGACGGGATGTCGGTCTTGCGGCCGTTCACATTGATGTGCCCGTGGCGGACCAGCTGCCGGGCGTGGTCGCGGGACTTGGCGAAGCCGGCCCGGTAGACCACGTTGTCCAGCCGCGACTCGAGGATGCGAAGAAGGTTCTCACCGGTCTTGCCGGTCTTCTTGTTCGCCTCCGCGTAGTAACCACGGAACTGCTTCTCAAGGACGCCGTAGATACGGGTGGCCTTCTGCTTCTCACGGAGCTGCAGCAGGTACTCGCTGTCCTTGGTGCGCCCGCGACCGTGCTCACCCGGGGGGTAAGGACGGATCTCGATCGGGCACTTCGCGCTCTCGCACTTGCTCCCCTTGAGGAAGAGCTTCTGCTTCTCCCGACGGCAACGCTTGCAGTCGGCCCCGGTGTAACGCGCCATTTTCTGGTATCTCTCCTACTTCAGCTGGTCAGACGCGGCGGCGCTTGGGCGGCCGGCATCCGTTGTGCGGAGTCGGAGTGACGTCCTGGATCGAACCCACCTCCAGGCCGGTGGCCTGGAGCGAGCGGATCGCGGTCTCACGGCCGGAGCCCGGACCCTTGACGAACACGTCGACCTTGCGCATGCCGTGCTCCTGCGCCCGGCGGGCGGCCGACTCGGCGGCCATCTGCGCGGCGAACGGAGTCGACTTGCGCGAGCCCTTGAAGCCGACGTGGCCGGCAGAGGCCCAAGAGATCACATTCCCGGTCGGGTCGGTGATCGAGACGATGGTGTTGTTGAACGTGCTCTTGATGTGAGCGTGCCCGTGGGCGACGTTCTTCTTCTCCTTGCGGCGCACCTTCTTGGCGCCGGCCGTACGGCTCTTCGGAGGCATTCGGTGTATCTCCCGTGGAGGTGGTCGGTCCTACAGCCGGACCGCTTGAACAGCGTCCGGTGCGGACTACTTCTTGCCCGGCTTCTTCTTACCGGCGATGGCGCGACGCGGGCCCTTGCGGGTGCGGGCGTTGGTGCTGGTGCGCTGGCCGTGGACCGGCAGGCCGCGGCGGTGACGCAGACCCTGGTAGCAGCCGATCTCGACCTTGCGGCGGATGTCGGCCTGGATCTCGCGACGGAGGTCACCCTCGGTCTTGATGTTGTTGTCCACGTACTCGCGGATCTTGACCAGGTCCTCTTCCGCCAGGTCGCGAACGCGGGTGTCCGGGTTCACGCCGGTGTTGGCGAGGGTCTGCTGGGCAAGGGTGCGGCCGATGCCGAAGACATAGGTGAGGGCGACCTCGACGCGCTTGTCGCGCGGGAGGTCAACGCCTGCGAGGCGTGCCATGAATCTGGCTCCAGATGGTTGTCGGAGGTCTTCCGCAGCACCACTCCCGGCCGCCGCGCGGCGGCCGCCGGGTCCCCGGCCTCCGACCGGGGGTGTCGTCCCCGCGGGCACGGGAACGGGTGACTGCGTATGTACGTATGTGTATGCGTCGCGCGAAGATACTGCGAGGTGCAGGTCGTGCGGTCAGGCGTACGTCAGCCCTGGCGCTGCTTGTGGCGCAGGTTGTCGCAGATGACCATGACCCGACCGTGGCGGCGGATCACCTTGCACTTGTCGCAGATCTTCTTGACGCTCGGCTTGACCTTCATGGGTGTGAGGTTCTCCGGGTCGTGAGATCTACTTGTAGCGGTAGACGATCCGTCCGCGCGTCAGGTCGTACGGAGAGAGCTCCACGACGACCCGGTCATCGGGCAGGATGCGGATGTAGTGCATACGCATCTTGCCGCTGATGTGCGCGAGGACCTTGTGACCGTTCTGGAGCTCCACCTTGAACATCGCGTTCGGCAGAGACTCGATCACGGTGCCCTCGATTTCGATGGCGCCTTGCTTCTTGGCCATGTCCTGCTTTCGGGATCGGCTACCTTGATCGGTTCGCGACATGCCGAAGGACACGCGTGAGCCGACGTGTCAGTCTACGTCAGCCCATCGAGAAACACGAATCCGGGGCAGCATGCCCCGAATCGGAGATCATTAAGCCGATCGGGATCTTACGCCAGGGGGTCCGGGGCCGCCTGTATGCCGTACTCGGCGAGCTTGGCCGCCCCGCCGTCCACGGCGGTGAGCACCAGCGGGCCCTCCTCGGTGAGCGCGACCGAGTGCTCCCAGTGACTGGACCAGGTGCCGTCGTCCGTCTTGACCGTCCAGTCGTCGGACAGCACATGGGTCTTCGCGGTGCCCAGGCTCACCATGGGCTCGATCGCGATACAGAAGCCGGGCACCAGCCGCGGGCCCTTGCCGCGCTTCTTCGAGACATAGTTCAGCAGGTGCGGGTCCATGTGCATCTGGCTGCCGATGCCATGGCCGCCGTAGTCCTCGACGATCCCGTACTTACCGGAGGCCGGGCGCGGCTGGCGCCGGATGTAGCCCTCGATGGCCTTGGAGATGTCGACCAGGCGGTTGCCCTTGCGGACCGCGGCGATACCGGCCCACATGGACTCCTCGGTCACCCGGCTCAGCTCGTACAGCTCGGGCGCGTGGCCGTCGCCCACGAAGGCGGTGAAGGCGGCGTCACCGTGCCAGCCGTCCACGATCGCGCCCGCGTCGATGGAGATGATGTCGCCGTCCTTGAGGACGGTCTCGCGGTCCGGGATGCCGTGCACCACGACATCGTTCACCGAGGTGCAGATGGTCGCGGGGAAGCCCCCGTAGCCCAGGAAGTTCGACTTGGCGCCGTGGTCGGCGATCACCTTGCGGGCGACGTCGTCCAGGTCCTTGGTCGACGCACCGGGGACGGCCGCCTCGCGGGTGGCCTGGTGGATGGCCGCGACGACCAGTCCCGCCTCACGCATCTTCGCGATCTGCTCGGGGGTCTTTATCTCCACCACTGGGACTGCCTTCCCGCGTTTCCGCCGTTGCCGTCATTCACCTGGCCGACCACCAGGCCGACGCTCTTTGCACAACTCTCTGCACAACAGTACGGCCGCGGCGCCCGATGGGCACCGCGGCCGTAAGCCCTTGAGCGACCTCAGGCCGCCTTGGCCGCCAGCACGTCCATGGCCCGCTGGGTGACCTCGGAGACCTTGCCGAGCGCCGGAATCGTCACGACCTGGCCCTTGGCCTTGTAGTAGTCGATGATCGGCTCCGTCTCGCGGTGGTAGACCTCCAGCCGCTTGCGGACGGTCTCCTCGCTGTCGTCCTCGCGCTGGTACAGCTCGCCGCCGCACTCGTCGCAGACGCCTTCGGCCTTCGGCGGGGCGCCGGTGACATGGAAGACATGGCTGCTGTCATTGCGGCAGATGCGCCGCCCGGCGATACGCCGGACGACCTCGTCCTCGGGGACCTCGAGGTCCAGCACCGCGTCCAGCGAGATCTGGTTCTCCCGGAGGAACTCATCCAGCGCCTCGGCCTGCGCCAGATTGCGCGGGAAGCCGTCCAGCAGAAAGCCCGGCGCGGCGTCCGGCTGGCGCATCCGGTCTTCGGCCATGCCGATGGTGACCTCGTCCGGCACCAGCTGGCCGGCCCGCATGTACTCCTGCGCCTGCCGGCCGAGGGGCGTGCCCTGGCTGATGTTCGCGCGGAAGAGGTCGCCCGTGGAGATGTGCGGGATCGACAGGTTCTTGGCGAGGTACGCGGCCTGCGTACCCTTGCCAGCCCCAGGAGGCCCGACGAGGACGATTCGCATCAGCGGAGGAACCCTTCGTAATGTCGCTGCTGAAGCTGGCTCTCGATCTGCTTCACGGTCTCCAGGCCGACACCCACGATGATCAGGATGCTGGTCCCGCCGAACGGGAAGTTCTGATTCGCCTTGAGCGTCACCAGCGCCACCGTGGGCACCAGGGCGATCAGCCCCAGGTAGAGCGAACCGGGCCACGTAATGCGGTTCAGCACGTAGCTCAGATACTCGGCCGTGGGACGACCTGCCCGGATGCCCGGAATGAACCCACCATACTTCTTCATGTTGTCGGCAACTTCTTCGGGGTTGAAGGAGATGGCCACGTAGAAGAAAGCAAAGAAGACGATGAGCAGGAAGTACGTGGTGATGTAGTACGGGTGGTCGCCCTTGACGAAATTGGTCTGGATCCATTGGGCCCAGCCCGCTTTGGACCCGCTGAACTGAACGATCAGCGCGGGAATGTAGAGCAGCGAGGACGCGAAGATGACGGGAATCACACCCGCCTGGTTGACCTTCATCGGAATGTAGGTCGAGGTGCCGCCATACGAACGACGGCCGATCATGCGCTTCGCGTACTGGACCGGAATGCGGCGCTGGGCCTGCTCGACGAAGACCACCAGGCCGACCATGACCAGGCCACAGGCGACGACCAGGCTGAACTCCAGCCAACCGCCCATGATCTTGCCCTGCTGCTTGATCGTCCACATGGCGCTCGGGAAGCCGGCCGCGATGGAGACGAACATCAGGATCGACATGCCGTTGCCGATGCCGCGGTCGGTGACCAGCTCACCGAGCCACATGATCAGCGCCGTACCCGCGGTCATCGTGATCACCATGACGACCGTGGTGAAGATCGCGTCGTCCTTGACGATCTGGTTGCCGACGTCGCAGGCCTGGAACAGCTGGCCGCTGCGGGCGGTGGCCACCAGGCCGGTGCCCTGCAGAATCGCGAGCGCCACGGTCAGGTAGCGGGTGTACTGTGTGATCTTCGCCTGACCTGACTGGCCCTCCTTCTTGAGGGCTTCGAGGCGCGGGATCACCACGGTCAGCAGCTGCAGGATGATGCTCGCCGTGATGTACGGCATGATCCCGAGCGCGAAGATGGTGATCTGCAGCAGCGCGCCGCCGCTGAACATGTTGACCAGACCGAAGAGCCCCTGCTGACCCTTGGCCTGATCGATGCAGGTCTGGACGTTCTGATAGTTAATGCCCGGGATCGGGACATGTTGCCCGAGCCGGAACAGCACGATGATGCCCAGCGTGAACAGCAGCTTCTTGCGCAGGTCGGGCGTCTTGAACGCCCGGGCGAACGCGGTGAGCACGGTGCCTCCTGCGCCCCCCGCGTCAGCCGCGAGAGGTGGTGGTCTTGAGAATCGACGAATACTTATCGGTCAAGGCCCGCGCGTACACGGGCCGCGCGGAAGGTAACAACGCACGCCACCTTACCGGCGACCTGGCCCCCCTTGGAACGACCAACCGGGGATGCCCCGTATGTGGGGCATCCCCGGCCAGGTGTGCCACCGTTCTCAGACGAGCTCGGTGACCGTGCCTCCAGCGGCGGTGATCTTCTCCTTGGCGGAACCGGAGACGGCGTCGACCGTCACCTGGAGCGCCACGGAGACCTCGCCGGTGCCCAGCACCTTGACGAGCTGGTTCTTGCGAACCGCGCCCTTGGCGACCAGGTCGGCCACCGTGACCTCGCCACCCTGCGGGTAGAGCGCGGCCAGCTTGTCCAGGTTGACGACCTGGTACTCGGTGCGGAACGGGTTCTTGAAGCCCTTGAGCTTCGGGAGCCGCATGTGGAGGGGCATCTGCCCACCCTCGAAGCGATCCGGAACCTGGTAGCGGGCCTTGGTGCCCTTGGTGCCACGACCAGCGGTCTTACCCTTGGACGCCTCACCACGACCGACACGGGTCTTGGCGGTCTTGGCACCCGGGGCGGGCCGGAGGTTGTGGACCTTCAGCGGGTTGTTGCTGTCCGCCATGTCAGTCGACCTCCTCGACCGTCACGAGGTGCCGCACGGTCTTCGCCATGCCGCGGAACTCGGGGCGGTCCTCCTTGACAACCGTGTCGCCCAGCTTCTTCAGGCCGAGCGAGCGCAGGGTGTCGCGGTGGTTCTGCTTGCTGCCGATGTACGACTTCGTCTGCGTGATCTTCAGGCGGGCCATGCTTACGCACCCACCCCGGCACGCGCCCGCAGCAGAGCGGCGGGGGCGACGTCCTCGAGCGGCAGACCACGACGGGCGGCGATCTCCTCGGGGCGCTGAAGCCCCTGGAGAGCGGTCACCGTGGCGTGCACGATGTTGATCGGGTTCGACGAGCCGAGCGACTTGCTCAGCACGTCGTGGATGCCCGCGCACTCCAGCACGGCGCGCACCGGGCCACCGGCGATCACACCGGTACCGGGCGAAGCCGGCTTCAGCAGCACGACGCCCGCGGCCTTCTCGCCCTGGATCGGGTGCGGGATGGTGCCGGCGATCCGGGGGACCTTGAAGAAGTGCTTCTTGGCCTCCTCCACACCCTTGGCGATGGCGGCCGGCACCTCCTTGGCCTTGCCGTAACCGACACCCACGGTGCCGTCACCGTCGCCCACCACGACCAGCGCGGTGAAGCTGAAGCGACGACCACCCTTCACAACCTTGGCGACGCGGTTGATCGCGACAACGCGCTCGACGTAAGCGGTCTTCTCGGCAGCTGAGCCGCCGTCCCGCCGGTCCTTCCGGTCCCGCCGCTCGCCGCCACCGGCGCCGCCACCGCGGCGCTGGGGTCCAGCCATTGGATTTACCTCTCTCGTTTATGTCCGCTGTGCGTAGGGACCTGGGCTAGAACTTCAGCCCGGCCTCGCGGGCGGCGTCCGCCAGAGCGGCGATACGCCCGGCGTACTGGTTACCACCGCGGTCGAACACGACGGCCTCGACGCCCGCCGCCTTGGCCCGCTCGGCAACCAGGGCGCCGACCTGCTTGGCCTGCGCGCTCTTGTCACCCTCGCCGCCACGGATGGACGTGTCCAGGGTCGACGCCGAGGCCAGCGTGTGGCCCGCGATGTCGTCGATGACCTGCGCCACCATGTGACGGTTGGAACGCGTCACGACGAGGCGGGGGCGCTCCGGCGTACCGGAGATCCGCTTGCGGACGCGGATGTGACGGCGCTTGACGGCAGCGGCCTTACGGGCGTCGCCCTTGGCGATCTTCACACCGTATGCCATGGCTTACTTACCAGCCTTTCCGACCTTGCGGCGGATGACCTCGCCCGCGTACTTCACGCCCTTGGCCTTGTAGGGGTCGGGCTTGCGCAGCTTGCGGATGTTCGCGGCGACCTCGCCGACCTTCTGCTTGTCGATGCCCTCGACGCTCAGCTTGGTCGGGGACTCCACCTTGAAGGAGATGCCCTCGGGGGCTTCAACCACGATCGGGTGGCTGTAGCCCAGGGCGAACTCCAGGTTGGAGCCCTTCGCCTGGACGCGGTAACCGACACCGCTGATCTCGAGCGCCTTGCTGTAGCCCTGGGTCACGCCGGTGATCATGTTCGCCACCAGCGTGCGGGACAGGCCGTGCAGGGCCTTGTTCTGACGCTCGTCGTTCGGGCGGATGACAACGAGCGTGTTGTCCTCACCCTTGGCGACCTCGATGGGCGCGGCGACGGTGTGCGAGAGAGAACCCTTGGGGCCCTTCACTGCGACCGTACGGCCATCGATGGTGACGTCCACACCAGCGGGAACCTGGATGGGCAGCCGTCCAATTCGCGACATGGCTCTTCCTCCGTTCCCTGGTTACCAGACGTAGGCGAGGACTTCCCCGCCCACACCCTTCTTGCCTGCCTGCTTGTCGGTGAGCAGCCCGTGCGACGTGGAGATGATCGCCACGCCCAGGCCGCCGAGCACCTTCGGCAGGTTGGTGGACTTTGCGTAGACCCGCAGACCCGGCTTCGAAATCCGCTTGATGCCGGCGATCGAGCGCTCGCGGTTGGGGCCGAACTTCAGCTCGAGGACGAGGTTCTTGCCGACCTCGGCGTCCTCGACCTTCCAGCCGGTGATGTAACCCTCCTGCTGGAGGATCTCCGCGATGTGCGACTTGATCTTGCTGTGGGGCATCACGACGGAGTCGTGGTACGCCGAGTTCGCGTTTCGCAGACGGGTCAGCATGTCTGCGATCGGATCGGTCATGGTCATGATGGCCTTCGGCCTCTCTCGCCGGGGTTTCCTATCTGCGCCATCCCTCTCACCCAACTCAGTGGTGGGCACGGGTGCGGCGCGGGGACCTACGGCGTAGTAAGACGATATTGGGCAGCGGGTGCCCAACCCCACAAGCCTACGGGATTGTGGGGCGGGCTCCCGCCAACCATTTGCTTACCGAGAGTCCTGGTTCCTCCCTCTTAGGGGATTACCAGGAGCTCTTGGTCACGCCCGGCAGCTCGCCACGGTGAGCCATCTCACGGAGGCACACGCGGCACAGGCCGAACTTGCGGTACACGGAGTGGGGCCGGCCGCAGCGCTGGCAGCGGGTGTACCCGCGGACACCGAACTTCGGCTTGCGGGCGGCCTTAGCGATCAGAGCCTTCTTCGCCACGGTCAGTTCTCCTTGAACGGGAAGCCGAGGAGACGAAGCAGGGCGCGGCCTTCCTCGTCGTTGGACGCCGTGGTCACCACGGTGATGTCCATGCCGCGCACCCGGTCGATCTTGTCCTGGTCGATCTCGTGGAACATGACCTGCTCCGTGAGACCGAAGGTGTAGTTGCCCCGGCCGTCGAACTGCTTGGGCGACAGACCACGGAAGTCGCGGATGCGCGGCAGCGCGAGCGACAGCAGGCGGTCCAGGAACTCCCACATGCGGTCACCGCGGAGGGTGACATGGGCACCGATCGGCTGGCCCTCACGCAGCTTGAACTGCGCGATGGACTTGCGGGCCTTGGTGACAGCCGGCTTCTGGCCGGTGATCGTGGCGAGGTCGCGGATGGCGCCCTCGATCAGCTTGGAGTCGCGGGCGGCGTCGCCCACACCCATGTTGACCACGATCTTGGTGAGACCGGGGATCTGCATGACGTTCTCGTAGGAGAACTGGTCCTTCAGCTTGCCCGTGATCTCTTCGCGGTAGCGCAGCTTGAGGCGCGGTGAAGTGGTGGTGGCAGTCATCAGATGTCCTCACCGGTCCGCTTGGCAACGCGGATCTTGTTGCCCTCGTCGTCGAAGCGGTATCCGACGCGGGTGACGACCTTCTTGCCGTCCTTCTCCACCACGAGCTGAACGTTGCTCACGTGGATCGGGGCCTCGGTCGTCACGATGCCACCGGTCTTCGAACCACGAGCGGTCTGGCCGGCCTTGGTGTGCTTCTTGACCCGGTTGACACCCTCGACCAGGACGCGGTCCTCGCGGGGGTAGGCCTGGATGACCTTGCCCTGCTTGCCCTTGTCCTTGCCGGTGATGACCTGAACCAGGTCGCCCTTCTTGATCTTCATCGGTTACAGCACCTCCGGCGCGAGCGAGATGATCTTCATGAACTTCTTCTCGCGCAGCTCACGGCCCACCGGGCCGAAAATACGGGTGCCGCGGGGGTCGCCATCGTTCTTGAGGATGACGGCCGCGTTTTCGTCGAAGCGGATGTACGAACCGTCCGGGCGGCGGCGCTCCTTGACGGTGCGCACGATGACCGCCTTGACGACGTCACCCTTCTTCACGTTGCCACCGGGGATCGCGTCCTTGACGGTGGCGACGATGACGTCACCGATGCCCGCGTAGCGGCGACCGGAACCGCCGAGAACACGGATGCAAAGGATTTCCTTCGCGCCCGTGTTGTCGGCGACGCGCAGTCGCGACTCCTGCTGGATCACGTCTATCTCCTGATCGTCTGCCGGTTCCCGGCAGGGGCCGTGTGTCACGGACCCCTGCCGAGCCTGGCGGAACTGGCCTGAGGGCTGCTGCCCTCAGGGGATTACTTGGCCTTCTCGAGGATCTCGACGACGCGCCAGCGCTTGGTCGCGGACAGCGGCCGGGTCTCCATCAGGAGGACACGGTCGCCGACACCCGCGGCGTTCTGCTCGTCGTGCGCCTTGAGCTTGTTCGTACGGCGGATGACCTTGCCGTACAGGGCGTGCTTGACGCGGTCCTCGACGGCGACGACGACGGTCTTGTCCATCTTGTCGCTGACGACCAGACCCTCACGGGTCTTGCGGAAGCCGCGCTTCTCGTCGTTGTTCTCTGCAGTCACATTCGTCTCGCTCATCAGGCGCTCTCCACCGTCTCGATGCCGAGCTCGCGCTCCCGCATCAGGGTGTAGATCCGGGCGATGTCCTTGCGGACGGCCTTCAGCCGGCCGTGGTTCTCGAGCTGTCCGGTCGCCGCCTGGAAGCGGAGGTTGAACAGCTCTTCCTTGGCCTCACGGAGCTTGCCAACGAGGTCCTCGTTGTTCAGCTCACGCAGCTCGGACGCCTTGGTACCGGCCGCCATCACGACTCACCTGCCTCGCGCCGCACGATCCGGCACTTCATCGGGAGCTTGTGAGCAGCGCGGGTGAGCGCCTCACGCGCAATCTTCTCGTTCGGGTAGGACAGCTCGAACATCACCCGACCGGGCTTGACGTTCGCGATCCACCACTCAGGCGAGCCCTTACCGGAACCCATGCGGGTCTCGGCCGGCTTCTTCGTCAGCGGACGGTCCGGGTAGATGTTGATCCAGACCTTGCCGCCACGCTTGATGTGGCGGGTCATCGCGATACGCGCGGCCTCGATCTGACGGTTGGTGACGTACGCCGGGGTGACGGCCTGAATGCCGTACTCGCCGAACGCCAGCTCCGTGCCGCCCTTGGCCATACCCGACCGCTTCGGGTGGTGCTGCTTGCGGTGCTTGACCCTGCGAGGGATCAGCATGTCGGTCAGGCCTCCGTTCCGGTGCTCTCAGCAGCCGGAGCAGCGGTCGCGGCGGCCTCGGCCTTGGGGGCCTCGGCTGCGGCGTTCTGCTGCTGCGGCTTACGGCCGCGGCCACCGCGGTCGCCGCCACGGCGCTGCGGGCGGTCGCTGCCGCCACCACGCGACGGGCGGTTGCCGGCGCGGGCGGCGGCGTTCTCGGCGCGGACCTCGGCGATGTTCTTGACGTCGCCCTTGTAGATCCAGACCTTCACGCCGATGCGGCCGAACGTAGTACGGGCCTCGAAGAAGCCGTAGTCGACGTTCGCGCGGAGCGTGTGCAGGGGCACCCGGCCCTCGCGGTAGAACTCCGAGCGGGACATCTCGGCGCCGCCGAGACGGCCACCGCACTGGATCTTGATGCCCTTGGCACCGGCCTTCATCGTGCTCTGCATCGACTTGCGCATCGCACGACGGAAGGAGACGCGGGAGGACAGCTGCTCGGCGACGGCCTGGGCCACCAGCTGAGCGTCCACCTCGGGGTTCTTGACCTCGAGGATGTTCAGCTGCACCTGCTTGCCGGTGAGCTTCTCCAGCTCGCCGCGGATACGGTCGGCCTCCGCGCCGCGGCGGCCGATGACGATGCCCGGCCGGGCGGTGTGGATGTCGACGCGGACGCGGTCACGGGTGCGCTCGATCTCCACCTTGGAGATACCGGCGCGCTCCATGCCCTTCGTCATCATCCGGCGGATGGCGACGTCTTCCTTGACGTAGTCCTTGTACAGCTTGTCGGCGTACCAGCGGGACTTGAAGTCCGTGGTGATGCCGAGCCGGAACCCATGCGGGTTAACCTTCTGGCCCATTACCGGGTTCCTTCCTTGCTGCTGACGACCACGGTGATGTGGCTGGTCCGCTTGCGGATCCGGTAGGCGCGGCCCTGGGCCCGCGGACGGAACCGCTTCAGGGTCGGGCCCTCGTCGACGTACGCCTCGGAGATGACGAGGCTGTCGGCGTCGGTGTGGTCGTAGTTGTGCGCGGCGTTGGCAATGGCGCTGTCCAGCACCTTGCCGACCGGCACGCTCGCGGCCTGCGGAGCGAATCGCAGGACCGCCTGAGCCTCCGTGGCACTCATGCCACGGATGAGGTCCACCACGCGGCGGGCCTTCATGGGCGTGACGCGGATGTACCGCGCCTGGGCCCTGGCTTCCATGGTTGTCCCTTCGGTGTCTGTCTGAGTCATTCGCTTGTTCCGCTGATCAGCGACGACGCGACTTGCGGTCGTCCTTCTCATGGCCGCGGAAGGTGCGGGTCGGCGCGAACTCGCCGAGCTTGTGGCCGACCATCGACTCGGTGACGAACACCGGGACGTGCTTGCGGCCGTCGTGCACCGCGATCGTGTGGCCGAGCATGGCCGGGACGATCATCGAGCGGCGGGACCAGGTCTTGATGACGTTCTTGGTGCCGGCTTCGTTCTGGACATCCACCTTCTTGATCAGGTGGTCGTCGACGAAGGGCCCCTTCTTGAGACTGCGCGGCATCTAAACCCGCTCCTAGCGCTTCTTGTTCGTCTTGCGGCGGCGGACGATGTACTTGTTGCTGGCCTTCTTCGGCGAGCGAGTACGACCTTCCTTCTGGCCCCACGGGGAAACCGGGTGGCGACCACCGGAGGTCTTGCCCTCACCACCACCGTGCGGGTGGTCGACCGGGTTCATCACGACACCACGCACGGTCGGGCGGACGCCCTTCCAGCGCATACGGCCGGCCTTGCCCCAGTTGATGTTCGACTGCTCGGCGTTGCCGACCTCGCCGACGGTGGCGCGGCAGCGGATGTCGACCAGGCGGACCTCACCGGAGGGCATGCGCAGATGCGCGAAGGAGCCCTCCTTGGCCAGCAGCTGCACGGAGGCACCCGCGGAGCGGGCGAACTTCGCGCCGCCGCCGGGCCGCAGCTCGATGGCGTGGATCGTGGTACCGACCGGGATGTTGCGCAGCGCCAGGTTGTTGCCCGGCTTGATGTCGGCCCCGGGGCCGTTCTCGACCCGGTCGCCCTGCGACAGGCCGCGCGGCGCGATGATGTAGCGCTTCTCGCCGTCGGCGTAGTGCAGCAGCGCGATACGCGCGGTGCGGTTGGGGTCGTACTCGATGTGTGCGACCTTCGCCGGGACGCCGTCCTTGTCATGACGGCGGAAGTCGATCACGCGGTACGCACGCTTGTGACCGCCACCCTGGTGGCGGACCGTGATGCGGCCGGCGTTGTTACGACCACCCTTGCTGTGCAGCGGGCGGACCAGCGACTTCTCCGGCGTGGACCGCGTGATCTCGACGAAGTCGGCGACGCTGGAGCCACGACGGCCCGGGGTCGTCGGCTTGTACTTGCGGATACCCATTTCTCAGTCCTCGGAAGATTCCGGACTTCTGGACGCTCCGATCTCCGTTAGGAGACCGGGCCGCCGAAGATGTCGATTCGGTCGCCCTCGGCGAGGGTCACGATGGCGCGCTTGGTGTCCTTGCGCTTGCCGAAACCGGTGCGGGTGCGCTTGCGCTTGCCCTGCCGGTTGATCGTGTTGACCCCGGTGACCTTGACCGAGAAGACCGCCTCGACGGCCTGCTTGATCTGGGTCTTGTTCGCGCGCGGGTCGACGATGAACGTGTACTTGTTCTCGTCCAGCAGCGCGTAGCTCTTCTCGGACACGACCGGCTTGACGAGAACGTCGCGGGGGTCCGTGAAGGTCTTGCTGGTGACAGCGGTCGCCTCACTCATCAGGCGGCGCTCCCTTCGGTCTTCTCAGCGGCCTTGGGACCAGCCACGAAGGACTCGAAGGCGGCCTTGGTGAAGACCACGTCGTCGGAGACGAGCACGTCGTACGTGTTCAGCTGGCCCGGCTCCAGGATGTGCACCTGGGGCAGGTTGCGGGCGGACAGCCACGCGGCCTCATCGCTCCGCTCGACGACCAGGAGCAGGTTCTTGCGCTCGCTGATCTTGCCGAACAGGGTCTTGGCGGCCTTGGTGGAGACCTCGCCCTCGATCACGCCGGTCACGACGTGGATACGGCTGTGGCGCGCCCGGTCCGAGAGGGCACCGCGCAGCGCGGCGGCCTTCATCTTCTTCGGGGTGCGCTGGCTGTAGTCGCGCGGCACGGGACCGTGCACGACGCCACCGCCGGCGAACTGCGGCGCGCGGGTCGAGCCCTGACGGGCGCGGCCGGTGCCCTTCTGGCGGTACGGCTTCTTGCCACCGCCGCGGACCTCGCCACGGGTCTTCGTCTTGTGCGTGCCCTGTCGGGCAGCGGCCAGCTGGGCGACGACGACCTGGTGGATCAGCGGAACGCTGACCTGCGCGTCGAAGATCTCCGCGGGGAGCTCGACGGTCCCGGCCTTGTCGCCTGCCGGCGAAAGGATGTCAATGGTGCTCATCGGTTACCTCAGGCCCCCTTGGCCGCGGTACGGACCAGGACGAGGCCGCCGTTCGGACCAGGAACCGCTCCCTTGATCAGGAGCAGACCCTTCTCCGCGTCAACGGCGTGGACGGTCAGGTTCTGGGTGGTGACCCGCTCGTTGCCCATACGGCCGGCCATGCGCAGGCCCTTGAACACGCGGCCCGGGGTGGCGCAGCCACCGATGGAGCCCGGCGAGCGGTGCTTGCGCTGGGTGCCGTGGCCGGCGCCCAGGCCCTTGAAGCCGTGGCGCTTCATGACACCGGCGGTGCCCTTGCCCTTGCTGGTGCCGGTCACATCGACCTTCACACCGGAGTCGAACACCTCGGCCGTGACTTCCTGGCCGAGCGCGTACTCGGAGGCGTCGGCGGTGCGCAGCTCCACCAGGTGGCGGCGCGGGGTCACGTCGGCCTTGGCGAAGTGGCCCTTGAGGGGCTTGTTCACCTTGCGCGGGTCGATCTCGCCGAAGGCGATCTGGACGGCGTCGTAGCCGTCCGAGTCAGCGGTACGGACCTGGGTCACGACACAGGGGCCGGCCTTGACGACGGTGACCGGGACGATGCGGTTGTTCTCGTCCCACACCTGCGTCATGCCGAGCTTCTCGCCCAGGACGCCCTTGATCTGCTTAGCCATCTCGCGCGTCACCTCAGAGCTTGATCTCGATGTCGACGCCGGCCGGCAGGTCGAGACGCATGAGCGAGTCGACGGTCTTCGGCGTGGGGTCGAGGATGTCGATGAGGCGCTTGTGCGTACGCATCTCGAAGTGCTCGCGCGAGTCCTTGTACTTGTGCGGCGACTTGATGACGCAGTACACGTTCTTCTCTGTGGGCAGCGGCACCGGGCCCGCGACCGACGCACCAGTGCGGGTCACCGTCTCGACGATCTTCTTCGCCGAGGAGTCGATGACCTCGTGGTCGTAGGCCTTGAGCCGGATGCGGATCTTCTGTCCCGCCATGGCTGCTTCGTAGTCCTGTCTCTCGTAACGCTCCGGAACCCGGTCGGTTTCCGTCCCTCCCCGCCGCACCTCCGACCCACGCGGTCGGGCGTGTCGCACCCCCTCCGGCAAATCTCGGCATGCGAGATCCCTTATGGAAGAGGGTTGTGGGGGAAGAACACCCACCGGGTGCCTGGCCGGGGCCCCGCTGACACTTCCCGGAAGATTCCCGTACTTCCGCCCCTGATGAGAGGCGACGAGTACTGTGGGACTCGCTTCCGGTCCTCCCGGCGGGAGGCGCGCAGCATCGGCACTCAACCGAGCAACCCGGATAGTCTGCCACACGGGCCGTGCCGGATGCCAATTGGGAAGCGGTGAAGCGTACCCCTGACGGGGGGTTCTTCAAACTCGGCGCGCGCCCCCGAGACCCGAGCACACTGTCACGCGCAAGTGTGCCGATCGGAACGTCACCCCATGTGACCCCGCGCACAACAGGGCCCAAGACCCAACCGGCGCCGATCTCCGCACGTCTCTCTCCAGGGGAACACACGACGCATTCGCACTCCGGGGCACCGTCATGCTCACGCGGCATGCTCACGCGGCCGATTCACCCGCCCCGCTGACACCCCCTGGAAGCGCCCCCATGACCTCCACCGCGCAGGCCCCCAAGCAGACCCGCGGCCCGCGGCGTGCCCGAAGCACCCGCCCCCGAAATGTGGTGGCGGCGCTGGCGGCCGGTGCGGCCCTGATCGCCGGGGTCGCGTTCGCCTTACGCGATGACGGCGGCGACGGCAAGGACGCGGCCCGCGGCGCGGACCCGACAGCCCTGCCGCCCGACGCCATCTCGGCCACCTCCAGACCCCCTCAGCCTGGCTCTCCCGCCACCGCGACCGGCGAGTTCGTCACCGCGAAGTCCTCTGGTGCGGCAATCGGCAAGGGAAGCGATCTGCGGCGGTTCAAGGTCATGGTGGAGAAGGGCACCGGCATCGACGCGAAGCGGGCCGCGGCCGAGATCTCGGCGATCCTGGCCGACAAGCGCGGCTGGACCAGAGACGGCACGCACTCCTTCCAGCTGGTCGCCGACGGCCCCTCCGACTTCGAGGTGAAGATCGCCACCCCGGACACGGTCGACGAGATCTGCGGCGCCGTCGGCCTGGACACCCACGGCGAGGTCAACTGCGACGCCGGCACCCAGATCATGGTCAACCTCAAACGCTGGAACACCGGCTCACCGGAGTTCTCCGGCCCCATCAGCGGCTACCGGGCGCTGATCGTCAACCACGAGGTCGGCCACCGCATCGGCCACGGCCACGAGACCTGCCCGGGGAAGGGCAAACGGGCGCCGGTGATGATGCAGCAGATATACGGGCTCAAGGGCTGTGTCGCGAACGAGTGGCCCTACGAAGCGAAGGGCCGGTACATCGAGGGCCCGGCGGTGCCGTGAGACCACGTGGCCCCACTCCGTATCGCCGCCGAGCGCATAGCCGCATTTGGTTTCAGGCGAAACCGTATCGAATGAACGGACGGCTGTACCGTGGCCTCATGACCGCCGACGCCCCTCGCCGAACCACCGCCTCGCACGCGACCGACCGCCCCGGGGATGCGTCACCGTTCGCTCTCGGCCTGCTGCTCCGCCGGGCACACTGGCACGCGGCCTCGGTGATGACGGAGGCGCTGCGGCCGCTCGGCATCGAGTTGCGGCATTTCGCCGTGCTGATCGAGCTGGTCAACCGTGGGGCGACGGTGCAGCGCGACCTGGCGGCGGCCACGGGGTCGGACAAAGCGGGAATCATGCGGGTCGTGGACGACCTGGAGCGCAAGGGGCTGGTCGTACGAAAGGCCGTTCCGGGGGACCGGCGGGCGCGGGCGGTGGAGATCACGCCTCAGGGACTCGAACTCTTCGAGGCGGCCCATGTGGCGGCGGAGCCGCTGGCTGAGCGACTGGTTGCCGAACTGGGGCCGGGCGAGCCTGAGCGGCTGACGGATCTGCTGACCCGGTTCGCCCACCCCTCAGGGGGCAAGGCGTAAGCGCGCCCATGCAGCCGGCTGCCCGCCGGCCGCATGGGCGCGCCTCGTCTCACGCGGCCTTCGTCTCACGCGGCCTTCGTCTCACGCGGCTTTCGCGGCGAAGCGCTCCGCGAGTTCCTTGGCCATGCCGGCCGCTTCCTCGAAGGCGCGCTCCCGGGAGGCCTCGTAGAGGGGGACCAGTTCTGACATGGCCGGGTTACGGGGGGCCATGGTGAGCTCCGGGACGATGAAGTCGAGGTCCAGGCCGAGGGCGCCCTTGAATACGGCCTCCAGGTAGTTCAGCACGAACTCGAAGCCCTCGCGCGGGGTGCCCGGCGCGTAGGAGCCACCGCGGCTGGCGACGACGGTGACCGGGGTGCCCTGGGCGGAGGGGGCCTCGCCCGCGGTGCGGCCCATCAGGAACACGTTGTCCAGCCACGCCTTGAGAGTCGACGGGATCGAGTAGTTGTGCATGGGGGCGCCGATCAGGACGGCATCCGCCCGCTCCAGTTCCTCGATGAGCTTCTCGCGCGCGGCGAACGCGGCGGACTGCTCCGGAGTGCGCCCGGACGGGGCGGTGAAACCAGCGGACCAGGCGGCGGCGGTGATGTGCGGCACAGGGTCGGCGGCGAGGTCGCGGTAGATCACCGTGCCCTGCGGGTGCTGCTCCTCCCACGCCTTGCGGAAGACGTTCGTGATCGAACGGGACGAGGACACCTCGCCGGGGAGCACGGACGAGTCGATGTGCAGCAGCGTGACCATGGACTTTCTCCAAAGAGTGGCGCCCGAGGCGGGGAACCCGGGGCTGAGGATTGGCGCGCTCGATTTTAGTTACGGTCGCGACGGTATCGAATGATACAATTGCGAGTGTAACGGAGACGGACACGTCGAGCAGCTGGGAGGCAGGCGATCATGGACGTCTACGAGGCGGTCACGAGCCGAAGGGCGGTGCGCGGCTTCATCGACCGGCCAGTCCCGAGGGAGACGCTGGAGCGCGTGCTGTCCGCCGCGGCCCAGTCACCGTCCGGATCGAACATTCAGCCGTGGCACGTCTACGTACTGACCGGCGGGCCGCTGGCCGAGATCAAGAAGCGCGCCTGCGAGCGCTTGTCCGCGGGCGACCCCTGGGACGAGCCGGAGTACGAGCAGTACCCGCCCGCACTGAAGTCCCCGTACCGCGAGCGCCGGTCCGCCTTCGGTGAGCAGCGCTACGGCGCACTCGGCATTCCGCGCGAGGACCTGGAGGCGCGCCAGAGAGCCGCCTCCGCGAACTGGAACTGCTTCGGCGCGCCCGCCGCCCTGTTCTGCTACATCGACCGCGACATGGGCTCGCCCCAATGGGCCGACGCCGGCATGTTTCTGCAGACCGTCATGCTGCTGCTCCGCGCCGAAGGGCTGCACAGCTGCCCACAGATGGCATGGGCGAAGTTCCACCGGAGCGTCGCGGAGGTCCTGTCACCCCCGGACGAGCTCATCCTCTTCTGCGGCATGTCGATCGGGTACGAGGACGTCACGGTGGATGACGCCCGTACGTGCCGGGCGCCGCTCGACGAGACGGTCACGTTCGTCGATGGCCACTGACACCGCCCGCCCTCAGCTGATCAAGTCGCTGTTTCTCGCCGCGTCCGCATAGTTGTTCATGTGGCGCATTACATGCATACCTGAATGAAAGGCGCATCATGAGGTTCGCAGTCATTGGCGGCACCGGGCTGATCGGGTCGCAGGTCGTCAGGAATCTGAACGCCGCCGGACACGAGGCGATACCGCACTCGCAGTCCACCGGAGTCGACGTCATCAGCGGCCAGGGGCTGGACGCGGCGGTGGCGGGAGCCGACGTCGTCGTCAACCTGACGAACTCCCCGACCTTCGACGAAGCCTCCCCGGCCTTCTTCCAGACCTCGATGGACAACCTCCTGGCCGCGGCCCACAAGGGCGGCGTCGGCCACTTCGTCATCCTCTCGATCGTCGGCACGGACCAGGTGCCGGAGCTGGACTACTACCGGGCCAAGGCGCTCCAGGAGCAGATTCTCGCGGCCGGGCCGATCCCCTACTCGATCGTCCGGGCGACGCAGTTCATGGAGTTCATGGACGCGGCGATGTCCTGGACCGCCGACGCCGACACCGTCCGGCTGCCCGCCACGCCGATCCAGCCGATCGCCGCAAAGGACGTGGCCAACGCGGTGGCGGAGGTCGCCGCGGGCACCCCGCTGAACGGCATCCGCAACATCGCCGGCCCCGAGATCTTCTCCCTGGACGAGCTGGGCCGGATCACCCTGTCCCACAAGGGCGACAACCGCACCGTGGTCACCGACCCCACCGCCGGCATGTTCGCCGTCGTCAAGGGCGACGTCCTCACCGACAGGCACGCTCACCTCGCCCCCACCCGCTACGCCGACTGGCTCTCCTGAGCGACATACCTGTGAACTCGGCGCGGGAAGCGCGCAGTAGAGAGCGTGGCAGCGTCCCGCATCGTGCTCGCCCTCTCCGGGGTGGTCGTCGATGACCTTGACACAGCCGGTCAGCGCGCGCAGTGCCGCACGGTCAGCGGCCAGCCGCTCGGCCCGCTGCGCGTCGGTGGGCTGTTGCTCGACATACTGTCCGAGACTCAGACCCGCCCCATTTGACTTAGCGCGCCGCCACCGGGGAAGACCGCAACGTGAGTCGTTCAGCCATGGAACCCGACGGCGAGAGGGATCAGCATGCGGACCGGCATCGTCATGACTGCACGCCCGGGTCTGGAGCACCTGGCCGCCCGTGCGGAGGAACTCGGCTTCAGTAGTTTCTGGGTATACGACACGCCGATGGTCCATGGTGATCCGTTCGTCAGCCTCGCGCTCTGCGCCAAGTCCACCAGCCGGATCAAACTCGGCATCGGGGTCACCTCACCGGCGCTGCGCTCCGCGCCCGCCGCGGCGGCGGCGCTCAGCAGTCTCAACGCCCTCGCTCCCGGCCGCATCATCTGCGGGGTCGGCACCGGCAACACCGCACGCCGCACGCTGGGCATGCGGCCTACGAAGATGGTGGAGCTGGAGTCGTTCACGGCCACCCTGCGGGATCTCACCGCCGACTGCGAGACGGACTACCACGAGGGAACCCGGACCAGCAGGGTGCGCTTCCTGCATGTCGGCGGCTACGTCAACACCGCGGACCCGGTGGAGTTCGTCGTGGCTGCATTCGGCCCGAAAGTTGCCGCCATCGCCGGCCGCCTGGGTACAGGAATGATCTCCTTCGCGCTGCACGCCCCCGCAGCCTGGTCCGCGCTCGGCCAGGCCCACCGGGCAGCGGCGGAGGCCGCGGGCAACAGCGAGAAGACGCATTCGTACCTCATCTCCTCCCTGTACGTTCTCGCCGACGGCGAGGACCGGTACGGCGATGCCGTCAAGGACGCAATGGGGCACATCGCGGTGAGCGCGCTGATCCTCGCAGTGGAGAACCCGGCCTTCCGCGCGGCCCTGTCTCAGGAGGAGTCCGCGGCCGTCGACCGCCTGCTCCAGCTACGCGGCACCACCGCCACCGACCCCAACCGCCACCACACCCTCTACCACAATTATCTCGGCCGACTGTCCACCGAGGACCGCGATCTCGTCGTGCCATCACTGGTGGACAAGTTCGGTCTGATCGGTACCAGGGATGAGATCGGACAGCAGATCAACACGCTGGAGAAGTCAGGGGTCAACGAGCTCGTGATCCAGCCCGTGGTGGACCCTGAGGCGGAAATGGCCGAGCTCGCGCGGCTCCTGCCCCGATGACGAATCCCGGCCGTCCCCGCCGAACCTCGATGTGCCCGACGGTCGTGCCGTCCTTGCGCTTGCGTAGCCGAAACGAGCCGCCGAGCCCGGCGGTCTCTTCACGGTTCAGCGGCAGGACTTGGGGGTCTACGTTGCACAATGACTGGCCGGACCCCGTGAACTGGTCCACAGCGAACGAGAGTCGTTCCGACGGACTGAAAAGGTTGGACTATCAGCTGAGTGCTTGAATCTCGGTCGCTGGCTTCTCCTGCCTAGCCGCCCACGACGCCAATAGGGCTAGACCGTCTGCGGTCGCCGTGCCAGCAGGCGCGGTGTAGACGTTCAGGAGCAGGCCGGGTTCGGCAGGCATCTCCATCGACTCGACGTCCAGGTCGAGCTGGCCCACTACCGGATGGTGCACACGCTTGCGTCCGGACCGGTGGAGCCGAACGTCCTGAGATGCCCACCGCTGCCGAAATAGTTCACTGCGTGTTGACAATTCACCGACTAGGGCGATCAGCTCCTCGTCGCGTGGATTGCGGCCGGCTTCCATGCGTAGCTTCGCGGCCACATCGCAGGCGATGTGGTCATAGTCGACGAAGAACGTTTTTGCCGCTTCGGGATCCAGATACACGAACCGCGCGGTGTTCACCGGCCGTCGCGCGTCGGCCAGCACCGGTGAATACAGCGCGCGGGCAAGGTGATTCATGGCCAGCACGTCATAACGGCCGTTGCAAATCCAAGCCGGCGCATCGGTGATGGCGTCGAGCACCCGCCGAAGCGCCGGACGCACCGTCACGGCGGGTCGCCGGCGGCGTGGACCGCTGGGCGCCCTGGACTGCCGCGCAAGGTGGAATAGGTGATCGCGCTCGGCCTCGTCAAGTTGCAAGGCAGAGGCCAACGCGTCGAGCACCCCGTCGGAGGCGCCGGCGAGGCTGCCGCGCTCCATACGCACGTAGTAGTCGACCGATACCCCCGCTAGTAGAGCCACCTCTTCGCGACGCAGACCTTTGACCCGGCGGTTGCCGCCGTAGGCGGGCAGTCCGGCCCGCTCGGGCGCGATCCGCGCGCGCCGCGAGCTCAGGAATTCCTTGATCTCAGTGCGCAGATCGATCGTGGCCACGCCTTCACCATAGGCCCTGTCCACAGGCGAAGGGAGGTCCTGCTGGTACCCCGACGGCTACGCACCCCCTCACACGCGGCATGCGCTCAGCGTCGTAGCAGGAAAAAGCCGCGTCGACGCCTAGGTACCTGATGCGGTCGTGGCGATGCCGCCGTCGATCGGGATGATGGTGCCCGTGAGGTAAGACCCGGCCCGGCCAGCGAGGAACACGGCGATACCTGCCATGTCGTCGTCGCGGCCGAGCCGGCGCAGAGGGGCCTTCGCCGCGATCGTGTCGCCGATGGCATCGAGCGTGGACGCCATCATCTGCGACGGGAACGGTCCTGGGGCTACCGCGTTCACCGTGACGTGCTGTGGGCCCAGTTCCCTGGCAAGCACTCTGGTGAGTTGATGGAGTGCCGCTTTGCTGCTGGCGTACGAGTAGTTGGGCGACTCGGCGACGTGGATGGCGGCGATACTGCCGATGTTAATGATCCGCGCGGGATCATCGGCGGTGCCCGCCCTGCGAAGTGCGGGGAGCAGCGCCTGCACCAGCCAGAACGGCGACTTGAGGTTGAGGTCGATCACTGCGTCCCATGCCTCGTCCGGGAACGTCTCCAGCGGCTCGCGCCACATCGCTCCCGCGTTGTTGACGAGGATGTCCAGGCGTTCCGAGTCGGCCTTGACAAGATCAGCGAGGCGCTGACACTCGTCGTACCTGGACAGGTCGGCGGGGATTGCTTGAACCTCGCCGAATTCGGACAGTAGATGCTGTGCCTCCGCGCACGCGTCTGCCTTGCGTGAGCTGATAACGACGCGGGCGCCCGCCTGCAGAAGGCCGCGCGCTATCATCATCCCAATTCCCCTAGTGCCGCCAGTGACAAGTGCGTACTTCCCGCTCAGATCGAAAAGGTCTGCGTGAGTGGTGAACTGGTTGTCCGGCATTGGTCTTCGTCTCTTCTGTCGTGGAAGCATGTGCTGACACGGTCGCGCGTCCGGTGCAGCTGAATTGAACTGACTCAAACAGGTTGACAGGCGTCCTGGACGTCTGGGAGACCCTGGTGATACAGGCACTGTGAGAACCCCCCTTGCCTGGTGCGCCGCATTTTCTTGATTGCTTTGATCTGTATTGCGACCCGGCATCGTCGTCGTGACCTCCGCATCGAGATGCGGGACCCCTGCCCGGAACGGCTGCCGACCATCCGCCCGAAGGAGGGCGCGAACGACCTCGGCGAGAACGGCCACGGACTCCTGCTCGTCGAGGAGTTGGCGGACCGCTGGGGCGTCGTACCCGAGCCGATCTGCAAGACGGTGTGGGCTGAACTCACCGTCCGCCTCTGACCTCGTCCGCCCGCAGCGGCGTCACCGAAGCCCGGAAAGACGGTCCTCGGTGGCCCGTACGCCCCGCTCGCGGGCGATCAAAGACAAAGAACCCCTGGAAAGAACCCACCCAACCCAACCAAACCTCACCCCCGTCACCCGCGCGGGTGATTCCACCCAACCGGGCTGGCGCTCAAGCGGTTCGGCGGGGCAGGCTCGGGCTCGACAACCCCAGACATGCGACGGCCCCCGGCCGGGACTCGCAATCCCGATCGAGGGCCTGACCACCGAGGAAGTAAGAGGCTTCCCGATGGCTGAACAGCAGCTTAGCGCGCACTCGCGCGCCCGTTCCGTGGTTCGCCGATCCGCAGGCGGCGTCACTCAGATCAGTGACTACCAGCCCAAGCGATACACGATCATCGGCGATCACCTCACCCAGAACCACGACCTCTCCCTGACCGCGATCGGGCTCGGCGCGCACATCCAGTCGCTGCCCGACGGGGCCGCCGCCCGCGCCCGAGCGCGTCGTACGGCCCCCGGTAGCCACCCCGCCACCGCCGCCGAGCACCGACGCCGCCCCCACACCACCGCCCGCGCGGCCCAGCCGCCCCGCACCGCCCCCACTCCCCCAGCCCGCCGCACCCACCCCGCAGCACCACTCCGCCGCCGCCCTGCTCGCCGAGCTGCGCCGCGACGACGCCCGGTTGCTGCTCGCCGAGCGCGACGTACGGCGCCTCGCGCCCGCCGTCGCGACCTGGCTGGAGCGCGGGGCCGCCCCCGACGCCGTACGCCGTGCCCTGGCCACGGACCTCCCGCCGGACCTGCGCCACCCGGCCGCCCTCCTCGCGCACCGTCTCACCACGCTGCTCCCGCCGCCTCTCCCAGCAGCCCAGCCCAGGTCGCACCACGTCCCCCTCCAGGAACTGCGACGGCTGCGACCGCGCCTTCCGTGCTCCACGCCCCGGGCTCTGCCGCGACTGCCGCGAGGCCCCACAGGCCCCGACGCGTGTCGCTGCCTGAGCGGGTCCGGTACCCGAACGAAGAGCTCTGCCTTTGTATGGAACATCCGCTAGCCTTGTATGTACCCCATGCTACGGAGGTACCGGTGTCAGCCACCCAGATCGACATCGATGACGAAGCTCTCGCGGAAGCCATGCGGCTGTCCGGCGCCAGGACCAAGAAGGAGATGGTCAACATCGCCTTGCGCGAATACGCGGAGCGGCGCGCGCGCACCGAAGCGCGCCTGCGCCACCTCGAAGCGGCCCAGCACTGGGACGAGGAAGGGTTCTGGCAGCGCCATGCGGCCGAGAAGGGCGCCGCTGACAGCACCGAGAAGGGCGCCGCCTGACCGTGATCCGCTACCTCGCTGACTCCACCGCCGTCTGGCGCCTCCAGCGAGATCGCAAGTTGAACGATCTCTGGGGACACGAACTCGACGAGGGTGCGATCGGCTCATGCGCCGCGCAGCGCACAGAATTCAGGCAGTCCGCGCGGAGTCTCGACGAGTACGACGGGATGGACGCGATGTTCGCCGACTCGTATCCGGATGTCTCCGTCCCAAAGACCGCCTGGAAATGGATCGAAGCCGGCCAGTACCGCCTCGCTCAACGCGGTCAGCACCAGAGCCTGTCTGCCGTCGACTGGCTAGTCTGTGCCACGGCCGCACACCACGGCCTTGTTGTACTGCACGACGACGCCGACTTCCGCGCGGCCGCACGTCTCCTTCCGGACCTGACAGAGCGCAACGTATACGCCACGCCGAGCTGATTGGACAACCTTCCCCACTACCCAATGGAGCGCTGACGCCCCAAGCCGCTACTCCGCCACCGCCAGCCGCCGGTCCAGGAAGTCGATGACCGTACGGGCCAGCGCGACACGGTGGTCGGACAGGGCGTGGTCGCTCGGGAAGACGTGGTGTTCCAGCCGGGGGACCGGGTGCGCCTCGTACGCCCTCACCAGGGGTTCGTGGTGGATCTCGTGCGGTGCCGCGGTATCGCGGCTGGTGCCGACGAGCAGTACGGGGCGGTCGGCCAGGCGCGGGGCGAGCCGAGCCAGGCTCCAGGCGTCCCCGGCCGTCTCCATCTCGGCGACGAGCGCTTCGCCGCTGGTGCCTCGCAGCGGCAGCAACTCCTCCTCGAACGCCTCCACGTACCCGCGGCGCACCGCCGGATCGGTGAATGTGGGGGCGACCGCGCCGAAGTTGAAGCCGGACACGGATGCCACCGCCCCGATGGTGAGGTCGTCCGCCGCCGTCATCAGCGCCGTGAAACCGCCGAGGCTGTGACCGACGAGGGCCAGCCGCCGGGGGTCGAGGCGGTGGGCACCCGCGATCTCGTCCGCGCGGATCGCGGCGGTCACCTGGGCGGCGTCCTCCAGGACATGACCCCAGGACCAGGTGCCGCCCATGCCCCATGAGCCCCGGTAGTGGAACACCAGAGCCGCGTAGCCCGCCCGGCGCAGCGCCTGCGCCAGGTCGAAGTTGCGCTCGTTGCCGGGGAAGCCGTGCAGGACGACGACGATCGGGTGCGGTCCGGGGCCAGCGGGTACGTGCAGGATCCCCTGCAAGGTCTCGCCGCCGCTGGTGAACCGCAGCGCCGGGGTGCTCGCCGCCGGCGTCAGCGCGCTCGACGGGTCGGATACGAGGAAGTCGGCCGTCATCATCTCTCCACTATCGAGATCCCGGGCTCCGAGATGTCCGCATTCGAGACCTCACACGAGATCGAGAAGCCTCATTGTCCGCCCTACGTCTCAGGCCATTGCTCCGGTGGCCGTATCCAGCGCATACACGGCTTCTCTGTTCTTGCTGACGACATACAGCACCCCGTCGCCGATCCGCAGGGAGCTGCCACTGATGTCTGAGCCCCACTTCTTCGTACCGGTGGCCGCGTCGAGCGCCTGGACATGGGGGTTGTCGGCGGTCTTGCTGACGTACACCACCTTGCCGGCACCCACCAACTCCTGACGGTCAGGGCTGGTGATCGACCACTCCGTCGCCCCCGAGGCCACGTTCAGCGCATACGCCTGATCACGTCCGCGTACGTACAACGCCCCGCCGATTGCCGTCAGCGTGCCGAAGCCCAGGTCGTCTCCGCCTTCCGGGCGCACGGACCACTTCTGCTTCCCGGTGGCGGCATCCAGCGCATGTACCTCCTGGTCATAATTCTTGGCGGAGGACCCGACGACATATGCCACCCCGTCGGCCACCGCCGTGCCCTTGTGCGCGCTGGATTCGCCCCCCGCAAACGCGTTGGTGGGGCTGACGAACTCCCATTTCCGCGCGCCCGTGGCCGCGTCCAGCGCATACAGGGTGATGGGCTCGACGACCGTACGGGTGTACACCAGCCCGCCGGCCGTCCATAGGCGATCCGCCCAACGGCCGGTCAACTCCCACTTCTTGCTGCCGGTGGCCGCGTCGAGCGCCCGCAGGTCGCCCTTGCCGTCGATGCAGACGTGCACTGCCCCGTCGTCCGCTGCCAGATAGTCCTTGACGCCGACGATTCCGCGTCGCGTCGCCCACTTCTCGTTCCCGGTGGCCGCGTCCAAGGAGTGGATGGCGTCATCGCCCGAGACGTACACCTGCACCATCCCGCCGACCGTCGTCAACCAGGTGGCGCTGCCGCCGGGGGCGTAGTCCCACTTCTTCTTTCCGGTGGCCGCGTCCAGAACGCAGAGTTTTTCGTCCGAGACGTTGACGTACACCGCTCCGTCGATCACCGCCGGAGGCGGGACGTTCAGGGAGTCGCCCTCCTTGGCACCGGCTTGGCCGAAGCCCCCGTCCTTGAGGCGGTAGGACCACTTCTTCTTCCCGGTGGCCCCGTCCAGCGCGTACACCGTGGCGTCCTGGAGGTCCTGCCCCTTGATGTACACCACCTTGCCGTCCACCACCGGGGGCGAGAGCTTTTGGCCACCGGCGGCGAACCATGCCCCGCTTGCCGATGTCCCGTGGTCGGGCGACTTCCCGTCGTCGGAAGACGTCCCGTCGTCGAGAAGGGCGAAGCCGGTCGGGATGCCCGCACCGGCCGCGATGGCGGCGGCACCGAACCACAAGGCCCTGCGCCGGGTGACGAGCCCTGTCCGGAGTGGGGTCGGCCGGTCCACGCGCGTCGGCGGTAGCCCGGCCGTCGCGGTGGGTGCGTCCGCCGTCGCGGGCGACGCGGGGCCGGCGGGTGGGGTATCGCTGGTATCCCTGGCGTCCCTGGTATCCCTGGCGTCCCTGCCCTCGGCGGTGCGCGTGGCCATGTCGTGCAGGCTCGGGCCCGAGGCCGCCGCGAATGAGAGGGCGCGGAGGCGGTCGTGGACCCGGGCCGCGGAGGGCGGCCGGTCCTCGGGCGCCTTGGCGAGCAGTTCCATGACGAGGTCGTCCAGGGCCGCCGGCACCCCGGGCCGGATCCGCCCCGGGGGCACGGGGGTCTTGGTCAGATGTGCGCTCATCATCGACGCCGCGCTGGTGGCATCGAACGGGAGCTGCCCGGTGAGCAGTTCGTGGAGGACACAGCCGAGGGAGTACAGGTCCGAGCGCGCTTCGCCGGAGTGCCCGTCGAACCGCTCCGGCGGCATGTACGGGAACGTCCCCATCACCTTGCTCGACGGCAGCGCCTCCATGAACCGGGCGATGCCGAAGTCAAGGATCTTCACCCGCCCGTCCGCGGCCAGATGCAGGTTCGCCGGCTTCAGATCCCGGTGGATGACGTCCGCCTCATGGGCCCGGGCCAGCCCGGCCGCCACCTGCGCGATCCAGTCGACCACGGTGGGCACCGGTGGGGGGCCGTCCTCACGGAGTACCGAGGCCAGGTTCCGCCCCTCGAGCAACTCCATGACCAGGAACAGCGACCCCTCCGCCTCGTCCTCACCGAAGTCGTGCACGGTGACCACGGCGGGATGGTTGAGCGCTCCGGCGGTGTTGGCCTCGCGGCGGAACAAGTCGGCAGCGGCGGTATCGCCTCTGTCGTGCGGCAGCAGCTTGACCGCCACCCGCCGCCCGATCACCCGGTCGCGGCCCTCCCACACCTCGCCCATACCGCCGCGGCCGACGAACCGCACCAGTTCGTAACGCCCGACCAGAACCCGCGTCACCATTCGTGCCCCCCAAGCGGAATGAGCGAAGCGTAGCGGCCGGGCGCCGGGGGCGCAGCCGTCACTCCCGCCCCTTCGCCCTGCCGCGTCAGCGGAGCATCAACGGGGCGTCAACGGGGACCGCCACGCTTGCCCGGATCGAGCACCCGCAAACCAACTCTTGCCCGATTCGTGACCGACACCATGCCCAACGGGGACAACCTCCCAAGATCACCAGCCGTCCCATAGCACGGGGAGGCAGCCGGAGACAACGTGCTGCACAACGGGACGGGGTCATCAGGTTGAATATTCGAAACACCACGCCTGCCGCCACGCGCAGGCAGGCACTCGCCGCGCTGGCCGCTCTCACCGCCGCCACCGCCGCCACCACCGCGGGCTGCAGCGGCTCCTCGGGCGGCTCGCCCACCTCGGCCGTCCCGGTCCGGCCGCTGTCGCCGCGCCCCGCGGAGTCGTTCGCGAACACCGAGAACGCGCTGCTGCTGCAGATCCTCGCCCACCCCGACGACGACCTGTACTTCATGAACCCGGACGCCGAGCACATGCTGACCGCGGGGGTGCCCGTGGTCTGCGTGTACGTCACGGCGGGCGAGGCGGCGGGGATCAACCGGGAGGCCGGTACGCCCCGGCCGGCCGCCGACAAGGCCGCGTACTCCGCCGCTCGCCACCAGGGGCTGCGCCAGGCGTACGCGCAGTTGCTGGGGCTCGACAAGTTCACCCGCTGGCGGCGCTCGGTGCTTGAGCTGCCCGGCGGGGTCACGGCGGAGACGAACGTGCTGGGGAACGGCGGGCGCAGCGTGCGGCTGATCTTCCTCAACATCGCCATGCTGTCCGCGGGGAACGTACGCATCCCCCAGCTGTGGAATCTCCCGGGCATCCTCATGCGTACGCTCATCGCCGCCGACTCCCCGGTCCGCACCCCCAGCACCTACCGCCACCAGACCCTCGTCGACGTGCTCGCCGGGATCATGGACCGCTACCGGCCCACCGTGATCCACACCCTGGACCCCGACCCCGACTTCCAGATCCACGACGCCACCCACCCCCGCGACAACGACCAGCCGGGCTGCTCCGACCACCGGGACCACACCCCGGTCGCGCTGTTCGCCTGGAAGGCCATCGCGCAGTGGGCGGACGATGTGGCGCGGCGCGAGAAGCGGGCGCCGCGCTTCACGGTCACGTCGTTCCGCGGCTACTACAACCAGCGCTGGCCGCACAATCTGCCGCCCGCCGTGGTCGAGCAGAAGGCCCGCGCCGTGGCGGCGTACGGCGGCAGCCCGCAGTGGGACTGCGGCAACGTGGCGGGCTGCGGCGACTACGGGCAGGGCGGCACCCGGCCGCTGACCAACCGCAAGGGCTGGATCCGCTCCACCCACTACCGCTACCCCAGCGCCCTGCCCACGCCGCTGACCGACCCCGACGGCCGCCTCGTCGCATACGGCGCGCTGGGCGCGCAGGCCGTGCGGTGGCGCGAGACCGCGCCCGGCAGCGGGCGCTTCGGCGCGCCGCAGGGCCTGGGCGGCGGGCCGCTGGCCCCGGCGCTGTGCGCGGTCCGGGACGCCCGCGGCCGTCATGTGCTGGTCGCGCTGCGCTTCTCCGCGCTGGACGGACAGGGCGGCGCCAACACCCGCGAGCTGGTGGCGCTGGAGCAGCGCACCCCGGGCGGGCCGTTCCGGGCGTGGACCGGCCTCGGCACCCCCGACTCCGACCCCGAGCACGGCCGCCGCGTCGGCTGCCCGGCGGCCGTGGCCACCCCGGACGGCCGGGTCCATCTCTTCGTACGCACCGCCGACAAGGGCCTGGCCACCCGGATACGGGACGCGAACGGGGCGTGGGGGCCCTGGCAGCGGCTGGAGGGCGGCGAGATCCAGGACGGGCTGACCGTACTGCTGGACCGGCAGGCGCGGGTCCATGTCGTCGCGGCGGGCCGTGACACCGTGCACTACTGGGCCCAGGACCGGCCGGGCGACCCGGTGGCGCTCCGGCCGCTCGCGGGCCTGCCGCGGCCGGGCGAGCAGCCGGGCGCGGTGCCCTCCCCGGACGGGTCGATCGCGCTGGTCTACCGCCCGCCCGCCGGTGCGGTGCCGTACGTACACAGCGGCGGCACCTCCGTACCGCTGCGCCACTTCGAGGGCTACGGCCCGGTCACCGCCCACGCCCTGGCCGCGTCCGGCGGCCGCCAGGGGCCGCTTCTGCTGCTGAGCCGGGATCTGAACGGCGAGGTCCAGGTCCAGTACGGCACGAAGCCCGCGGCCAAACCGCTGCGCCCCACCAGCCGGCTGGTCCCGGTGGGCACGCCGACGCTGCTGGCGGGCGAGGGCGAGCAGGTGCGCGTGGTGGGCATGTCCCCCGGCGCCACGCCCTGGATCTGGCGGCCCCGCGCCACGTCCCGGGCCTGACCGCCCTACGCGAACACGCCAAAGGCCCCGCTCCACCGTCCTCGCGGACGGGGGTGCGGGGCCTTCGAGCAGCCCGCTCCGTAGAGCTTGAGCAGCGTCAGGTCACTTGACGATCTTGGTGACCTGGCCGGCGCCGACAGTCCGGCCACCCTCACGGATGGCGAACTTCAGGCCCTCCTCCATGGCGACCGGCTGGATCAGCTGGACCGACATCTCGGTGTTGTCGCCCGGCATGACCATCTCGGTGCCCTCGGGGAGGGTCACAACGCCCGTCACGTCCGTGGTACGGAAGTAGAACTGCGGACGGTAGTTGTTGAAGAACGGGGTGTGGCGACCGCCCTCGTCCTTCGACAGGATGTAGGCCTGGGCCTCGAACTCGGTGTGCGGGGTGACCGAACCGGGCTTGATGATGACCTGGCCGCGCTCGACGTCCTCGCGCTTGATGCCGCGGAGCAGCAGACCGACGTTCTCACCGGCCTGGCCCTCGTCGAGCAGCTTGCGGAACATCTCGATGCCGGTGACCGTGGTGGTGGTCTTCTCGGTCTTGATGCCGATGATGTCGACGGTCTCGTTGACCTTCAGCACACCGCGCTCGATACGGCCGGTGACGACCGTACCGCGACCGGTGATGGTGAAGACATCCTCGATCGGCATCAGGAACGGCTTGTCGACGTCGCGCTCGGGCTGCGGGATGGCCTCGTCCACGGCCTCCATCAGCTTGAGGACGGACTCGCCCCACTCCTTGTCGCCCTCGAGCGCCTTGAGCGCCGAGACCTTGACGACCGGAAGGTCGTCGCCCGGGAACTCGTACTCGGAGAGGAGCTCACGCACCTCGAGCTCGACGAGCTCCATGATCTCCTCGTCGTCCACCATGTCGGCCTTGTTCAGGGCGACAACGATGTACGGAACGCCGACCTGGCGGGCCAGGAGCACGTGCTCCTTGGTCTGCGGCATCGGGCCGTCGGTGGCGGCGACCACGAGGATGGCGCCGTCCATCTGCGCGGCACCGGTGATCATGTTCTTGATGTAGTCCGCGTGACCCGGGCAGTCGACGTGCGCGTAGTGACGCGACTCCGTCTGGTACTCGACGTGCGCGATGGAGATGGTGATACCGCGCTGACGCTCCTCAGGAGCCTTGTCGATCTGATCGAAGGCCGAGGCCTCGTTCAGGTCCGGGTACTTGTCGTGCAGCACCTTGGTGATCGCCGCGGTAAGGGTCGTCTTACCGTGGTCGATGTGACCGATGGTGCCGATGTTGACGTGCGGCTTAGTCCGCTCGAACTTCGCCTTCGCCACTGGGGTCCTCCTGTGGAGTGGTTCTGTACGCATCCACACTTTGCGGATGGGTTCAGGTGGTCTTTCCGAACCGGCCAGGACCCCGAGGGGGATGCCCTTCGCCGTATTCGTGTGGGGGCCGGCGGCCGGGGCCCGTCACAGATGCCACCATGAGCGATCTGTGACGGAATACCCCGATGCCTTTGCTCCAGCCTAAAGGGTGAGAAACGCGGATGAACCCGCCTTACTCGCCCTTGGCCTTCGCGATGATCTCCTCGGCGACGCTCCTGGGAACCTCGGCGTAGGAGTCGAACTGCATGGAGTAGCTGGCGCGACCGGAGGTCTTGCTCCGGAGGTCGCCCACGTAACCGAACATCTCCGACAGCGGAACCAGGCCGGTGACCAGCTTGGCGCCACTGCGGTCCTCCATGGACTGAATCTGTCCACGGCGGGAGTTGATGTCACCGATCACGTCGCCCATGTAGTCCTCGGGCGTGGTGACCTCGACCTTCATCATCGGCTCGAGCAGGGCCGGGGAGGCCTTGCGGGCAGCCTCCTTGAAGGCCATCGAACCGGCGATCTTGAAGGCCATTTCGGAGGAGTCGACCTCGTGGTAGCCACCGTCGAGAAGCGTGACCTTGACGCCGGTCAGCGGGTAGCCCGCGAGCACGCCGAACTCCATGGCCTCCTGGCAGCCCGCGTCCACGGACGGGATGTACTCCCGCGGGATACGGCCACCGGTGACCTTGTTCTCGAACTCGTAGCCGTCGCCCTCGAGCGGCGCGATGGCGATCTGGACCTTCGCGAACTGGCCCGAACCACCGGTCTGCTTCTTGTGCGTGTAGTCGACCCGGTCGACGCTCTTGCGGAGCGTCTCGCGGTAGGCCACCTGCGGCTTGCCGACGTTGGCCTCGACCTTGAACTCACGCTTCATACGGTCGACCAGCACGTCGAGGTGCAGCTCGCCCATACCCGCGATGATGGTCTGGCCGGTCTCCTCGTTGGTCTTGACCCGGAAGGACGGGTCCTCCTCAGCGAGGCGCTGGATGGCCACACCCAGCTTCTCCTGGTCGCCCTTCGACTTGGGCTCGATGGCGACCTCGATGACCGGGGCCGGGAAGTCCATCGACTCGAGGATCACCGGGTTCGCCGGGTCGCAGAGGGTCTCACCGGTGGTGGTCTGCTTGAGACCCATGACGGCGACGATGTCGCCGGCACCCACCGAGTCGATCTCCTCACGCTTGTTGGCGTGCATCCGGTAGATCTTGCCGATGCGCTCCTTCTTGCCCTTCACGGAGTTCTGCACCTGGGTGCCGGTCTCCATGCGGCCCGAGTAGACCCGGACGAAGGTGAGCTTGCCGAGGTGCGGGTCGCTCATGATCTTGAACGCCAGACCCGCGAACGGCTCGTCGTCCGACGGCTTGCGCTTGACGACCTCGTCGGGGTCCTTCACCGAGTGGCCCTCGACGGCCTCGATGTCCAGCGGCGAGGGGAGGTAGCGCACGACCGCGTCGAGCAGCGGCTGAACACCCTTGTTCTTGAAGGCGGTGCCACAGAACACGGGGGTGATCGTCGGCGAGCCCTCGGTGCCGGTGGAGGCGATGGTGATACGGCGGATCGCCGCGTACAGCTGCTCCACGGTGGGCTCCTCGCCCTCCAGGTACAGCTCCATCATCTGCTCGTCGTTCTCGGCGACGGCCTCGAGGAGCTTGCCGCGCCACTCGTCGGCGGCCTCGAGGTGGGTGTCCGGGATGTCGACGGTGTCGTACATCTCGCCCTTGGTCGCCTCGGCGGACCAGACGAACGCCTTCATGGTGACGAGGTCGACGACGCCCTTGAAGTCGGCCTCGGTACCGATCGGCAGCTGCATGACCAGCGGCACCGCGCCCAGGCGGTCCACGATCATGTCCACACAGCGGTGGAACTCGGCACCGGTGCGGTCGAGCTTGTTGACGAAGCAGATACGCGGAACGCCGTAGCGGTCCGCCTGACGCCACACAGTCTCGGACTGCGGCTCCACACCGGCCACACCGTCGAACACCGTCACGGCGCCGTCGAGCACGCGCAGCGAGCGCTCCACCTCGACGGTGAAGTCGACGTGGCCCGGGGTGTCGATGATGTTGATGGTGTGATCGACGTTCTCGAGCGGCCAGTGACAGGTCGTCGCGGCCGACGTGATCGTGATGCCGCGCTCCTGCTCCTGCTCCATCCAGTCCATGGTGGCAGCGCCATCGTGGACCTCACCGATCTTGTAGCTCACGCCGGTGTAGAACAGGATCCGCTCGGTGGTGGTCGTCTTGCCCGCGTCGATGTGGGCCATGATCCCAATGTTGCGGACCTTGGCCAGGTCAAGTGAAGTGGTGGCCATATGGCTCAGTCTTCTCTCGGTTCTCGATGGGGTAGCGACTACCAGCGGTAGTGCGCGAAGGCCTTGTTGGACTCGGCCATCTTGTGGGTGTCCTCGCGACGCTTGACGGAGGCGCCCAGACCGTTGCTGGCGTCCAGCAGCTCGTTCATCAGGCGCTCGGTCATGGTCTTCTCGCGACGGGCGCGGGAGTAGCCCACGAGCCAGCGCAGCGCGAGGGTGGAGGAGCGGCCGGGGCGAACCTCGACCGGCACCTGGTAGGTGGCGCCACCGACGCGGCGGGAGCGGACCTCGAGGGTCGGCTTCACGTTCTCCAGCGCGCGCTTGAGCGTGATGACCGGGTCGTTGCCGGACTTCTCGCGCAGGCCCTCCATGGCGCCGTAGACGATGCGCTCGGCGGTGGAGCGCTTGCCGTTCAGCAGCACCTTGTTGATGAGGGAGGTCACCAGAGGAGAGTTGTAGACCGGGTCGATGATGACCGGGCGCTTCGGGGCGGGGCCCTTACGAGGCATTCTTACTTCTCCTTCTTGGCGCCGTAGCGGCTGCGAGCCTGCTTGCGGTTCTTGACGCCCTGCGTGTCGAGGGAGCCGCGGATGATCTTGTAGCGAACACCCGGCAGGTCCTTCACACGGCCGCCACGCACGAGCACGATGGAGTGCTCCTGGAGGTTGTGGCCCTCACCCGGAATGTAAGCGGTGACCTCGATGCCGCTGGTCAGACGCACACGCGCGACCTTACGCAGGGCCGAGTTCGGCTTCTTCGGGGTGGTCGTGAAAACACGCGTGCAGACGCCACGACGCTGGGGCGAACCCTCGAGCGCGGGCGTCTTGTTCTTCTCGACCTTGTCCTGCCGGCCCTTGCGGACCAGCTGCTGGATCGTAGGCACCGTTTCTCCGGTTTCTGTGTGCCAGTCTCGATAAAGCTAACCTGGGGATTTCTCCGACCCACGCGGTCGGGTGTGTCGCGCACTGCAGACCCCCGCGCAGATTGCGGGAGAGTGCAGATTGTCGGTGTCGACACCTCGGTCTCCCGGAGAGGCCCCTCCGGGCCCTGAGGCCACTGAAGAGTGCGCATACGGGAGCCCAGGGACACCCCAGGCACAAGGTCAGAGCGTACCTACCGCATCGGCTCCGGTCAAAACAAATGCACACGCGGCAAGGCACACCGGCCCGCAAGCATAGCCGCAGGGCGGCCACCCCGCCATGGGGTGGCCGCCCTGTGCGCCCGCGGATACGGGATTACTGGTTGTACGGACCGTAGTCGTAGTCCTCCAGCGGGACCGCCTGGCCGGAGCCCGTGCCGAAGGGCGAGTAGTCGATGTCGTCGTAACCGACGGCCGAGTACATCGCGGCCTTCGCCTCCTCGGTCGGCTCGACCCGGATGTTGCGGTAGCGGGACAGGCCCGTACCGGCCGGGATGAGCTTACCGATGATCACGTTCTCCTTGAGGCCGATCAGGGAGTCCGACTTGGCGTTGATCGCCGCGTCGGTGAGCACCCGGGTCGTCTCCTGGAAGGACGCCGCCGACAGCCAGGACTCGGTCGCCAGCGAGGCCTTGGTGATACCCATCAGCTGCGGACGGCCGGAGGCCGGGTGGCCGCCTTCCTGGACCACACGACGGTTCTCGGACTCGAAGCGCGACCGCTCCACCAGCTCGCCCGGCAGCAGCTCGGCGTCGCCGGACTCGATGATCGTCACCCGGCGCAGCATCTGCCGGATGATGATCTCGATGTGCTTGTCGTGGATCGACACACCCTGCGAGTTGTAGACCTTCTGGACCTCGCCGACCAGGTGCACCTGGACGGCGCGCTGGCCGAGGATGCGCAGCACGTCGTGCGGATTGGTGGCACCCAGGGTCAGCGGCTGGCCGACCTCGACGTGATCGCCCTCGCCCACCAGCAGACGGGCTCGCTTGGAGACGCCGAAGGCCGTCTCGTCGGAGCCGTCGTCCGGGGTGACGACGATCTTCTTGGTCTTCTCGGTCTCCTCGATCCGGACGCGGCCGGCCGCCTCCGAGATCGGGGCGACACCCTTGGGCGTACGGGCCTCGAAGAGCTCGACGACACGCGGCAGACCCTGGGTGATGTCGTCACCGGCCACACCACCGGTGTGGAAGGTACGCATCGTCAGCTGGGTGCCGGGCTCACCGATGGACTGGGCGGCGATGATGCCGACCGCCTCGCCGATGTCCACCAGCTTGCCGGTCGCCAGCGAGCGGCCGTAGCAGAAGGCACAGGTGCCCACGGCGGACTCGCAGGTGAGGACCGAGCGGGTCTTGACCGTCTCCACGCCGTGCCGCACGAGCTGGTCGATGAGCACATCGCCCAGGTCGACGTTGGCCGGCGCGATGACCTTGCCGTCCACGACGACGTCCTCGGCGAGCATGCGCGCGTACACGCTGGTCTCGACGTCGTCCGTCTTGCGCAGCACGCCGTCGGCGCCCCGGGTCGCGATCGCGAGCTTCAGACCGCGCTCGGTGCCGCAGTCCTCCTCACGGATGATCACGTCCTGGGAGACGTCCACCAGACGACGGGTCAGGTAACCCGAGTCGGCGGTACGCAGCGCGGTGTCCGCGAGACCCTTACGGGCACCGTGGGTGGAGATGAAGTACTCCAGCACGGAGAGACCCTCACGGAACGACGCCTTGATGGGCCGCGGGATGGTCTCGTTCTTCGCGTTGGACACCAGACCACGCATACCGGCGATCTGACGCATCTGCATCATGTTTCCGCGAGCGCCCGAGTCGACCATCATGAAGATGGGGTTGGTCTTCGGGAAGTTCGCGTTCATCGCGTCGGCAACCTCGTTGGTCGCCTTGGTCCAGATCGAGATGAGCTCCTGGGTGCGCTCATCCTTGGTGATCAGACCACGCTCGTACTGCTTCTGGACCTTCTCGTCCTGCGCCTCGTAGCCCTCGATGATGGCCTTCTTGGCCGCGGGGACGACGACGTCGGAGATGGCGACGGTGACACCGGAGCGGGTGGCCCAGTGGAAACCGGACGCCTTCAGGTTGTCCAGGGTCGCCGCGACGATGACCTTCGGGTAGCGCTCGGCGAGGTCGTTGACGATCTCGGAGAGCTGCTTCTTGCCCACCGAGTAGTCGACGAACGGGTAGTCCTCGGGCAGCAGCTCGTTGAAGAGCGCGCGGCCCAGGGTGGTGCGCAGCCGGAAGCTGTCGCCCGGCGTCCAGGCAGGCTCGCCCTCCTCCGGAACCGGCGGGGTCCAGCCACGGGGCGGGACGGTGCCGATCGGGAAGCGGATGTCGATCTTCGCCTGGAGCGAGAGCTCGCGGGCGTCGAACGCCATGATCGCCTCAGCGGTCGAGCCGAACGCCCGGCCGTCGCCGATGACCTTGCGCTCCTCCTCGTCGGTGGTGAGGAAGAACAGGCCGAGCACCATGTCCTGGGTGGGCATGGTCACCGGGCGGCCGTCGGCCGGCTTGAGGATGTTGTTCGAGGACAGCATCAGGATGCGGGCCTCGGCCTGGGCCTCCGCGGACAGCGGCAGGTGCACGGCCATCTGGTCACCGTCGAAGTCCGCGTTGAACGCGGTGCACACGAGCGGGTGGATCTGAATGGCCTTGCCCTCGACCAGCTGCGGCTCGAAGGCCTGGATGCCCAGACGGTGCAGGGTCGGCGCACGGTTCAGCAGCACCGGGTGCTCGGCGATGACCTCTTCGAGCACGTCGTACACGACCGTGCGGCCGCGCTCGACCATGCGCTTGGCCGACTTGATGTTCTGCGCGTGGTTCAGGTCCACCAGGCGCTTCATCACGAACGGCTTGAAGAGCTCCAGCGCCATGGCCTTGGGCAGACCGCACTGGTGCAGCTTGAGCTGCGGGCCGACGACGATGACCGAACGGGCCGAGTAGTCGACTCGCTTGCCGAGCAGGTTCTGGCGGAAACGACCCTGCTTACCCTTCAGCATGTCGCTGAGGGACTTCAGCGGACGGTTACCGGGACCGGTCACCGGGCGGCCGCGGCGGCCGTTGTCGAACAGCGCGTCGACGGCCTCCTGCAGCATCCGCTTCTCGTTGTTCACGATGATCTCGGGGGCACCGAGGTCAAGGAGACGCTTGAGGCGGTTGTTCCGGTTGATGACGCGGCGGTACAGGTCGTTCAGGTCGGAGGTCGCGAAGCGGCCACCGTCCAGCTGCACCATCGGACGCAGGTCCGGCGGGATCACCGGGATGCAGTCCAGCACCATGCCGTTGGGGCTGTTGCGGGTCTGCAGGAAGGCGGAGACGACCTTGAGGCGCTTGAGCGCACGGGTCTTCTTCTGGCCCTTGCCGGTCCGGATGATCTCGCGGAGCTTCTCGGCCTCCTCGTCGAGGTCGAAGGACTCCAGGCGCTTCTGCAGGGCAGCGGCGCCCATGCCGCCCATGAAGTACGTGCCGAAGCGGTCACGCAGCTCACGGTAGAGCAGCTCATCGCCCTCCAGGTCCTGGACCTTGAGGTTCTTGAAGCGGTTCCACACCTCGTCGAGACGGTCGATCTCGCGCTGGGCGCGGTCGCGCAGCTGCTTCATCTCACGCTCGGCGCCCTCGCGCACCTTGCGGCGCACATCGGCCTTGGCGCCCTCGGCCTCCAGCTCGGCGAGGTCCGCCTCGAGCTTCTTGGCGCGGGCCTCCAGGTCGGCGTCGCGGCGCTGCTCGATCTGCTGGCGCTCGACGGAGACATGGGCCTCCAGCGAGGGGAGATCGCGCGTACGACGCTCGTCGTCCACCCACGTGATCATGTAGGCGGCGAAGTAGATGACCTTTTCCAGGTCCTTCGGGGCGAGGTCGAGCAGGTAGCCCAGGCGCGACGGAACGCCCTTGAAGTACCAGATGTGGGTGACGGGAGCGGCCAGCTCGATGTGGCCCATCCGCTCACGGCGCACCTTGGCGCGGGTGACCTCGACACCGCAGCGCTCACAGATGATGCCCTTGAAGCGGACGCGCTTGTACTTGCCGCAGTAGCACTCCCAGTCCCGGGTCGGACCGAAGATCTTCTCGCAGAAGAGTCCGTCCTTTTCGGGCTTCAGGGTGCGGTAGTTGATGGTTTCCGGCTTCTTGACCTCACCGTGGGACCACTGACGGATGTCGTCAGCAGTGGCGAGGCCGATCCGCAGCTCGTCGAAGAAGTTGACGTCGAGCACTTGTCGTCAATCCCTCTTTCAGGGTCGTGTCTTCGGGTCTGACTGGGGGTCCGGGGAGAGGCCGGGGCGGTCGCGGTGGACGACCGTCCCGGCCAGACCCGTCAGACCTCTTCGACGCTGCTCGGCTCGCGCCGCGACAGGTCGATACCGAGCTCCTCCGCAGCGCGGAAGACGTCCTCGTCGGTGTCGCGCATCTCGATGGACATGCCGTCGGACGACAGCACCTCCACGTTGAGGCACAGGGACTGCATCTCCTTGATGAGCACCTTGAAGGACTCAGGGATGCCGGGCTCGGGGATGTTCTCGCCCTTGACGATGGCCTCGTAGACCTTCACTCGGCCGGTGACGTCGTCGGACTTGATGGTCAGCAGCTCCTGGAGGGCGTACGCGGCGCCGTAGGCCTCGAGCGCCCACACCTCCATCTCACCGAAGCGCTGGCCACCGAACTGAGCCTTACCACCCAGCGGCTGCTGGGTGATCATCGAGTACGGACCGGTGGAGCGGGCGTGCAGCTTGTCGTCCACCAGGTGGTGCAGCTTGAGGATGTACATGTAGCCGACGGAGATCGGGTCCGGGAACGGCTCGCCGGAGCGGCCGTCGAACATCCGGGCCTTACCGGACGACTGGACCAGGCGGTCGCCGTCGCGGTTCGGGATCGTCGAGTCGAAGAGACCGGAGATCTCGTCCTCGCGGGCGCCGTCGAAGACCGGGGTCGCGACGTTGGTGCCCGGCGCCACCTCATCGGCGCCGATCGCCTGCAGCCGCTGCATCCACTCCTCGGAGCCTTCGACCTTCCAGCCGCGGGAGGCCAGCCAGCCGAGGTGGATCTCCAGGACCTGTCCCGGGTTCATTCGGGACGGGACACCCAGCGGGTTGAGGATGATGTCGACCGGGGTGCCGTCCTCCAGGAACGGCATGTCCTCGACCGGCAGGATCTTGGAGATGACGCCCTTGTTGCCGTGGCGGCCGGCGAGCTTGTCACCGTCGGTGATCTTGCGCTTCTGCGCCACGTAGACGCGGACCAGCTGGTTCACGCCCGGGGGCAGCTCGTCGCCCTCCTCGCGGTCGAAGACACGCACGCCGATGACCTTGCCGATCTCGCCGTGCGGCACCTTCAGCGAGGTGTCACGGACCTCACGGGCCTTCTCGCCGAAGATCGCGCGCAGCAGGCGCTCCTCCGGGGTCAGCTCGGTCTCACCCTTCGGGGTGACCTTGCCGACCAGGATGTCCCCGGCCACGACCTCGGCGCCGATGCGGATGATGCCGCGCTCGTCGAGGTCGGCCAGGACCTCCTCGGAGACGTTCGGGATGTCCCGGGTGATCTCCTCGGGGCCGAGCTTGGTGTCACGGGCGTCGACCTCGTGCTCCTCGATGTGGATCGAGGAGAGGACGTCGTCCTGCACCAGGCGCTGGCTGAGGATGATCGCGTCCTCGTAGTTGTGGCCCTCCCACGGCATGAACGCCACCAGGAGGTTCTTGCCGAGCGCCATCTCGCCGTCCTCGGTGGACGGGCCGTCGGCCAGCACCTGGCCGGCGATCACCCGCGCGCCCTCGTCCACGACGACCTTCTGGTTGAAGGAGGTGCCCTGGTTGGAGCGGGAGAACTTGGCCACCCGGTAGGTGGTGTAGGTGCCGTCGTCGTTGGCCACCGTCACGTAGTCGGCGGAGACCTCCTGGACGACACCGTCCTTCTCGGCCTTGATGACGTCACCGGCGTCGACCGCGCAGCGGTACTCCATGCCGGTGCCGACCAGCGGGGACTCCGCCTTGATCAGCGGCACGGCCTGGCGCATCATGTTCGATCCCATGAGCGCGCGGTTGGCGTCGTCGTGCTCGAGGAACGGGATCATGGCGGTCGCGACCGACACCATCTGGCGCGGCGAGACGTCCATGTAGTCGACGTCGTCGCCCGGGATGTAGTCGACCTCGCCGCCACGGCGGCGGACCAGGACGCGGTTCTCGGCGAAGTGGAGGTCGTCCGTCAGCGGCGCGTTGGCCTGCGCGATGACGAATCGGTCCTCTTCGTCGGCCGTCAGGTAGTCGACATCGTCGGTGACGACACCGCCGACGACCTTCCGGTACGGGGTCTCGATGAAACCGAACGCGTTGACCCGGCCGTACGAGGCGAGCGAGCCGATCAGACCGATGTTCGGGCCTTCGGGCGTCTCGATCGGGCACATGCGGCCGTAGTGCGACGGGTGCACGTCTCGGACCTCGAAGCCCGCCCGCTCACGGGACAGACCACCGGGGCCCAGCGCGTTCAGACGGCGCTTGTGGGTCAGACCCGACAGCGGGTTCGTCTGGTCCATGAACTGCGACAGCTGGCTGGTGCCGAAGAACTCCTTGATGGAGGCGACGACCGGCCGGATGTTGATCAGGGTCTGCGGCGTGATCGCCTCGACGTCCTGAGTCGTCATGCGCTCACGGACGACGCGCTCCATACGGGCCAGACCCGTACGGACCTGGTTCTGGATCAGCTCGCCGACGTTACGGATACGGCGGTTGCCGAAGTGGTCGATGTCGTCGGTCTCGACGACGATCATCTGACCGTTCTCGCCGACCGTCTCGGTCTCACCGGCGTGCAGCTTCACCAGGTACTTGATCGAGGCGATGACGTCCTCGACCGTCAGGACGCCCGCGTCCAGCGGAGCGGCCGCACCCAGCTTCTTGTTGACCTTGTAGCGGCCGACCTTCGCGAGGTCGTAGCGCTTGGGGTTGAAGTAGAGGTTCTCGAGCAGCGTCTGCGCGGCCTCACGCGTCGGGGGCTCGCCCGGGCGCAGCTTGCGGTAGATGTCGAGCAGCGCGTCGTCCTGGCCCTGGGTGTGGTCCTTCTCCAGGGTGGCGCGCATGGACTCGTACTCGCCGAACTCCTCGAGGATCTGCTCGGTGGTCCAGCCCAGCGCCTTCAGCAGAACGGTGATGGACTGCTTGCGCTTGCGGTCGATGCGGACACCGACCATGTCGCGCTTGTCGATCTCCATCTCCAGCCAGGCACCCCGGGACGGGATGACCTTGACGGAGAAGATGTCCTTGTCGGACGTCTTGTCGATGGAGGAGTCGAAGTACACACCCGGCGAGCGCACCAGCTGAGACACCACGACACGCTCGGTGCCGTTGATGACGAAGGTGCCCTTGTTGGTCATGAGCGGGAAGTCGCCCATGAAGACCGTCTGGGACTTGATCTCACCGGTCTCGTTGTTGGTGAACTCGGCCGTGACGAAGAGCGGAGCGGCGTACGTGAAGTCGCGCTCCTTGCACTCGTCGATCGAGTTCTTCGGGGGCTCGAAGCGGTGATCGCGGAAGGTCAGGGACATCGACCCGGAGAAGTCCTCGATCGGGGAGATCTCCTCGAAGATCTCTTCCAGACCGGACTTGGTGGGGACGTCCTGACCGCTGTCCAGCGCAGCCTCGACGCGAGCCTTCCAGGCGGCATTGCCGAGCAGCCAATCGAAGCTCTCGGTCTGCAGCGCAAGGAGGTTCGGAACCTCGAGAGGCTCCTTGATCTTCGCAAATGAGATGCGCAGCGGGGCGGTGCTGGCGCCGTTGTTCGTATTGGCAGTCGAGGCGTTGCGCGAGGCGGCCAAGAGGGGGTCCTTCCGAGGGCTCGGACTCACTACGCGCGTGCCGGTCCCAACTCGAGCCACAGAAGGAAATCCCTGGTCAGAGAGATTTCCTCGGCCGTGCTCTCAGGTGGGCATGCCCCTGGTGACGGGCAGGAGGCAGCTAACAGGCAGCGCAAAGGGTCAGTGTAGCCACTTGGCACACTGATGTCCAGCTCCGAGTTTCTGAGACCGGCAGAGCCAATCTCTCCCTCCGCTGAGGGGGCCGCTCCCCCTCGTTGTCTTCTCGTTGTTTTCGAACGCCTGCAGCCAACCATGCGCCTCAGGCGCATATCGATACTGCCCGCTTCGCCGACGATCCATGCCTCGGACTTGGATCGGTGTGACGTCGCGTCCTGAGAATTGCGCGCTGCGTGCCGTTCGTCAAGGCCCCCCACTCCGGCGAGATCGTCACAGGGCGTGGCGACGGGCAACGAAGATCACCATACCCGCAGGGACCGACAAGGCAACGCAGCCGTGACGGAAGCGCCGAAGGGCGACCACCCCAACGGGTGATCGCCCTTACGGAACGGAGCGGGTCAGCGGGCCCGGCAGGGCCCCTGAACCCCTCGGGTCACTTGACCTCGACGGAGGCGCCGGCGCCCTTGAGGGACTCGGCGGCCTTCTCGGCCTGCTCCTTGTTGACCTTCTCCAGGACCGGCTTCGGGGTGCCGTCGACGAGGTCCTTGGCCTCCTTCAGACCCAGCGAGGTCAGCTCACGCACGACCTTGATGACCTGGATCTTCTTCTCGCCAGCGCCGGTGAGGATGACGTCGAACTCGTCCTTCTCCGGCTCGGCCTCGGCCGCGGCACCCGGGGCACCCGGGGCAACGGCGATGGCGGCCGGGGCGGCGGCGGTGACGTCGAACTTCTCCTCGAAGAGCTTCACGAACTCGGAGAGCTCGATGAGGGTCATCTCCTCGAACTGGGCGAGCAGGTCTTCCTGGCTGAGCTTCGCCATGATGGCGGTCCTTCCACTAAATCGGCTGGTGCCGGATGTACATGTCGGCGGGCACGGGCCCGCTGGGCAGCGGGAGAATTACTCCGCGGCCTCGGCGGGAGCCGGCTCGCCGGCACCGCCCTGCTCTTCCTTCTTGACGCGAAGCGCCTCCGCCGTGCGGACGAACTTCGACGGGAGCGCCTGGAAGAGCGCCGCAGCCTGGGACTGCTTGCCCTTCATGGCGCCCGCCAGCTTGGCGAGCAGCACCTCGCGGGACTCGAGGTCCGCGAGCTTCTTGATCTCGTCGGCGGACAGCGCCTTGCCGTCAAGGACACCGCCCTTGATGACGAGAGCGGGGTTCTCCTTGGCGAAGTCACGGAGACCCTTCGCCGCCTCGACCGGGTCACCGGTCACGAAAGCGACGGCCGACGAACCCGCGAACAGGTCGTCGAGCGTGGTGATCCCGGCCTCGTTGGCCGCGATCTTGGTCAGCGTGTTCTTCACCACACGGTACTGAGCGTTCTCACCGAGCGAACGGCGCAGCTCCTTGAGCTGCGCGACGGTGAGACCGGTGTACGCGGTCACAACAGCAGCGTTGGAGGTACGGAACTTGTCCGTCATCTCCTCGACGGCCGCGACCTTGTCAGGCCTCGCCATGAGCCTCGGCCTCCTTCCGGGTGATGAGGACCGCATCGGCCGGGCAAGGAGGCTTAACAAAACGAAACGCCCCGGCGCAGGCGCTCGGGGCGTGACTCGACCGTACGGGCTCGCGGCCCGGTCGGGAGTCCATCCACAATCACCTGCGCAGGTCGTCCGCAGCTAGCGGATCCTTCGGCCACCACACCCCTTGCGAGGCACAGCAGCGACCAGCGGTCTTTGGCTTCGGTGGAAGGCTACGCGAACGGGCCGCGGCCAGGCAAATCGGCTCTTCCGTCAGGTCAGCTCTGCTGACCCAGGGCGTCCTCGAAGTTCATGGTGTCCGAGGCCGGCGGCTCCTCGACGGTGACCTTGGTGCCGTAGTCCGAGTAGAAGACCGTCGAGTCGTACTTCCCGTTGTTGCTGTCGGCCTGCTCCCGCTTCTTGACCAGGAGGTTGTCACCGTCGATCCACAGGTCGATGGTCTCGGTCTCCATGCCCGAGGTCTCCAGCTGCTTCTGCAGGGCCTCGAGGTCCGACTGGGTGAGGTCCTTGGACTGCATCTTGGCCAACTCGGAGACCTTCACGGTGCCGGTGTAGTGGGTCGCCTTGACGCCCTTGACCGACTCCGAGCCCACGCTCTTGACCTGGCCGGTGGCGATCAGCAGCTGCACCGAACGCGCCGGGTCGGTGTTCTGCATCTGGTCCTTGAGGAACTCACCGGAGGCGCCGGCCTGCTTGGCCAGGGTGTCGTAGTCGTACTTCATCCAGTGCTTGCCGCCCGCCTGCGCCGCGAACTCGGGGCCGAGGTTCATGAACATCGCGTCGGGCGTGTAGCGAGCCTCCATGGGCTTGCCCGCCAGCGGCGAGTTCTGGACCGACCCGCCCTTCTGCGTGATGGTCATGTTGGCGCGCATGCCGTCCGCCCAGTCCATCGCGCCGGACATGGTCGAGTTCTGCGCACCCATCTGCGTGGTGCCCTCGACCTTGGCCGAGTGCTGCTGGTCCGTCTGCTGCGAGGCGAGCTTGAGGGCGGCGAGCGGGCCGCCCACCGACTCGGCGGCCTTGTCGGAGCCCTTGCTCGACTTGTCGCTGTCGGCCTTGTCGCTCCCACAGGCCGTGAGACCGGCCACCAGAACCACACCGCTGAGCACCGCCGCACTCCGAGCAGCGAAACGAGTACCGCGCACAGGTCCCCCTATGTCTTTGTCTTTGCTTCTTATTTATCTTTTACGACTGCTGAGACTGTATCTGAGGGGACGCCCAACGCAGTGAGCCGGGTTCCCACCCTCCACTTGGGAGGTGCGGGAACCCGGCTCACAGGGGTTGAGCGCCGCCTCATACGGCACTCAGAGTGCGCTCAGCACGCGTATCAAGCGCGTGCTGAGACAGAACGTGCTCAGACGGCCTCGTCCTCGACCAGCAGGTTGCGGGTGCGGTTGGCGTCCAGCGGGATGCCAGGGCCCATCGTGGTGGTCAGGGTCGCCTTCTTGATGTAGCGGCCCTTGGCGGCGGACGGCTTGAGACGGTTGATCTCCTCGAGCGCCGCGGCGTAGTTCTCCACCAGCTTGGCCTCGTCGAAGGAGACCTTGCCGATGATGAAGTGCAGGTTCGAGTGCTTGTCGACGCGGAACTCGATCTTGCCGCCCTTGATGTCGGTGACGGCCTTGGCCACGTCGGGGGTGACGGTGCCGGTCTTCGGGTTCGGCATCAGACCACGCGGACCGAGCACCCGGCCCAGGCGGCCGACCTTGCCCATGAGGTCCGGGGTGGCGACGACGGCGTCGAAGTCCAGCCGGCCCTTGGACACCTCGTCGATCAGCTCGTCGGAGCCGACGATGTCGGCGCCGGCGGCCTCCGCGGCCGCAGCACGGTCACCGGTCGCGAAGACCAGGACCCGGGCGGTCTTACCGGTGCCGTGCGGAAGGTTCACGGTGCCACGGACCATCTGGTCGGCCTTGCGCGGGTCGACACCCAGGCGCATGGCCACCTCGACGGTCGCGTCGAACTTGGCGGCGGAGGTCTCCTTGGCGAGCCGAACGGCCTCGAGCGGGGCGTACACGCGCTCCCGGTCGATCTTGGCGTCCGCGCTGCGGAGAGTCTTGCTGCGCTTCACTGCTGCTCCTGAAAGGTTGTGGAGTCGTGGTCCGGGCCGCGCTTGGCCCTGCCACGGTGGTGCTACGGGGGTGTCAGCCCTCGACCGTGATGCCCATGGAACGGGCGGTGCCGGCGATGATCTTCTCGGCGGCGTCCAGGTCGTTGGCGTTCAGGTCGGGCATCTTGGTGGTGGCGATGTCACGGACCTGGTCGCGGGTGATCTTGGCGACCTTGGTCTTGTGCGGCTCGCCGGAGCCCTTCTCCACACCCGCGGCCTTGAGGATCAGCTTGGCGGCCGGCGGAGTCTTGGTGACGAAGGTGAAGGAACGGTCCTCGTAGACCGTGATCTCCACCGGCACGACCATGCCGCGCTGCGACTCGGTCGCGGCGTTGTAGGCCTTGCAGAACTCCATGATGTTGACGCCGTGCTGGCCCAGCGCGGGGCCGACCGGCGGAGCCGGGTTCGCGGCACCGGCCTGGATCTGGAGCTTGATCAGCCCCGTGACCTTCTTCTTCTTGGGAGGCATGCTCTCTCCGGGTCTTAGTGAGAGGTGATTCGCCTCCGAACCGGATCATCCGGATGGAGGCATACCGCACAACAGTAACGGGTATAGCTGTGCGGCCTAAAACCGAGCAGGTCAGACAGGCCGCGAAAGCCCGTCTGACCTGATCGGAAGGTTCGTATGGTCAGTTCTTCTGGATCTGGTCGAAGCTCAGCTCGACCGGGGTCTCCCGGCCGAAGATCTCCACCAGGCCCTTGACCTTCTTCGAGTCGGCGTTGATCTCGTTGATCGTCGCCTGCAGCGTCGCGAAGGGACCGTCGGTGACCGTGACCGAGTCGCCCACCTCGAAGTCCAGCACCTGGACCTCGACCTTGCGGCTCGGCGCCGGCAGGCCCGCCTCCTCGGCGGCGGCCTTGGCGGCCTTCTCCTCGGCCTCCGGGGCGAGCATCTTGACGATCTCGTCCAGGGTCAGCGGGTACGGGTCGTACGCGTTGCCCACGAAGCCGGTGACGCCCGGGGTGTTGCGGACCACGCCCCAGGACTCGTTCGTCAGGTCCATGCGCACCAGCACATAGCCGGGCAGCTTGTTCTGGCGCACGGTGCGGCGGTCGCCGTTCTTGATCTGGACGACCTCTTCCTGCGGCACCTCGGCCTGGAAGATGTAGTCCTCCACGTTCAGCGATACGGCACGCTGCTCGAGGTTGGTCTTCACGCGGTTCTCGTAGCCCGCGTAGGTGTGGATGACGTACCACTCGCCGGGGAGGGTCCGCAGCTCCTCACGCAGGGCCTCGACCGGGTCGACCGCGATCTCTTCTTCGGCGGTCTCTTCCCCGGCCTCTTCTTCGTCAGCCTCTTCTTCGGCCTCTTCTGCGTCGGCCTCGGCGTCCTCGGCCGCCAGGACAGCGTCCTCGTCCTCGACGCGGACCGCATCCTTCTCGGCCGGCTCTCCCGCCTCAGCCTCCGCAGCCTCGGCCTGGTCCTCATCGGCAGCCTCGATGATGTCGAGCTCGTCCTCATCGGACTCGACGGCCGCGGCGGCCTCGTTCAGGTTCGGGTCAGACACGGTGGCTGCTTCTTCCTGGCTTCAAGAGGGGTGGAACGTACGAAGGGGCAACTCGGGACAGCGCCACCCTTCGAGGGTCAGCCAAAGACGTACTTGATGGCTTGGTTGAACCCATAGTCGATCACTGTAACGATGCCGATCATGATGAGCACAAAGACGATCACCACAGTGGTGTACGTCGACAGCTGGCCACGCGTGGGCCACACGACCTTGCGCAGCTCAGCGACGATCTGGCGGTAGAAGAGCGCGAGCCTGCCGAAGGGCCCCTTCTTGGCGCGCTTGCCACCACGGCGGCTCTTCTTGGCCGCCACCTCTTCTTCGGGACGACCGCTTTCAGGCGTCGCGGTGGAGCCAAGGGCTTCCGTCACTACGTCCTCACCTGAATCCGGGTCGTGGCCGTGCCGCGTCCGGCCCGGCCGCACAGCGGTGCATTCTCAGTACGCGCCCACGCACCCTGGTAAATGTGCGTGTAGCAGGGCCGGAGGGACTTGAACCCCCAACCGCTGGTTTTGGAGACCAGTGCTCTACCAATTGAGCTACGACCCTTTGCGGCTCCACCCAACCTACCGCATCCACCCGGCTCCATGGAGTGCGCGAGGCGAAACGGCTGTTGAGCGGCCAACGACGGATGAGTGTACGTGGTCCAGGGCCGGGCGTCGAACGAGAAGCGCCCATGGCGCCCTTAAACCCGTGTGCCGCGCTATTCGGCGGTCTGGGACGATGCACATATGACCGCTGCTAACCCTCCTGCACAGTCCCCGACAGAGCGCCGTGTCTCCGCCCGTATCGGAGCCATTTCCGAGTCCGCCACGCTCGCCGTCGACGCCAAGGCCAAGGCCCTCAAGGCCGCCGGGCGTCCGGTGATCGGCTTCGGCGCGGGCGAGCCCGACTTCCCCACGCCCGACTACATCGTCGAGGCGGCGGTGGAGGCCTGCCGCAACCCGAAGTACCACCGCTACACCCCGGCCGGCGGGCTGCCCGAGCTCAAGGCCGCGATCGCCGCGAAGACGCTGCGCGACAGCGGCTACGAGGTCGAGGCGGCGCAGGTCCTGGTGACCAACGGCGGCAAGCAGGCGATCTACCAGGCGTTCGCGGCGATCCTGGACCCGGGCGACGAGGTCATCGTCCCCGCCCCGTACTGGACCACCTACCCCGAGTCGATCCGGCTCGCGGGCGGCGTCCCGGTCGATGTCGTCGCCGACGAGACCACCGGCTACCGGGTCTCCGTGGAGCAGCTGGAGGCGGCCCGCACCGAGCGCACCAAGGTGCTGCTCTTCGTCTCCCCGTCCAACCCCACCGGCGCCGTCTACCCGCGTGAGCAGGTCGAGGCGATCGGGCGCTGGGCGGCCGAGCACGGGCTGTGGGTGCTCACCGACGAGATCTACGAGCACCTGGTGTACGGGGACGCGGAATTCCACTCGCTTCCGGTCGTGGTGCCCGAGCTGCGGGACAAGTGCATCGTGGTCAACGGCGTGGCGAAGACGTACGCCATGACCGGCTGGCGGGTGGGCTGGGTCATCGGCCCCAAGGACGTCGTCAAGGCCGCGACCAACCTCCAGTCGCACGCCACCTCCAACGTGAGCAATGTCGCACAGGTCGCCGCCTTGGCCGCCGTCGCGGGCGACCTGGACGCCGTGGCCGCGATGCGCGAGGCATTCGACCGCCGCCGCCGCACCATCGTGCGGATGCTGAACGAGATCGACGGCGTGGAGTGCCCCGAGCCCGAGGGCGCCTTCTACGCCTACCCGTCGGTGAAGGCCCTGATCGGCAAGGAGATCCGCGGCAAGCGCCCGCAGAGCTCCGTGGAACTGGCCGAGCTGGTCCTGGAGGAGGCCGAGGTCGCGGTCGTCCCGGGCGAGGCATTCGGCACCCCGGGCTATCTGCGGCTCTCGTACGCGCTGGGCGACGAGGACCTGGTCGAGGGGATCTCCCGGCTGCAGAAGCTGCTGGGCGAGGCGCGCGACTGATTTCGCGCCCCCTCAGAGGCGCGCTCAGACGTGTGTGACGCGGGCGCTCGGCGGTGGCCGGGCGCCCGCGTCCGTTTACGCCCGCCCTTTGCGCCCGCGTTCAGGTAGACCCGCATTCATGTGCGGGCAAGCCCCCGTTCGGCGAAAGCGGTACCGGCGGGCTCCGGGCTGCGGCAGTATCTGCAGATGGCACGTGACGTACTTCTGCTCCCCAAAGCGCATCTCCATCTGCATTTCACCGGCTCCATGCGTCCCGCCACGCTGCTCGAGCTCGCCGACAAGTACGACGTCCACCTCCCGGAAGCGCTCAGCGGCGGCGAGCCCCCCAAACTGCGGGCCACCGACGAGCGCGGCTGGTTCCGGTTCCAGCGGCTGTACGACATCGCGCGGTCCTGTCTGCGCGAGCCCGAGGACATCCAGCGGCTGGTGCGCGAGGCCGCCGAGGAGGACGTACGGGACGGCGCCAAGTGGCTGGAGATCCAGGTCGACCCCACCTCGTACGCCCCGCGTCTGGGCGGTCTGATCCCGGCGCTGGAGATCATCCTGGACGCCGTGGAGACCGCCTCCCGGGACACCGGGCTCGGGATGCGGGTGCTGGTCGCCGCCAACCGTATGAAGCACCCCCTGGAAGCGCGCACGCTGGCCCGGCTGGCGGTCCGCTTCGCCGACCGCGGCGTCATCGGCTTCGGGCTGTCCAACGACGAGCGGCGCGGCCTGGCCCGGGACTTCGACCGGGCCTTCGCCATCGCCCGCGACGGCGGCCTGCTGGCGGCCCCGCACGGCGGCGAGCTGTCGGGCCCCAGCAGCGTCCGCGACTGCCTGGACGACCTCGGCGCCCAGCGGGTGGGCCACGGCGTACGGGCCGCCGAGGACCCCCGGCTGCTGCGCCGGCTCGCCGAGCGCGGCGTGACCTGCGAGGTGTGCCCGTCCTCGAACGTGGCCCTGGGCGTCTACGAGAAGCCGGAGGACGTGCCGCTGCGCACGCTGTACGAGGCCGGGGTGCCGATGGCGCTGGGCGCCGACGACCCGCTGCTGTTCGGGTCGCGGCTGGCGGCCCAGTACGAGCTGGCGCGCGAGCACCACGGCTTCACGGACACCGAGCTGGCCGAGCTGGCCCGCCAGTCCATCCGCGGCTCGGCGGCCCCCAAGGACGTGGCCGCGCCGCTGCTCGCGGACATCGACGCCTGGCTGGCGGCCGGGTGAGCGAGGCGACGGCTCAGAGGCTGACGCCGACCGTCACCGGCTCGTTGACGAGCGTGACCCCGAACGCGGCCTCGACCCCGGCGACGACCTCGCGGGCGAGCGCGAGCAGGTCCTCGGTCGTGGCCTCGCCGCGGTTGGTCAGGGCGAGGGTGTGCTTGGTGGAGATGCGTGCCGGGCCGGTGCCGTAGCCCTTGGTGAAGCCCGCCTTGTCGATCAGCCATGCGGCGGAGGTCTTGACCCGCCCCTCCCCCGCCGGATAGGCGGGCGGGGTGACGTCCGGGCCCAGGCGCTCGGCGACGCGGGCCAGGAAGGCGGCGTGGGCCTCTTCGGTCAGGATCGGGTTGGTGAAGAAGGAGCCCGCGGACCAGGTGTCGTGGTCCTGCGGGTCGAGGACCATCCCCTTACCCGCGCGGAGCTTCAGAACCTCGTCGCGGGCGGTGGCCACGGGCACCCGCTCCCCCACCGCCACGCCGAGGGCGCGGGCGGTCTCCGCGTACTTGACCGGCGCGGACAGGCCGTCCGCGTCCTCCAGCGCGAAGCGCACCCGCAGCACCACATGGCGGCCCGGGTCGGCCTTGAAGCGGCTGTGGCGGTAGGCGAAGCCGCAGTCGGCGTTCGGGATGGTCACGACGGTCTCGGTGCGCCGGTCGTAGGCGACGACCTCGGTGATCGTGGCCGAGACCTCCTGGCCGTACGCGCCCACGTTCTGGATCGGGGTCGCCCCCGCGGAGCCGGGGATTCCGGCCAGGCATTCGATCCCGGCGAGTCCGGCCCCGACCGTACGGGCCACCGCGTCCGACCAGTTCTCGCCCGCGGCCAGTTCCAGTCGGCCGCCGTCGAGGGTGAAGCCACTGGTCGCGATGCGCAGGGCGGTGCCGTCGAAGCCCTTGTCGGCGATGACCAGATTGCTGCCGCCGCCTATGACCAGCAGCGGGGTCCCGGCCGCGTCGGCCTCCCGGACCGCCGCGATCACCTCGTCGTCGGTGGTGGCCGTGAGCAGCCGGCCGGCCGGGCCGCCGAGGCGGAAGGTGGTGAAGGGGGCCAGGGGCGCGTCGTGGAGTTCCTGCACGCGCTCAAGAGTACGGGGGCGCCCCGACGGGGCCTGGTCTGGTCTGGCCTGGCCCGTGGGGCGCCTCTCGTGCTGCCTGCCGCCAGGAGGTCTCAGGCGAGGCGGACGACGGCGCGGGCCCGGCCCAGCACCTTCTGCCCCGCGCTGGTCGCCACGACGTCGACGCGGACCGTACGGGCCTCGTCGTCCAGCTTGGCGGCGACCTTGGCGGTCACCTCGACGACCGAGCCCTTCTCGTCGTTCGGCACGACGACCGGCTTGGTGAAGCGCACCCCGTACTCCACGACGGCCGCCGGGTCCCCGGCCCAGTCGGTCACCACACGGCCCGCCTCGGCCATGGTGAACATGCCGTGCGCGATGACGTCGGGGAGGCCGACCTCTTTGGCGAACTTCTCGTTCCAGTGGATCGGGTTGAAGTCGCCCGAGGCGCCCGCGTACTGGACGAGGTCCGCGCGGGTCACGGGGAATTCCTGCGCGGGCAGCTCGGTGCCGACCTCGACGTCGTCGTACGAGACCTTGGCTGTCATCTGCCGTCCTTTGCTGCCTGGGCGTCTGCTGCCTGAGCGTCCTGGGCCTGCGCCGGGATGTCCTGGACCGCCGTCGGGGTGACCTCGGCCGCCGGGGTGACCTGGGCCTCGACGGCGCGGGCCACGAGGGTCGTGTAGGAGGTCACCACGTGCTCCCCGGCCTCATCGTGCACCTCGCCGCGGACGGACAAAATGTCATTACCGGCCAGCGACTTGATCGAGTCGATCGTCGAGGTGACCGTGAGGCGATCGCCCGCGTGCAGCGGACGGGTGTAGACGAACCTCTGGTCGCCGTGCACCACCCGGCTGTAGTCCAGGCCCAGCTGCGGGTCCTCGATAACCTGCTGCCCGGCGGCCTTGAAGGTGAGCGCGAAAACAAAGGTCGGCGGGGCGATCACATCGGGGTGGTCGAATGCCTTGGCCGCCTCCGGATCGAAGTACACCGGATTGGCGTCGCCGATCGCCTCGGCGAATTCGCGGATCTTCTCCCGGCCGACCTCATAGGGCGCGGTGGGCGGGTAGGACCGCCCGACGAACGACTGGTCGAGCGCCATCGACTCGGCACCTCCTGTGATGGTGGAACGAAACAAGGCCGCCCCCGCGTGTGGGGGGCGACCTTGAATGCGGTCTATACGATCGATCTGACCGTCGTGTTTATCGCGTCTCGCGGTGCGCGGTGTGCGCGTTGCAACGCGGGCAGTGCTTCTTCAGCTCAAGACGATCCGGGTCATTACGCCGGTTCTTCTTGGTGATGTAGTTCCGCTCCTTGCACTCCACGCAGGCCAGCGTGATCTTCGGGCGGACGTCGGTGGCAGCCACGTGAGTGCTCCTTGACGAACGGATGGATGAACGCAGAAATAGTAGCCGATCGAAGGACCGACCCCACAATCGGCTACAGTGAGTAGCGGTGACCGGACTTGAACCGGTGACACAGCGATTATGAGCCGCTTGCTCTACCGACTGAGCTACACCGCTGCGATGCGATCGATCCCCCACCCGACCTGAGCCGAGCGGGACATCTCACACATCAGAGCCCCAATACGGAATCGAACCGTAGACCTTCTCCTTACCATGGAGACGCTCTGCCGACTGAGCTATTGGGGCGAGCGATGAAGACATTACACGCTCGGGCGCCGAAGGTGAAATCCGTATCGAGGGTGCCGTCACGGTCCGCCACCGCCCGCTCAGGCACCACGCCAGTACGACTATTCGGCTCCTCCCGGAAGCCGCCCGCGGCGCGCCCTAGGCTCGGGCTCGGATCACGCTGAGCGATCTTGAGCCCAGGACATCCACAGGACATCCATCCACCGGACATCCAGGAGCGCGATGCCCGACAGCCATCCGCAGCGGCAGCCCCATACCCCCGACGGCGCGGCCGGCACGGCGCCCGAGGACGCCCCCGCGCTGGTGCTCGGCGGCGTCCGGCTCGCCGACGGCCGCACTGTGGACGTACGGGTCCGCGGCGGCCGCATCGAGGCGGTCGGCACGGCGGGCAGCCTGATCCCCGGCACCCGCCTCGACCTCGACGGCTATCTGCTGCTCCCGGCCCCCGCCGAACCGCACGCCCACTGCGACACCGCCCTCACCGCCGACACCGTCGGGCCCGTCTCGCACACACCCGAGGACGTCCAGCGGCGCACCACCGAGGCCGCCCTGATGCACCTCGGCCACGGGGCGACCGCGCTGCGCACCCATGTGCCCATCGGCGGGGTGCACGGGCTGCGGTCCCTGGAGGCCGTCCTGCGCGCCCGGGAGACCCTGCGCGGGCTCACCGACCTGTCCTCCGTGGCGGTGCCCCGGATGCTGACCGGTGTGGCCGGGGCCGATGGCCTGGCGATCCTGAGGGACGCCGTGAAGATGGGCGCCGGGGTCATCGGCGGCTGCCCCGACCTCGACCCCGACCCCACCGGCCATGTGGAGGCCGTCCTCGATATCGCCGCCCGCCACGGCTGCGCCGTCGACCTGCACACGGACGGTGACGACCCGGCCCGCCTGGCCCGGCTCGCGGCCATGGCCGGCGGGCTGCGGCCGGGCGTCACGATCGGCCCCTGCGGGGGGCTGGCGCGGCTGCCGCGCGATGTGGTGGCACGGGTGGCGGACCGGCTCGCGGCGGCGGGCGTCACGGTCGTATGCCTGCCCCAGGGCGACTGCGCCGGGCTGGAGGACCGGCGCGCGCGAGGGGCGTACACCCCGAGCTGCGCGCCGGTGCGGCTGCTGCGCTCGGCCGGGGTCCGGGTGGCCGCGGGCAGCGGGGCGCTCCGGGACGCCGCCAACCCCGTCGGGCGCGGCGACCCGCTGGAGGCCGCCTTCCTCCTGGCCTCGCGGAGCGAGGCCGAGCCCGAGGAGGCGTACGAGGCGGTCTGCGGGCGCGCCCGAGCCGCGCTGGGGCTGCCCGAGGTGCGCGTGGAGGCCGGATTCCCGGCGGAGCTGCTCGCGGTGCGCGGGGACGGACTGCCGGGCGTGCTCTCGCTCGCGTACAGCCGGGTGGTGGTCCACCAGGGGCGCGTGGTGGCGCGGACGAGCGCGGTGCGCGAGTACTGCGCCTCGGCGGCCGCGGCGGCGCTGGACCTGCCGCGGCAGGCGCGGACGGATCACAGCGGCCGGCCGCAGCCGCCTGACTGAGTCGTGGGTTCGGGGCTGAGCCGGGGTGTCGGGCGGGTCAGCGGTTCCGGGCGTCCGCCTTGTCCAGGTCGTGGAGGTCGATCGGCAGGCCGTCGATACCGTTGATGTCCTCGGGACCCTGCACATCGTCGTCCACGATGAAGTCGTCCCCGGAGACGGCGTCGTCAGCACCGTCGACGCCGCCCAGCATCATCGCGCCGGCCGCCTCCATCAGCTCCTTGATGTCGAGCTCGGTGGCGCCGGACGGGGCGGTGATCTTCCCGCCCTCGCCGAAGGCCAGCTTGAGCGGCAGCTTGTCGCCCTTCTTCAGCCCCTCGGCGAGCGGCGCGAGATCCGCGCTGGCCTCGGCGAGCGCGCCGTTCTTGATGGCGAAGTCGACCGCGATCTTCTCGTTCGGCACATCCTTGAAGTCCTTGGCGGTCGGCAGGTCCTCGCCGCCCGGGAGCTCGTCGGTGAACGGCCGCAGCTCGTTGAAGACACCGGTCAGCAGGGTCCGTACGGGCCCGGTGGCCACCACATGGTCCGCCCCGTCACGGCGGCCCTTGTCCTTCAGGGTGACTTCGCGCGCGAAGAGCTTCTTGAGCGACTTGGTGATCTTCCGGCTGGTCTCGGGGGAGACCTCGGACCCGTCGGCCCCCTTCTTCCCGGCCCCGGCGCCCATCTCCTCACGGGCCTTATCCATCTCGGCGGTGTCGAGCTTGACCCACCCGCCATCGAAAAGCTTCCGCACCACCTTGCCGCCCGGCATGTCCGCGGGCAGCTCGTCGGCGGACGGTATGGGCTCGCCGCTCAGCTCACCCAACGCCCGCATGTCCACCCGCATGTACGCCGTCTCGCCCATGATCCGGTACTCGACGAGATCGCCGTCCGGTCCGCTCAGCTTCACCCGCGTCGCGATGAGGTCCTTGTCCTTGGCCTCCGCCAACGGCTTCTTCGCCTGGACGGCCACGCTGACCTTCATCCCGGCCAGCGCCTCCGCCTCCTCGCGCGTCATCGGCTCCGCCGCGCTGTCGCTCTTGGAGAGGGCGATCAGCTGCTCGGGCGTCGCGTCGAGGTCCAGCTCCACCGAGAGGGAGCGGCGCTCGCCGAGCTTGTCGACCGCGTTCTCCAGCTTCTTCCCCGCCGAGACGTTCTCGATGGTGCCGCACGCGGCGACGCCGGTGACCAGGACGGTCGTACAGCCGACGGCGACGAGGGACTTACGGATGGCGGTCATGGCGGTACGGGGCTCCTCCAGTCGGCTGAACAGACACCAGCGCCTGATCTCCCCGTCAGACTCGCGAGTGCCGAGGAGGGTTGCACGGCGTACGGTCGGGATCATGCGCATTGTCATCGCAGGAGGACACGGTCAGATCGCGCTGCGGCTGGAGCGGCTGCTCGCCCGGCGCGGCGACGAGGTCGCGGGCATCATCCGCCGCCCCGAGCAGGCGGGCGACCTGCTGGCGGCCGGGGCCGAACCGGTCATCCGCGACCTGGAACAGGCCTCGGTGGACGACGTCGCCCAGCACCTGGAGGCCGCCGACGCCGCGGTCTTCGCGGCCGGCGCGGGCCCCGGCAGCGGCACCACCCGCAAGGAGACGGTCGACCACGGCGCCGCCGTGCTCTTCGCCGACGCGGCCGAGCGGGCCGGCGTACGGCGGTTCCTCATCGTCTCCTCCATGGGCACCGACCGCGAGATCCCCGCCGACACCGACCCGGTCTTCGCCGCCTACCTGCGCGCCAAAACCGAGGCGGACGCGGCCGTACGGGCCCGCCTGGCCCTCGACTGGACCGTCCTGCGCCCGGGCCGCCTGACGGACGACCCGGGCACCGGCCGGGTGACCCTGGCCGAGCACGTCGAGTACGGCTCGGTGACCCGGGACGACGTGGCCGCCGTCCTGCTCGCCCTCCTCGACGAGCCCCGTACGGCGGGCCGCACGCTGGAGCTGGTGAAGGGCGCGACGCCGATCACGGAGGCGGTGCGGGCCTCAGCGTCCTGAACGATGTCCCGAGTGATGTCCTGAGCGATGTACCTGGGCCCTAGAAGTCCACCCGGGTGGCGTCATCCGCACGGGCCACGGACTCCTGTGCGTACTGGTGCTCATAGGCGTCCCGGATCCGTTCGATCTGCGGGTCGTGCTCCCGCGCCTCGGACACCGGGTACAGCAGGATCAGCTCGTACGACCGCTCCCGCTCGATCGTCCCGTTCTGGTCCCGCCACTGCCCCCGCCCGTCCTGGATCGTCAGCCCGGACGGAAAGCTCGGCGTGACCTCCTCGTCGACGAAGGCCATGAACTGCTTGTCGGTCACGGGCGGCCCGCCGTCGGGCCGCTGCGTCCCGAAGAACAACCGGGTCTCGACGTACGGCTTGCCCCGGCTGACGGCGGAGGCGGGGGCCGAGGACGTGGCGGACGCGGCGGACGCGGGCTCGTCGTCGAGCGCGGCGTACGCGGCGACGGGCGTGGCCGCGGCGAGAGCGAAGGCCACTCCGACGGCGGCGAGCCGCACGCGCGGCTTCAAGGTCACCATCCCCTGATCATCCCGCCGTCCCGCGCGCCCGCGACAGACCGCCTCCCGGCGCCTCAGAGCCGTACGGGCAGCCGCAGCAGGTGGAAGCCGTCCGCAGGCCAGTGCCCGAATTCCAGTTCGTCCCGCCGGACCGCGAGCGCCGCGCCCGGCCGCCGGATGAGCACCTGGTCGAAGACCGCCGAGGCGACGAGACGGCCGAGGGCCGCGCCCAGGCAGTAGTGGGCACCGTGGCCGAAGGCGAGGTGGCCGTCGCCACGGCCGAACTCCCGGGTGATATCGAGCCGTTCTGGCGCCTCCCCGTACTCCCGCGGGTCGTGGTTGGCGGCGAGCAGGGCCACGGTCACCGGCTCGCCCTTCCTCAGCGCGGTCCCGGCGAACTCGAAGTCCTCGGTGGCGTACATCGAGGCGCCGATCCGCACGAGGGTGACATAGCGGAGCAGTTCGGGCACGGCACGCCCCAGCAGCTCGGGCTCGGCGCGGAGCTGGGCCAGCTGGTCGGGGTGGTCGAAGAGGGCGAGGAGCGCGTGGGCGAGGAAGAGGGCGGGCGGGGTGATGCCCGTACTGATGAGCAGGAAGACCACCGAGACCAGCTCGTCCTCGGTGAACGCCTCGTCGCCGTCCCCGCCCTTGTTGTCTGTGCCCTTGTTGTCTGTGCCCTTGCTGTCCCTGCCCTTGCTGTCCCTGCCCTTGCTGTCCCTGCCCTTGCTGTCCCTGCCCTTGCTGTCCCTGCCCTTGCTGTCCCTGCCGCCTTCGATCAGGGCGGAGATCAGATCGTCGGTGGGCTCGGCCCGCCGCCGCGCGATCAGCTCCTTGACGTAGTCCACGATGCCCACGAGCCCGTCGGCCATCCGGCTGCCGTCGCCGTACGCGAAGTCGCGTATCCAGTCGCACACCCGGCCCCGGTCCGCCTCGTCGACGCCGACCAGCTCACAGATGACGACGGTGGTCAGCGGATACGCGAACTCACCCAGCAGATCCGCCTCGCCCTTCCCGGCCAGCCCACGGATCAGCTCCTCCGCGGTCCGCTCCACGAACGACCGCAGCGCAGCGATGCGCCGGGCGGTGAACGCCCGGGTCAGCGGGGCGCGGCGGCGGGCGTGGTCCTCGCCGTCGAACAGCGCCAGGTGACCGGCGACGTACTTCGCGTACTCGGCCGGAAAACCCTCGAACGCCGCCTCCACCAGCTCGGCCTGCGGATCCCCTCCCCCGGCCCCGCCGGGCACCTTGGAACGGTCCCGGATGAGCCGCGGCTCGGCCAGCGCCGCCTTGACGTCGGCGTAACGGGTGACGAGCCGGGCCGGGGTCGTCAGCCCCGGCAGCACCACCTGGGGGAGCTGATCCTGCGCACGGAATTCCGCGTAGGCGCCGACCGGGTCCTCGACGAGTTCCGGGGTGAGATGGACAGTGGCGGCGGTGGCGGTGCTGTGTCGTGAGGTCATGCCGCAGATCTTGCGGACGGTGGCCTTCACCGCGGTTTCGGGGCGGTTTCACGGCGGCCCGGACGGCCGCGGATGCGGACGCGAATATCGGCTGCTACCACTCGTGCCCCCCGAAGGTAGGGGTGCATTCCATGCTCTCGGGGGAGGCGTGCGGCCGATGACCAGCGCAGGGTAGAGGCGAGGGAAGGATGGAGATATGAGCCTGCATTCATCGCGCTTTACCTCGCGTCGTTCCGCACTCATTATCGGCATCTTCTTCGCGGTGGTCGCCCTGGTCACTTTCGCGATCTTCTTCTACGCCGCAAGCGCGGATTCCACACCCGGGAAGACCACGCCACGGGAATCCCATTCCTCGACCAAGTCGCCCGCTCCATCCAAATCCAAATACAAATCGAAATCCAAATCCCCCAAACACCGGTCCCACTCGGCCACTCCTCCTGAAGCACAGCCGTCCACGCCGGATCAGCCCCCGCCCGATACGCCGTCCGACCAGCCATCAGACCAGCCACCGCCCGCACAGCCCCCGCCCCAACCGCCGCCGCAGGACACCCAGCAGCCTCAGCCGGACCCGAACCAATCCCAGCCCGACCCGAACCAATCCCAGCCCGACCCCAACCAACAGCAGCAGCCCCAACCGGACCCGAACCAATCCCAACCGCAACCGGACCCCAACCAGCAGCAACAGCCCCAGCCCGACCCGAATCAGCAGCAACAACCCCAGCCCGACCCGAACCAATCCCAACAGCCCCAGCCCCAGCCGCCCCCGCCGCCTCCCCCGCCCCAGCAGCCGCCGCCGCAGCCGCCTCCGCAGCAACCGCCCCCGCAGCCGCCTCAGCAGCCGACCGCGCCATGATGTCGCGCCGGCCGACGCAAACGGCCCGTGAGCAGGCGCTGATCACGGGCCGCATTCCATGAATTGATGCCCGAGGTCACCATCGCTTCAGCGGCGTCGTAAAGACAAGCTCGGCGCGATCCCCAGAAAAGGTGACGTCGGAGAATTCCACGACCCGGCCGTTGATGTCGATGGAGATCTTCCGGAGGAGAATCACCGAGGCGCCCTTCTTCAGGCCGAGCTCTTCGGCTTCCGCCACGGTCGGCGGGCGGGCCGTAATCCGCTCCTCCACGCGATCCAGCTCGATGCCGAGCGTATAAAGCTGGCTCTGCGTACCGCCGGGCCACGGTTCATTCGAATCGTCGAGCAGATCCGGATTGGCCGCCGCCACATCGCGTACGAGATACGAGCGCACCAGCGCGAGGGGGAAGTCCTCACGGCAGTTGGTGCGGTAGATCCGCTCCAGCAGCCGGGTGCCGACCGGCACCCCGAACACCACCGCCCGATCCTCGTCGGCCGTGGCCTCGCGGTACTCGACGCGGAAGACGAGGTCGGCGGTCTCCAGCCCGGTGTCGTGCTCCGTGGAGCCGGTCTTCAGACGCTCGGCCCGCGACTGCCGTGCCCGGTCCTTCTCCCACTGGTGCCGGTCGTTGTTCCGCTCCACCCGCCGACGCGGCTCGCGGACGAAGGTCTCCATGTTGTGCTCACCGCCCTCATGAACAACAACGGCCCCTGGCCGCGTTTTCGCAGCTCAGGGGCCGTTTTCCCAGCGTGGCGGCGCCAGGATTCGAACCTGGGTAGGCTAAGCCGACGGATTTACAGTCCGCTCCCATTGGCCACTCGGGCACACCGCCTGGGATGTGACCAGGGGCTCCGTTCCCACTTTCGGGGAACCCCCTGGCGACGACGTAAACAATACCCGATGACAGGGGGTGCTCCGCCACCGGGTTGATCCCGTCTCGGCGTCTCTCTCGAGTCTCGATCATGGCCGGGATGGCTAAGACTTGTCCCGTATGTGTGTTCGGGGGCGGCCGGTGTGCGGTCGTGTCGTTCCGGCGTGGGCCTTGGGCCGCATGGGTGCGGGTCGGGTCTCATCCGGGGTTGTCACGGTGCAGGGTCCGGCGTTTCACCGAGCAGAGGCCGTCCATTGCCGAGCAAGGGTGTTCCCGTGGGGATCGGCTGCCGCGCGGGGCCGGCCCGAGGGCGCGGACTTCGGTGCGGTTGACTCGGTCAGGGCTTCTTGCAGCCCTTGGGCGAAGAGGATCTGGGCGGTGCGGGCGCTGGTGTGGTCCAGGCGGGCGGTGGTCGAGTCCCTCCGCCGACGTCGCCGCAAGAGGAGAGGGGATGACGATCAGCGAGGTCAGGCCCCTGCTCACGCCGAACCGCCAGGCCAGCACGCCCCAACCTCAATCGCCGACCGAGTCGTTAGGCTGACCCGTGTGGTCCGGCGGGCCGCGCCCCTGACAGATCTATGTACGAGGAGCCAACTCAAGATGGCCGACTCCAGTTTCGACATCGTCTCGAACGTCGAGCGGCAGGAGGTCGACAACGCGCTCAACCAGGCGAGCCGCGAGATCTCCCAGCGCTATGACTTCAAGAACGTCGGCGCCTCGATCGAGTGGTCGGGCGAGCGGATCGAGATGCGCGCCAACTCCGAGGAGCGGGTCAAGGCGATCCTCGATGTCTTCCAGTCCAAGCTGGTCAAGCGCGGTATCTCGTTGAAGGCGCTGGACGCGGGCGAGCCTCAGGCCTCCGGTAAGGAATACAAGATCTTCGCCTCGCTGCAGGAGGGGATCTCCCAGGAGAACGCCAAGAAGATCGCCAAGATCATCCGCGATGAGGGCCCCAAGGGCGTCAAGGCGCAGGTGCAGGGCGATGAGCTGCGGGTGTCGTCCAAGAGCCGGGACGATCTGCAGGCCGTGATCGCGCTGATCAAGGGCAAGGACCTCGACTTCGCGGTGCAGTTCGTCAACTACCGGTGAACGTCACCACTGCCGGCTAGGGACCGCTCTCCGGCTCTCCTTCGCATGGGCGGGCAGCCTGTTCACGGGCTGCCCGCCCTTGGCATGTGTCCGCCGCCGTCTTCCGCTGGAGCGGCTACCAGCGGCCGGTCGCGAAGGGGCGGTCCGTGGAGACGATCTCGTGGCCCAGGGGGGTCAGGGATATCGGGATCAGCTTGAAGTTGGCCAGGCCCAGCGGGATGCCGATGATCGTCAGGCACAGGATGGTGCCGGTGATGATGTGGCCGAGCGCCAGCCACCAGCCCGCAAGGACGAGCCACAGCACATTGCCGACGCAGGAGGGCGCTCCGGCGTCGCGGCGGGGGACGGCGGTGCGGCCGAAGGGCCAGAGGGCGAAGCCCGCGATGCGCCAGGAGGCGAAGCCGAACGGGATGCCGATGACGGTGAGGAAGAGGAACAGCCCGGCGATCAGATAGGCGCAGGCGAGCCAGAAGCCGGAGAGGACGAGCCAGATCAGGTTGAGGATGGTCTTCACGGTTGGCGTCCTGCCATCTCCTCGAGGCGGGCGATGCGCTCCGCCATGGGCGGGTGGGTGGAGAAGAGCTTGGCCATGCCCTCGCCGGCACGGAAGGGGTTCGCGATCATCAGGTGGCTCGCGGTCTCCAGGCGGGGCTCGGGCGGCAGCGGGAGCTGCTGGGTGCCCGTTTCGAGCTTGCGGAGGGCGCCCGCGAGGGCGAGGGGGTCGCCGGTGAGCTGCGCGCCGGAGGCGTCGGCCTCGTACTCGCGGGAGCGGCTGACGGCGAGCTGGATGATGGTGGCCGCGAGCGGGCCGAGGATCATGATCAGCAGCATGCCGAGGAAGCCGGGTCCCTCGTCGTCGTCGGAGCGGCCGATCGGGATCAGCCAGGCAAAGTTGACCAGGAACATCACGACGCTGGCGAGCGCGCCGGCGACGGACGAGATGAGGATGTCGCGGTTGTAGACGTGGCTGAGCTCATGGCCGAGCACCGCGCGCAGCTCGCGCTCGTCGAGGAGGCGCAGGATGCCTTCGGTGCAGCACACCGCCGCGTTCCGCGGGTTGCGGCCGGTCGCGAAGGCGTTGGGGGCCTCGGTCGGGGAGATGTAGAGGCGCGGCATGGGCTGGCGGGCGGCGGTGGAGAGCTCGCGGACCATGCGGTAGAGCTGGGGGGCCTCGAACTCGCTCACGGGCCGCGCGCGCATGGCGCGCAGGGCGAGCTTGTCGCTGTTCCAATACGCGTACGCGTTGGTGCCGAGCGCCACCAGGACGGCGATGATCAGGCCCGTACGGCCGAAGAGGCTGCCGACGACAATGATGAGCGCGGACAGTCCCCCGAGGAGTACGGCGGTTTTGAGCCCGTTGTGCCGACGATGCACGGTGTGCCCCTCCAAAAGATGCCGCAAGGGAACCCTTTTTCGCGGTGTCTCCACCTTCCAGTGGACCCTTCCGCATTGGTCAACGCCATATGAAGGTCGCTGGTTCCCTAGTGCACACATGGCGGGCCGTTGGGCCGTTGGAGTGAGACCTCAGACAGCGGTCACAGCAGGGCGCCGGAGGCGAAGCGCAGGACGAGTTGCGGGGCGCCGGAGAGGGCGACGCCGAGCACGGCGGCGAGGCCGATGACCGCGGTGAGGGAGGCGGGGACCGCACGGGTGGCGAGAGCGGGGGTGGCCGGGGCCGTCGGCTCGGCTCCGGCGGGCACGGGGGCTCCGGCGGGCGCGGGGGCTCCGGCGGGCGCGGGGGCTCCGGCGGGTGCGCGGAAGAGGACGGCCATCCACTGGAGGTAGTAGTAGAGCGCGATCACGACGTTCACGGCCATGACGACGGCGAGCCAGCCCAGCCCCGCGTCCACGGCCGCAGAGAAGACGGTGACCTTGGCGAACAGGCCGATGACGCCAGGCGGCAGCCCGGCCAGGCAGAGCAGGAAGAAGCCGAGCGCGAGGGCGGTCAGGGGGCGGGTTGCGTACAGGCCGCGGTAGTCGCTGAGGCGGCCCGTGGGGTGGGTGCGCGACACCAGGGCGACGACCGCGAAGGCGCCGAGGTTGACGGCGGCGTACATCAGGGCGTACGCGACCGTGGAGCCGATGGCGTGGGCCGCGTCGCCGGAGGAATCGGCGTAGCCGGCCGCGGCGATGGGGACCAGCAGATAGCCCGCCTGGCCGACGGAGGACCAGGCCAGCAGGCGTACGGCGCTGTGGGCGCGCTCGGGGCGCTGGCGCAGCGCGGCGACGTTGCCCGCAGTCATGGTGAGCGCGGCCAGCACGGCGACGGCCGGGCCCCATACGTCGGCGTACGCGGGGAAGGCGAGGACGGTGACCAGGATGAGGCCGGAGAAGCCGACCGCCTTGCCGATGACGGAGAGGTACGCGGCCACCGGGATGGGGGCGCCGACGTAGGTGTCGGGGACCCAGAAGTGGAACGGCACGGCGGCGGTCTTGAAGGCGAACCCCACCAGGGTGAGTACGACACCGGCCTGGGCGAGCGTGTCCAGCCGCGGGTCGACGTGGCCGAGGGCGGCGGCGATCCGGGACAGGTGGAGACTGCCGGTGGCGGCGTAGACGAAGCTGACGCCCATCAGCATGACCGCTGTCGCGGTGACCGAGGAGAGGAAGAACTTGAGGGCGGCCTCGGAGGAGAGGCGGTCGCCGCGGCGCAGCCCCACGAGCGCGAAGGCCGGCAGGGAGGCGACCTCCAGGGCGACGACGAGGGTGGCGAGGTCGCGGGAGGCGGGCAGGAGGGCCGCGCCCGCGGCGGAGGACAGCAACAGGAACCAGAATTCGCCGGCGGGAAGTTTGCCGCCCTCCGCGGCGTCCCTGGCGTCGGCACGCCCGGCGGCCCCGGTGTCACCGTCTCCGGCGTCCCTGGAGCCGCGGTTGTGGACCGTGCTCATGGACAGCAGGGCCGTCAGAAGAGCTCCGCCGAGCACCAGGAATTGGATGACGACGGCGAATTCGTCGGCCCTATAGCTGCATACGTCCGGGTCGGAGGTCAGGCAGAAGGTGCTGCGGTCCCCGGCGCGGAGCGGCAGCAGGAGGAGCGCGGCCAGGGCCAGGCCCGCGGTCGCGAACCAGCCCAGGAGGGGTTTATTCCGCTCGGCGAGGAAGAGGTCGGCGACCAGGACGGCCAGGGCGGCGACGGCGGCGATGGTGGGCGGGGCGATCGCGAGCCAGTCGACGGACTGGACGTAGGCTCCGGCGAGCGCGGTCATCAGTGGCCTCCCGCGAGAAGTTGCTGCACGGCCGGATCGGTGAGGCCGAGGAGGGCCGCGGGCCACAGTCCGCCGAGGACGGTGAGGGCGACCAGCGGGGTCCAGGCGGCGAATTCGTAGCCGCGTACGTCCGCCAGGGCGGGGCGGAGCGGCCCGGCGGGTGCCCCGGCGCCCTCGGCAGCCCCTGCGGCTCCGGTGGCCCCCGCGGCTTCTCCCGCCTCACCCACGGGGGCGCCCGCGGGCGCGCCGGTGAGCGTGCCGCCCATCTCGGCCTCCGGGTGCTCGCCCATGCAGACGCGGCGTACGACGACGAGCAGATAGGCGGCGGTCAGCAGGGTGCCCAGGCCCGCGAGCGCCATGAAGGTGAGGAAAGCGGGGCGGCTGAGCCCGTCGGCGGGCTCGAACGCGCCGAACATGGCGAGCATCTCGCCCCAGAAACCGGCGAGCCCCGGCAGCCCCAGGGAGGCGACGGCGGCGAAGGCGACCAGTCCGCCCAGGCGCGGCGCCCGGCCGTACAGGGCGGCTCCGCCGGTGCCGGAGAGCTGGTCGAGGTCGGTGGTGCCGCAGCGGTCCTTGAGGGCGCCGACGAGGAAGAAGAGCAGGCCGGTGATCAGGCCGTGCGCGATGTTGGCGAACAGCGCGCCGTTGACTCCGGTGGGGGTGAGCGTGGCGATGCCGAGCAGAACGAAGCCCATATGGCCGACGGAGGAGTACGCGATCAGCCTCTTGAGGTCGCCCTTGGCCCCGGTGCGGGCCAGGGCGAGGCAGGCGAGGGAGCCGTAGATGATGCCGACGGCGGCGAGGGCGGCCAGGTAGGGCGCGAAGGTGTGGGCCCCTTCGGGCGCGATGGGCAGCACGATGCGCACCAGCCCGTACGTGCCCATCTTGAGCAGCACGCCCGCGAGGAGGACGGAGCCGACGGTGGGCGCGGCGGTGTGGGCGTCCGGGAGCCAGCTGTGCAGGGGCCACATGGGGGCCTTGACGGCGAGGCCGACTCCGATGGCGAGGACCGCGATCAGCTGGGTGGTGTGGCTGAGCTTGGCGCCGTTGTCGGAGGCGAGTGCCACCATGTCGAAGGTGCCGCCCTTGAGCCCGACGAGGAGGAGGCCGAGCAGCATGATCACGGAGCCGAGAAGCGTGTAGAGGATGAACCTCCAGGCGGCGCGCTCGCGCCCGGCGCCGCCCCATCGGTTGATGAGGAAGTACATCGGGATGAGCACCATCTCGAACGCCAGGAAGAACAGCATCAGGTCGAGGACGGCGAAGGAAGCCAGGGTGCCGGACTCCAGGAGCAGCAGCAGCGCGACGAACGCCTTCGGGGAGGGCCCGGCGGGCATGTTGAAGTAGCCGTAGAGGGCGCACAGGAAGGTCAGCAGCGCGGTCAGCACGAGGAGGGGGAGCGAGACGCCGTCCACGCCGAGGTGGATCCGGATGTCCAGCGCCGGGATCCAGCTGATGTCGGTCTGTGCCTGCATGGCGGCCGGGCGGTCGTGGTCGAAGCCCGCGGCGAGGGCGATGGCGACGGCCAGGACGGCCCCGGTGACCGTGACGCCGTGGCGCAGCACGGCCTGGTCGGGGCCGCGGCCGCGCAGCCCGGGCGGGGCGGGGAGGAGCGCGGCGGCCGAGCCGAGGAGGGGCAGGACGATCAGGGCCGCGAGGAGCGACTGCAGGACGGTGTGGTTCACGGCTCAGGCTCCCGCTGCGACGAGGACGGCGACGGCCAGGACGAGCGAGCCCGCGAGCAGCGCGCCGAGGTAGGTCTGCACATTGCCGGTCTGGGCACGCCGTACGGCCGCGCCGAGCAGACGGGGAACGCCGCCCGCGCCGCGCACATAGGTCTCCACGACCTCCCGGTCGAGGAAGCCGACGAGCCGGGCGGCGGCGCGCACCGGGCGGACGAACACCGCGGCGTACAGGGCGTCGAGGTGGAAGCCCGCCGCGGCGTGCCGGTGGAGCGGGCCGAGGAGGAGACGGCCGGGGTCCGCCGGGTCGTGGGCCGCGGCGATATCGCCGTACGCGGGCTCGTGGGTGGCGATGGCCTCGGCCTCGGAGAGCGCGGGCTCGGCGTCCGGGTGGGCGGCCACGGCGCCCATCGGGGTGCGGGCGGCCAGCGCGGTGGTGTGCCGCCAGGCTCCGTACGTGACGAGGACGCCGACGAGGGCGAGCCCGGTGCCCAGTACGGAGGTGGTGAGGGTCGGGGCGAGGGACCCGCCGTCGAACCAGTCCGGGAGGGCGCCGAATGCGAGGCCGAACGCGGCGGCGGGGATGAAGAGCACCCATAGGACGGCGTTCATGACGAGGGGCTGGCGGCCGTGGTCGGGGGCTTCGGTGCCCTTGCCGCGGAAGGTCAGCAGCCACAGGCGGGCCGCGTAGCCGGCGGTGAGGAGGGCGGTGAGCAGCCCGGCGACCAGGACGGTCCAGCCGACGGCCGCCGGGACGGCCGGGGCGTGCCCGGTGGCCGCGTGCTCGGCGGCGCCGAGGACGGCTTCCTTGGAGAAGAAGCCCGCGAACGGCGGGATGGCGGCGAGCGCGAGCAGCGCGACCGTGATCGTCCAGTAGGCGTCGGGAATGCGCTTCGCCAGGCCGCTCATGCGCGACATCGCGGCCAGCGAGTTCGTCCCGGCCGCGTGGATGATCACGCCGGCACCGAGGAAGAGCAGTGCCTTGAACGCGCCGTGGGCCAGCAGGTGGAAGACGGCGGCGCCGCGGTCGTCGACGGCGAGCGCGCCGGTCATATAGCCGAGCTGACCGACGGTCGAGTAGGCGAGTACGCGTTTGATGTCGTCCTGGGCCAGAGCCGCGAGCGCCGAGCCGACCATGGTGACCGCCGCCATGACGGCGAGCACGGCGAGGGCGGCGGCGGAGGACGCGAAGACGGGCAGCAGCCGGGCGATGAAGTAGACGCCGGCGGCGACCATGGTGGCGGCGTGGATCAGCGCGGAGACCGGGGTGGGGCCGGCCATCGCGTCGGGCAGCCAGGTGTGCAGCGGGAACTGCGCCGACTTGCCCGCGACCCCGGCCAGCAGCAGCAGCGCGATCAGGGTGGGGTGGTCGAGTTGGAAGTGCGAGGCGGAGGAGGTCAGCTGGGCGTAGATGCGGCTGATGCGGAACGTACCGGCGTCGGCGCCGAGCGCGAAGATCCCGAACAGGAACGGCACATCGCCGAGCTTGGTGACCAGGAACGCCTTGAGGGAGGCGGAGCGCGCGGCCGAGGTCTCCCAGTAGTGGCCGACCAGGAAGTACGAGCAGATGCCCATGATCTCCCAGCCGACGAGCAGCACGATCAGGTCGTCGGAGTAGACGACCAGCAGCATCGCGGCGGTGAAGAGGGAGACGAGCGCGGCGTAGGACGGGTAGCGCGGGTCGTCGCGCAGATAGCCGGTCGAGTAGATCTGCACACAGCACGCGACGACGCCGACGAGGACCGCGACCAGGGCGGCGAAGCCGTCGATGTGCAGCGCGAGGTCGATGGGGAGCGAGCCGGTGTCGGTGAGCCGGGTCGCGGCGTCCAGCGCCCCCTTGCCGCCGCCCGATCCCCCGCCCTGCCGTACGGCGACGAGGACGGCGAGGGCGGCCGCGGCGACGGTCGGCAGCACCGCGAGGGGGCGTACGAAACCGGGGGCGCGGCGGCCGAGCAACAGTCCGGCGAGGGCGCCGAGGAAGGGCAGGAGGGGGACGAGGACGGCGGCGGTCGTGGTCGTCACGCGGTCTGCCTCCGGGCGGGGATTCCCTGGTCAGCGCTGGTGTCGGCGTCGCTGTCTGCGCCGTTGTCAGTGGTGCCTGGCACGCTGTCATCGGTGGGCGGGGGCTCGGCGAGGCCCCGGAGCTTGTCGATGTCGGCGGTGCCGCGGTCGCGGTGGACGAGGAGGACGATGGCCAGCCCGATGCCGATCTCGGCGGCGGCGATGGCGATGACGAAGAGCGTGAGGGCCTGGCCCGCGTGCAGGGTGTCGCGGAGCCAGACGTCGAAGGCGACGAGGTTGAGGTTGACGGCGCCGAGCATCAGCTCGACGGACATCAGCACCAGGATCGCGTTGCGGCGGGCGAGGACGCCGTACAGGCCGGTGCAGAAGAGGAGGACGGCGAGCACGGCGGGGTAGGCGAGGTGCATCAGCCCTCCTTTTCAGCGGCGGCGCGGGAGCGGTTGGGGCGGGGGCCGTTGGCGCCCGGGGTCCGCTGGGCGGATCGCAGCCGGGAGAGCACGATCGCGCCGACGAGCGCGGCGAGCAGCAGCACCGACAGCGCCTCGAACGGCAGCACCCAGTGCCGGAAGAGGCTTACGCCGGTGACCTTGGTGGAGCCCTGCACCTCCCCGAGGTCGATCCAGGTGGCCCGGAAGGCGTCCACGACCACCCAGACCAGGGCGGCCGCGGAGGCCACGGCCACCGCCAGGGCGGCCGGGCGGTTGCCCGAATCGGCGTCAGGCGACCGGCCGATGGGCGCCTTGGTCAGCATCAGCCCGAACAGGATGAGGACGACGACGGAGCCGACGTAGATCAGCACCTGCACCCAGGCGATGAACTCCGCCGTGAGGAGCAGGAATTCGACCGCGAGCCCGCCGAGCGTGACCACCAGCCACAGCGCGGCGTGCACCAACTGCTTGGTGGTGACGGTGACGACGGCCCCGCCCAGGGTCACCACCGCGACCAGAAGGAAGGTGATCTCCACACCGGTCGGTGACAGAAAACCGTGGCCGGCGGCCGCGAGCTGCGCCGCGGCGGTCATGACGCCGCTCCGTCCCGGCCGGAGGAGCCGGTGGGGCGATCGCCCTGCGCCGCGTCCTTGGCCTGCGCGGTCTGTGCCGCCTCGGCCGCCACTGCTGCGGCGATCTTGTCGGCGGCCTTGCGGGCGGCGGCGATCTCCTTGGGCTCCTCGGCACTGGGGTCGAGCGCGGGCGGCGCGGGCACCGTCCACATCCATTCGCGGAGCTTGTCCCGCTCATGGGTGAGGTCGCGGATGTCCTCCTCCGCGTACTCGAACTCCGGCGACCAGAACAGCGCGTCGAAAGGACACACCTCGATGCAGATACCGCAGTACATGCACAGGGCGAAGTCGATGGCGAACCGATCCAGCACATTGCGGCTGCGCTCGCGCCCGCCGGGCGCGGCCGGCGGCACCGTCTCCTTGTGGGAGTCGATGTAGATGCACCAGTCCGGGCACTCGCGCGCGCAGAGCATGCAGACCGTGCAGTTCTCCTCGAACAGGCCGATGACGCCGCGCGTCCGGGGCGGCAGTTCGGGCTGGACGTCCGGGTACTGCGCGGTGTGCGCCTTCCGGGTCATCGTGCGCAGGGTGACGGCCAGACCCTTGGCCAGGCCGGAACCGGGGATGCCCATCAGGAGATCACCACCTTGACGACGCCGGTGAGGGCGATCTGGACCAGGGCGAGCGGGATGAGGCCGGTCCAGGCGAGCTTCTGCAGCTGGTCCTCACGCAGCCGCGGATAGCTCACCCGCAGCCAGATCACCACGAAGGCGAGTACGGCCGTCTTCAGCAGCGTCCACACCCAGCCCAGGTCATGGGCGGCCGGACCGTGCCAGCCGCCCAGGAACAGCACGGTGGTCAGCCCGCAGAGGATGACGATGCCCGCGTACTCGGCCAGCAGGAACAGCGCGAAGCGCAGCCCGGTGTACTCGGTGTACGCGCCGAAGATGATCTCGGAGTCGGCGATCGGCGCGTCAAAGGGCGGACGCTGCAGCTCGGCGAGCCCGGCCGTGAAGAACACCACCCCGCCGACGATCTGCCACGGCACCCACCACCACTCGAACGCGTCGAGGATGCCGGGCAGCGAGACGGTACCGGCGGCCATCGCCACGGAGGCGGCGGTGAGCAGCATCGGCAGCTCGTACGCCATCAGCTGCGCGGCCGTACGCAACCCTCCGAGGAGGGAGAACTTGTTGGCCGACGCCCAACCCGCCATGAGCGAGCCCAGCACGCCGACGCCCATCACGGCGAGCACAAAGAAGATGCCGGCGTCGATGAACCGGCCGACGGCGCCGGGCCCGACCGGGATCGCGACCAGGACCAGCAGATACGGCAGCAGCGCGACGGCGGGCGCGAGCTGGAAGATCCGCCGGTCGGCCCCCGCCGGTACGACGTCTTCCTTCTGCGCGAACTTCACGCCGTCCGCGACCAGCTGTGCCCACCCGTGGAACCCACCGGCGTACATCGGCCCGAGCCGACCCTGCATATGGGCCATGACCTTGTGCTCGGTCTGTCCCACGACGAGAGGCAGTACGAGGAAGGCGACCAACAGCGCGAGCAGTCGCAGCGCGACGTCGAGGACGTCGTTCACGCGGTGCCTCCCGCCGGGTCGTCGGTGTCTGTGTGGGGTGCGTCGGGCTCAGCGGGCGCGTCAGGCTCACCGGCGCCCTCCGGCACCGCGGGCCGCCCCGGCCCTTGGGACCCCTCGCGGCGCGCGGGGTCTCCGGCGTTCCCGTCGTCCGCGACGGTCCGGGATGGCCGGGAAGCCGCCCGCGGCTCGGTGCCGGCCCCGGCCTCAGCGGCGGCACCGGACGCGGACTCGGTCTCGGACCCGGATGACTCTGACCCGGCGGCCTCCGCGCGAGACGGTTCCTCGGCGCCCGAGGCGGGGCCGTCCGCGGCCGTCGGCCCGCCTGTGGCCGGAGCCTGCGGCCCGGGCCCGGGGGGCGGCGGCTCGTCGCGGGCCGGGCGGGCGTGGTGCCAGGGGGCGTCGGTCGAGCGTTGGCGGGTGGTGGGGCGGTCCGGGCGCGCCTGGGCCTGACCGCCCGTCGCGGCGCGCCGGCTTGCCGGCCCCTCGCCGGCGCTACGGGCACGGCGCGCGGGCCGGGCAGCGCCGTCCGACGCCTCCTCCGCAGCCGCCCCCTCCGCTGCCTCCGCACTCGTGCCCCGCTGGCTCGCGGAGCCCTCGCTCACACTGCGCGACCGGCGCGCGGGCCGGGCAGTTCCCTCCGCCGCTGCCGTATCCGTACCGGCGTCCCGCTGCGTCGCCGAGCCCTCGCTCGCGCTGCGAGCGCGGCGTGTGGGCCGCGCGGAGTCGTCCGTCGGAGTCTCCGCGCCCGTGGTGTCGGTGGTGCGCTGGCCGGCCGAGCCCGCGGACGCGCTGCGGGCCCGGCGGGCCGGGCGTTCGCCCCCGGCGCCCGCGGCGCCTGCCGCGCCCGCCGTGCGGGTCGCGCGCGCCGGGCGGGCGGGGGCAGGGGGGAGCTGGCCCTTGAGGGGGCCCCATTCGTTGGGGTCGGGAACGCCGGGCGGCAGCATCTGCCGCCGTCTGGGCGCGTGGGCGGCGTCGGACTCCCCCGGCTCCTTCGCGCCCGGCCATGCCTTGACGACCCGCGCCGCCAGCACGAAGTCCTTGCGCAGCGGGTGCCCCTCAAAGCCGTCCGGGAGCAGCAGCGGCGCGAGGTGGGGGTGGTCGGCGAAGTCGATGCCGAACATCTCGTGGGTCTCGCGCTCATGCCAGGCCGCGCCCGCGTAGACGCCGGTCGCGGTCGGCAGGGCGGGCGCGTCGTGCGCCAGGGTGGTGCGTACGAGCAGCCTGCGTACGGCGGGAACGGCCACGGCGGTCGACGGCCCCAGGGCGACGACGTGCGCGGCCACGCGGAAGCCCTCGCCGGGCTCGTCGACCGCGCTCAGCCAGTCGAAGTAGGTGCAGCCCAGCGCGTCGCGGGCGGTCTCCAGCGCGGGGATCCACGCGTCGGCGGGGACGTCGACGGTGAGCAGCCCGTACGCCTCCTCCGCCGTCGCGCCTTCGCCGAACAGCTCGGTCGCCGGCCGCGGCAGCCAGCCGACCGTCGGCTGCGCGGGCTCGGCAGCGGCCCCAGCGTCAGCAGGCGCGGCGGCCTCGATGGGCTGGTTCCGGTCCTCGGGCGCGGTCACGGCGTGCCCTCCCCCGCGGCCGGTCCTGAGGACGGGGTGGGCGGCGCGACCAGGCCGCTGCGCAGAGCTGTAGCGGACGGCCGAGACGCCCCGCCGTCACGTCCGTACCGCTCGCCCAGCGACTCGCGCGCGATCTTCTCCTGAAGCTTCAGGATCCCCTGAAGCAGCGCCTCCGGTCGGGGCGGGCAGCCCGGCACATACACATCGACGGGGATGATCTGGTCGACGCCCTTGGTGACCGCGTACGAGTCCCAGTACGGCCCGCCGCAGTTCGAGCAGGCTCCGAAGGAGATGACGTACTTGGGCTCGGGCATCTGCTCGTAGAGCCGCTTCACCGCGGGCGCCATCTTGTCCGTCACCGTGCCGGACACGACCATGAGGTCGGCCTGGCGCGGCCCGGGGGCGAAGGGGATCACGCCGAGCCTGATGAAGTCGTGGCGGGCCATCGATGCCGCGATGAACTCGATGGCGCAGCAGGCCAGCCCGAAGTTGAAGACCCACAGGCTGTAGCGGCGGCCCCAGTTCAGGACCACCTTCATCGGCTCGGGCGCCAGCCTGGCGAGCGTCCCGAGGCGGCGCGGCTCCGGGAGATCCACAGGTGTGGCGGCCGGTGTGAGGGCGGGGGTCGGTGTCACGTCCATTCCAGGACGCCCTTCTTCCAGGCGTACAGCAGGCCCACGGCGAGGAAGCCGAGGAAGATGAACATCTCCACCAGCGTCGTTCCGCCATAGCCCGGTGCGGCGAACACCGTCGCCCAGGGGAAGAGGAAGATCGAGTCCACCGCGAAAATCACATACAAGAAAGCGTAGACGTAGTAGCGGATCTGGGTGTGGGCCCAGCCCTCGCCGACCGGGTCGACGCCGCACTCGTACGTCAGCAGCTTCTCCGGGGTGGGCACCACGGGCCGCAGCAGCCGCCCGGCCCCGAAGGCCACGGCGACGAAGAGCACGCCGACCACCGCGAGCAGGCCGACCACCGAATAGCCCTGGAAATAGTCGGCCGCGAGCGGCACGGCTGTGGTGCGCACGGTCGTCGCCTCCGGCACGTCCGCCCCTCGCTCCCTGTCCCGCCTGATGTTCGCCGATGTCGTATGTTCGACGCTACGTACGCACGGGAGTGTAGGCCCTGGAGCCGTCCAGGTGAGCCGCCGGTCCGAGATGCGGTGGGGTTACCCCTACCCGGGCACGGCGACGTACCCCATGGCGGGGCGGGGGCGGGCCGGGCAATCTTGGCCGTATGACCGTGAGTTCAACCGACGACGGCGACCAGGGCGACCAGGGCCACGAGCGGCTGCCCCGGCCGCCCGCCTTCGGCTTTCCCGCGCAGACCTGGAAGGAGATCGCCCACCTCCTCGCCAATCTGCCCATGGGCATCCTCGGCTTCGTCTACTCCCTGGTGTGGCTCGTCATGGGCCTGGGGCTGGCGATCACCGTGGTGGGGCTGCCGCTGCTGGCCCTGGGGCTGCGCGGCAGCCGGCTGTACGGCGCGTTCGAGCGGCGTCGCGCCCGCGCGCTGCTCGCGGTGCGCGTCGACGAGCCGAGCCGGCTGCGGCACCACGCGGACGGCGGCTTCTTCTCCTGGCTGTGGGCGCGGCTGCGGGACCCGGTGGGCTGGCGGACCACGCTGTACTCCTTCATGCGGCTGCCCTGGGCGGTGGCCACCTTCTGCGTCACCCTGCTCTCCCTCTTCCTCGCCTGGCCCGTGCTGCCCTGGATCGCCCGGGGCCTGACCAACGCCGACCGGGCGATGGTGCGCGGGCTGCTGTCCCCCTCCGACGAGCTGGAGCGGCGGATCGCGGAGCTGGAGTCGGACCGGGGCACGGTGGTCGACACGGCGGCGGCCGATCTGCGCCGTATCGAGCGCGATCTGCACGACGGGGCGCAGGCCAGGCTGGTCGCCCTCGCCATGGGTCTTGGCCTGGCGAAGGAGAAGGTGCTGGAGGACCCGGGGGCGGCGGCCGCGATGGTCGACGAGGCGCACGGCGAGGTGAAGCTGGCCCTCCAGGAGCTGCGCGACCTCGCCCGGGGCATCCATCCGGCGGTGCTGACCGACCGGGGCCTGGACGCGGCGCTGTCGTCGGTCGCGGCGCGCTGCACGGTGCCGGTGCAGGTCGGCGTGGACCTGCCGGAGCGGCCCGCGCCCGCCATCGAGGGCATCGCCTACTTCACCGTCTCCGAGCTGCTGCAGAACATCAGCAAGCACAGCGGCGCCCGGACGGCCACCGTCGAGGTGTGGCGGTCGGACGGGCGGCTGCTGATCCAGGTGCGGGACGACGGGCACGGCGGCGCGAGCACGGACGGGGGCAGCGGTCTGGCCGGGCTCGCGGAACGGCTCGGGTCGGTCGACGGCCTGTTCACGGTGGATTCACCGGTGGGCGGCCCGACGGCCGTGACCGCCGAGCTGCCGTGGCGCGACCGCGGAGCCGCGCGGGCCTAGGGGCGCTCCGGTGGTATGCCCAGGGCTACCCCGACGGTAGGGCTAGCCCCACGGTCAAGACGCCTACCTGCTCCATGGCCCGACCGGGCGCGCTCCGGGAGCCTGGATGTACGCACCGCAGCACACGGGCACCATGCCCCACCCTTCGGAGGACGGACGAGAGATGGCCACCGCATACGAACCGTACGGGCCGGAAGCCGAGCCCAGCGGCTCTCTGGTGCCCGCGGCGCTGCGTGCACCCTTCAAGGCCCGCGTCTGGCGCGAGTTCCTGTATCTGATGCTCAGCCTCCCGATGGCCCTGCTCACCTTCACCTACGCGGTCACGATGCTCGCGCTCGGCTTCGGACTCCTGGTCACCTTCCTCGGCATACCGGTGCTCGGGGTCGCCCTGGCGGGCTGCCGGGCGCTCGGGGCCGTGGAGCGGGCCAGAGCGCGCGGGCTGCTGCGGCTGGAGGTCGCCGATCCCGAACCGGTGCGGGCGGTGACCCGCGGGTCGCGCAAGTCAGGTCCGTTCGCCTGGGTGGGCGCGCTGCTCAGGAGCGGCACCTCCTGGCGCCATGTCCTCTACTCGCTGATCCACCTCCCGTGGGCGATCTTCGCCTTCGCCGTGTCGCTGGCGCTGTGGGTGAACGCCTGGGCCCTTGTGACCTATCCGCTGTGGCAGTGGGTCCTCCCCACCTACAGCGACCAGCAGGGCATACAGCTCTTCGAAGTCGACGGCCGCGGCTTCTTCCTCGACACCCCGTTCGAGATAGCCGTGACCAGCGTCGCCGGAGCGCTGCTGCTGGTGGGGACGCCGTTTGTGATACGGGGGCTGACCTGGGTCGACCGGCTGCTGGTGTCCGGACTGCTGGGCCCCTCGCGGCTCGCGGAGCGGGTGTGGGAGCTGGAGTCGGACCGGGGCACGGTGGTCGACACGGCGGCGGCCGATCTGCGCCGTATCGAGCGCGATCTGCACGACGGGGCGCAGGCCCGGCTGGTCGCCCTCGCCATGGACCTGGGCCTGGCGAAGGAGAAGCTTCAGGAGGACCCGGAGGCGGCGGCGCGGATGGTCGACGAGGCCCATGGCGAGGTGAAGCTGGCCCTCCAGGAGCTGCGCGACCTCGCGCGCGGCATCCACCCGGCGATCCTCACCGACCGGGGCCTTGGTCCTTCCCTGTCCGCCCTGGCGGCCCGCTGCACCGTGCCCGTCACGGTGACGGTGGACCTGCCGGAGCGGCCGGCGGCCGCCATCGAGGGCATCGCCTACTTCACCGTCTCCGAGCTGCTGCAGAACATCAGCAAGCACAGCGGCGCCCGGACGGCCGCCGTGGATGTGTGGCGCTCCGAGGACCGGGTGATGCTGCAGATCTCGGACGACGGCCGGGGCGGGGCGGACGCCCGGACCGGGTCGGGGCTCGCCGGGCTGGCCGAGCGGCTTGACGCGGTCGACGGCCTTCTCGTCGTGCACTCCCCGGGCGGCGGCCCGACCTCCGTCACCGCCGAGCTCCCCTGGCGAAGGTGACCAGCGGGCCCCATCGCCGCCCCCGCCTGCCCCGTCCCACCCCGTCCCGGTGAGCGTGCCGGGCCTCGCGCGGGTCCGATCCCTGGGATGCTGGGGGCCGAGAAACCGACGAGTGGGGGCGGGCTGTGGAGGACAGGGTGCGGGTGGTCATCGCCGAGGATTCGGTGCTGCTCCGGGAGGGGCTGACCCGCCTGCTGACCGACCGTGGTCATGAGGTGGTCGCGGGGGTCGGCGACGCGGAAGCGCTGGTGAAGTCGGTCCAGGAGCTGGCCGACGGGGGCGCGCTGCCGGATGTGGTGGTCGCGGACGTACGGATGCCGCCGACCCACACCGATGAGGGGGTACGGGCGGCGGTCCGGCTGCGCCGCGACCACCCCGGACTGGGTGTGCTGGTGCTGTCGCAGTACGTGGAGGAGCAGTACGCCACGGAGCTGCTGGCCGGCAACAGCCGTGGCGTCGGCTATCTGCTCAAGGACCGGGTGGCCGATGTCCGGGAGTTCGTGGACGCCGTGGTGCGGGTGGCCCGGGGCGGCACGGCGCTGGACCCGGAGGTCGTGGCGCAGCTGCTGGGGCGCAGCCGTAAGCAGGACGTGCTGGCCGGGCTCACCCCGCGTGAGCGGGAGGTTCTCGGTCTGATGGCCGAGGGCCGTACGAACTCGGCGATCGCCAAGCAGTTGGTGGTGAGCGACGGCGCGGTCGAGAAGCACGTCAGCAACATCTTCCTGAAGCTCGGCCTGTCGCCGAGCGAGGGGGATCACCGCCGGGTGCTCGCGGTGCTGACGTATCTCGACTCGTGAGTCTCGGCTCGTGAGTCTCGGCTCGTGAGTCTCGGCTCGTGAGACAGCTCGGGATGTAAGACGGGCATGGGGTGTCCGGGCCAGGCTGATCGGGTCCGCCCCGGCCCGGTCCGGTCCGGTCGATTGGCAGTCGTACATCCGTCGTACGTCCAAAGACCGAAAGGGGAGTATCGCTCGACATGAGTACGGGGGCGCATGCAGAGCATGACAATTCACCGCATAAAGGGGCAGTGTCAGGGCGTCCATTATGCGATCCGGTCAGGGAAGGCGACCCTTACCGACGTACGATGGCGATGGGACAACCGGTCGGCACCGATGTCCACGAGCGCCGCCTCAAGGGAGGTCCGAATCAGTGACCAGCCAGGTCAGTAGCCCGGCCGAGCAGGCCGAACCAGCCGATCAGCAGGACGGGCAGACGCTCGTCGGGGGACAGCGAGCGTCGGACGGCGGCAAAGAGGTCCGCCGTCTGGACCGGGTGATCATCCGGTTCGCTGGTGACTCGGGCGACGGTATGCAGCTCACGGGTGACCGGTTCACCTCGGAGACGGCGTCATTCGGCAATGACCTGTCCACGCTGCCGAACTTCCCGGCCGAGATCCGGGCCCCTGCCGGCACCCTCCCCGGCGTGTCGAGCTTCCAACTGCACTTCGCCGATCACGACATCCTCACCCCCGGCGACGCGCCGAACGTGCTGGTGGCGATGAACCCGGCCGCGCTGAAGGCCAATCTGGGCGATGTGCCGCGCGGCGCGGAGATCATCGTGAACACCGATGAGTTCACCAAGCGCCCGATGGCGAGGGTCGGCTACGACCAGAGCCCGCTCGAGGACGGCTCGCTGGACGGGTACAACGTCCACCCTGTGCCGCTGACGACGCTGACCATCGAAGCGCTCAAGGAGTTCGGGCTGTCCCGCAAGGAGGCGGAGCGCAGCAAGAACATGTTCGCGCTCGGTCTGCTGTCGTGGATGTACCACCGCCCGACCGAGGGCACCGAGAAGTTCCTGCGCCAGAAGTTCGCCAAGAAGCCGCAGATCGCCGAGGCCAACGTGGCCGCCTTCCGGGCCGGCTGGAACTTCGGCGAGACGACGGAGGACTTCGCGGTCTCCTACGAGGTGGCGCCCGCCTCCTCCGCGTTCCCCCCGGGGACATACCGCAACATCTCCGGCAATCTGGCGCTGTCGTACGGGCTGATCACTGCCTCACACCAGGCGGATCTGCCGCTGTTCCTGGGCTCGTACCCGATCACGCCCGCCTCGGACATCCTGCATGAGCTGTCCCGGCACAAGAACTTCGGCGTGCGCACCTTCCAGGCCGAGGACGAGATCGCGGGCATCGGCGCGGCGCTGGGCGCCGCCTTCGGCGGGGCGCTCGCGGTGACCACCACCTCCGGTCCCGGCGTGGCGCTCAAGTCGGAGACCATCGGGCTCGCGGTCAGCCTGGAACTGCCGCTGGTGGTGGTCGACATCCAGCGGGGCGGCCCGTCGACCGGTCTGCCCACCAAGACCGAACAGGCCGATCTGCTGCAGGCGATGTACGGGCGCAACGGCGAGGCCCCGGTGCCGATCGTGGCACCCAAGACCCCGGCGGACTGCTTTGACGCGGCGCTGGACGCGGTGCGTATCGCGCTGACCTACCGCACCCCCGTCTTCCTGCTCTCCGACGGCTACCTCGCCAACGGGTCGGAGCCGTGGCGGGTGCCGGACCTCGAGGACCTGCCGGATCTGCGGGTCCGGTTCGCCAGCGGCCCCAACCACACCCTGGCGGACGGCACCGAGGTCTTCTGGCCGTACAAGCGCGACCCCGAGACGCTCGCCCGCCCCTGGGCGGTGCCCGGCACCCCCGGCCTCGAGCACCGCATCGGCGGTATCGAGAAGCAGGACGGCACCGGCAACATCTCCTACGACCCGGCCAACCACGAGCACATGGTGCGCATCCGGCAGGCCAAGGTCGACGGCATCGAGGTGCCGGACATCACGGTGGACGACCCCACCGGCGACGCCCGCACGCTGGTGCTGGGCTGGGGTTCGACCTATGGGCCGATCACCGCCGCCGTGCGCCGGGTCCGCGCCGCCGGAGACGCCATCGCCCAGGCCCATCTGCGCCATGTCAACCCCTTCCCGGGGAACCTCGGCGCGGTGCTGGCCCGCTACGACAAGGTGGTCGTGCCCGAGATGAACCTCGGTCAGCTCGCCACCCTGCTCCGCGCCAAGTACCTGGTCGACACCCGCTCCTTCACCCAGGTGCGGGGGCTGCCATTCAAGGCCGAGCAGCTTGCGACGGCCCTTAAGGAGGCCATCGATGACTGAGACGATCACGGAAGGGCTCTCCTCCGTCGACGCGCTTTCACTGGTGCCGAAGGCCGGCGCCAAGCAGACCATGAAGGACTTCAAGTCCGACCAGGAAGTGCGCTGGTGCCCCGGCTGCGGTGACTACGCGGTCCTCGCCGCCGTCCAGGGCTTCATGCCCGAACTCGGCCTGGCGAAGGAGAACATCGTCTTCGTCTCCGGCATCGGCTGCTCCTCCCGCTTCCCGTACTACATGAACACGTACGGGATGCACTCGATCCACGGCCGTGCCCCCGCCATCGCCACCGGCCTGGCCGCCTCGCGCCGCGATCTGTCGGTGTGGGTGGTCACCGGTGACGGCGACGCGCTGTCCATCGGCGGCAACCACCTGATCCACGCGCTGCGCCGCAACGTCAACTTGAAGATCCTGCTGTTCAACAACCGGATCTACGGCCTCACCAAGGGCCAGTACAGCCCGACCTCCGAGGTCGGCAAGATCACCAAGTCCACGCCGATGGGCTCGCTCGACGCGCCCTTCAACCCCCTCTCGCTCGCGCTGGGCGCCGAGGCCGGGTTCGTCGCCCGCACCGTGGACTCCGACCGCAAGCACCTCACCCAGGTGCTGCGGGAGGCGGCCGCCCACCCGGGCACCGCGCTGGTGGAGATCTACCAGAACTGCAACATCTTCAACGACGGCGCCTTCGAAGTCCTCAAGGACAGGGACCAGGCGCTGGAGGCCGTCATCCGTCTCGAGCACGGCAAGCCGATCCGCTTCGGCGCGCCGTTCAGCGAGGAGGACGGCGGCGACGGCCTCGGCTCCAAGGGCGTCGTCCGCGATCCGGCCACCGGCGACCTCAAGGTCATCGATGTGACCCGGGAGGGCACCGAGCGGGTGCTGGTCCACGACGCGCACGCCGCCTCGCCGACCACCGCGTTCGCGCTGACTCGCCTCGCCGACCCCGACACCCTGCACCACACCCCCATCGGGGTGCTGCGCAATGTCGCCCGCCCGGTCTACGAGGCCGAGATGACCACCCAACTCGAGGCCGCCGTGGAGCAGAAGGGCAAGGGCGACCTCGGCGCCCTGCTCACCGGCCACGACACCTGGACCGTCGTCGGCTGAAGTACACGAAGCACACCGAGGGGGCACCTCCCAGCGGTAGCTGGGGGAGGGTGCCCGCCCGGAGCGTCTGACGGCGCTCCGGGCGGGCACCCGCTTTTATGCCTTGGCGGCTGGCGCCTTGGCCGCGTCGTACGCCTCCCTGGCGGCCAAGACCTCCGGGACCTTCTCGTTCGTCCACTGGGCCAGCGCCCACACCCGCCGGGCCGCCTCCTCGCCGAGTTCGGTCAGCGAGTAGTCCACATGCGGCGGAATGACGGGGTACGCCTCGCGGTCCACAAAGCCGTCCCGCTCCAGGGTCTGAAGGGTCTGCGTCAGCATCTTCTCGCTGACGCCACCGATCGCGCGCCGCACCTCGCTGAAGCGGTGCGTCCCGTCCAACAGCACGCCGAGGACGAGGACGCCCCAACGGCTGGTGACATGCTCCAGCACCAGTCGTGACGGGCACATGGCGGCCTCGGGGCCACCTATCAGCACGCCCTGCGTCTCCGCGGTGACCTTTTCACTAACTGACATGCCTGTACCTTACTTCAAAGTGGGTACTTTCAAATGGTTAGCGTCGAGACTAGGGTGGTTCGCAGATCGACACCAAGAGGATAAAAGGGAGAACACAGACATGAGCATCGTCGTCACCGGAGCCACCGGCCACCTCGGCCGCCTCGTCGTCGAGGGCCTGCTGGAGAAGGTCCCCGCGGACCAGATCGTGGCCGTGGTGCGGGATGCCGACAAGGCGGCCGACCTCGCGGCGCGCGGCGTACAGCTGCGCATCGCCGACTACAGCCGGCCGGAAACCCTCCAGGGCGCCTTCGCCGCCGGCGACAAGGTGCTGCTGATCTCCGGCAGCGAGGTCGGCCAGCGCGTTCCGCAGCACCAGGCCGTCATCGACGCCGCCAAGGAGGCGGGCGTCGCCCTGCTCGCGTACACCAGCGTCCTCGGCGGCCCCGCGGCCGACTTCACCCTGGCCGATGAGCACAAGGTCACCGAGCAGGCCATCCAGGCCTCCGGCCTGCCGTACGTGCTGCTGCGCAACGGCTGGTACCACGAGAACTACACCGAGCAACTGGCCCCCGTGCTGGAGCACGGCGCCGTCGTCAACAACGCGGCCGGCGGCCGCGTCGCCTCCGCCTCGCGCGCCGACTACGCGGCCGCCGCCGTCGAGGTGCTGACCGGCGAGGGCCACGAGGGCAAGGCGTACGAGCTCAGCGGCGACACGGCGTGGAGCTTCGAGGAGTACGCCGCCGAGATCGCCAAGCAGACCGGCAAGGAGATCGCGTACGGCCCCGTGCCGGCCGAGACCCACAAGGCCATCCTGACCGGCGCCGGCCTTCCCGAGCCGTTTGCCGAGATCCTGGTGGACGTCGACGCCGCGATCTCCCGCGGCCGGCTGGCCGGCACGCCCGGCGACCTCTCCCGCCTCATCGGCCGGCCGACCACCCCGATCGCGGACTCGGTCGCGGCGGCCCTCAAGGGCTGAGCGCTCGGGCTGAACGCCGGGGCCGAGCACCCTGGATCCCCCGGCGACCGCACGGCGGCCCGCTTGTCATGACCGTATGACGATACGTAAATGACAGGCGGGCCGCTTCGGCGCTACCTTCGACAGGTCGCCATGCCGCCGGGAGGACATGTGAAGCCGGAGAGCCAGCCTCAGCAGCGCAGCGGACTCGCCTACGGCTTCGCCGCCTACGGCATGTGGGGCCTGGTCCCCCTCTACTGGCCGCTGCTCGAGCCCGCCGGGGCCGTCGAGATCCTTGCCCACCGCATGGTGTGGTCGCTGGTGGCCGTCGTCCTCGTACTGCTCGCGCTGCGCCGCTGGTCCTGGATACGTCCGCTGCTGCGGCAGCCCGCGCGGCTGGGGATGATCGCGATCGCGGCGGCCGTCATCTCCGTCAACTGGGGCCTGTACATCTGGGGCGTCAACAGCGGCCATGTCGTCGAGACCTCGCTCGGATACTTCATCAACCCCTTGGTCAGCATCGGCTTCGGTGTTCTGCTGCTGCACGAGCGGCTGCGGCCGGTGCAGTGGGTGGCGGTCGGCGTCGGCGTGGCGGCCGTGGCCGTGCTGTCGGTCGGCTACGGCTCACTGCCCTGGATCGCGCTCACCCTCGCCTTCTCCTTCGCCACCTACGGCCTGGTCAAGAAGCGGATCGGCCTGGGCGGACTGGAATCGCTCGCCGCCGAGACCGCGGTCCAGTTCCTGCCCGCGCTCGGCTTCGTGATCTTCCTGACCGCGCGCGGGGACAGCACCTTCGGCAGCGAGGGCGCCGGGCACTCGGCGCTGCTGGCGAGCAGCGGGCTGATCACCGCGGTGCCGCTGATCTGCTTCGGGACGGCGGCCGTGCGGCTGCCGCTGTCGACGATCGGGATGCTGCAGTACATCGCCCCGATCTTCCAGTTCGCGCTCGGCGTCGCCGTCTTCCACGAGTCCATGCCGCCCGAGCGGTGGGCGGGCTTCTCCCTCGTATGGCTCGCACTGGCCCTGCTCACCTGGGACGCGCTGCGTACGGCCCGCCGGGCGCGGGCACAACTGCGCGCGGCCTCCGAGCGGGCCGCCGCGGCGACGGCGCAGAACGGTGGCACGGCGGCCGAGGACCCCGTCCTCGGCTAGCGGATTCGCTGAGGAAATGTCGACGACCTGCTGAGGACCGGCAGGAAGCGCGACGGTCACGCCCGTAAAAGGACGCACGGGATCGATATGCGGCGGCTGGTGTCCGGTTTATGCCCTTGACGCGGCGTCAACCGGAGCCGGAGCATCTGCCTTTGCGACACTCCGCACCCACGTGCCACCGCTACACCGTGCCACCGCTTCAGCGCTCCCCGCCCCACCGGGTGCGTGCACCACACAGCGACACGTTCATTCCGTCCTGTCCTCGTTCGGAATTCGGAGCCCCCCATGTCGTCAACCGGAAGATCCTTGATACGCCGGGCCGCCACCGCCGCCACAGCGGCCGGTGCGATCGTCGCGGCCCTGGCCACCGCGGCGCCCGCCGCGCCGCTGCCAATGGCCGGACCGACGCCGGCCCCGGCGGCCGCGGCCGCCCTCGCGGCGCCCGACATCCCGGTCGCCAACGTCAAGGCCCACCTGAGCCAGCTGCAGTCCATAGCCACCGCCAACAGCGGCAACCGCGCCCATGGCCGCCCCGGTTACAAGGCCTCGCTCGACTACATCAAGGCCAAGCTCGACGCGGCCGGATTCACCACCACCGTGCAGCAGTTCACCTCCGGCGGTGCCACCGGCTACAACCTCATCGCCGACTGGCCCGGCGGCGACGCCGACAACGTGGTGTTCGCGGGCGCCCATCTGGACTCCGTCACCGCCGGCCCCGGTATCAACGACAACGGCTCGGGCTCGGCGGGCGTCCTGGAGACCGCGCTCGCCGTCTCCAGGGCCGGGCTGCAGCCGACGAAGCACCTCCGGTTCGGCTGGTGGGGCGCCGAGGAGCTGGGGATGGTGGGCTCCCGTTACTACGTGAACAGCCTGTCGACCGCGAATCGCGCGAAGATCGACTCGTATCTGAACTTCGACATGATCGGCTCGCCCAACCCGGGCTACTTCGTCTACGACGACGACGCGCGCCTCGAGTCCGTGTTCAAGGACTTCTTCGCGACCAAGGGCGTGCCCACCGAGATCGAGACGGAGGGCGACGGGCGCTCCGACCACGCGCCGTTCAAGAACGTGGGCGTGCCGGTGGGCGGGCTGTTCAGCGGCGCCGACTACACCAAGACCGCCGCCCAGGCCCAGAAGTGGGGCGGCACCTCCGGCCAGGCGTTCGACCGCTGCTACCACCGGTCCTGCGACACCTCGAGCAACATCAACGACACCGCGCTGGACCGCAACACCGACGCCATCGCGTACGCCATCTGGACCCTCAGCAGCTGACGGCGAGCGCAGCCGACGGCGGACAGCTGAGCGGCGGTCGCGGGGTTCGCCACCCGCGGCCGTCGTCGCCGCCGTCGTAGGGCTCAGCTCGGCTCGGCTCAGGCGGTGATGTCCTTCGCGGTGAACCGCGCCCAGGCGGCCGAGCCGAACACCGCTACATAAAGGGCCTGCAACTCGAAGTTCTTGATGAGTTGATCCCAGTAGACCGGGTCCCGGAGGACGTCCGCGAAGGACAGCCAGTAATGCGGGAACAGATACGGCTGGATCGCGTGCAGCTGCGGGATGGTGTCCAGGATCTGCACCGTTATCAGCAGCCCGACGGTCGCCGCCATGGCCGCGATCCCGCTGTTGGTGAGGGTCGAGATGAACAGGCCCACCGTCGCGATGCCGATGAGGGAGCACGCCACGACGCCCGCCACCGCCAGGGTCCTGAGCAGTCCGTCGGTGAACGAGACGGTGGTTCCCGAGATCAGCGTGACATCACCGAGGGGGAAGAGCAGCGCCCCAGTCGCCAGTCCGGCCGCGGCCACCACACCCGTGGCGACCATGCAGAAGGCGATCACGGTGGTGAACTTGGCGAGGAGGAGACGGGTCCGCCCGGCCGGTGCGACCAGGAGATAGCGCAGCGTGCCCGAGCCCGCCTCACCCGCGATGGAGTCACCGGCGATCACGCCGATGGCCATCGGCAGGAAGACGGGCAGCGTCGCCGCCAGCGAGGCGAAGACCAGGAAGATGCCGTTGTTGGTGATCTGGGAGAAGAAGGCGGGGCCCTGGCCGTCTCCCCCATGTCCCTCACCGAACGAGCCGCCGTCGCTCGTCTCGATCTTCACCGCGATTCCGGTGAGGACCGGGATGGCCGCGAGCACGCCGAGCAGGGCGATGGTCCGCCAGCGGCGGAAGGTGGTGCCCAGCTCGCTGCGGAACAGGGCGAGCGTCCACAGCGGGCTCGGCCGCCGGGCGGGCGCCCTGGCAGCCCTTTTGACCTCGGCTTTGACCTCAGCCTGCGACATCGAAGCCCTCCCCGGTCAGTGCCACAAAGGCGTCCTCGAGCGAGGCCCGCTCCGCTCCGAAGGCCCGGACCCGCACCCCGGCGCGCACGAGGGCGGCGTTGAGGTCCGCCAGGTCGAACGGCGGGGCGCTCTCGCCGGAGGCGGAAGTGGGCCCGGCCGAGGGCAGCTCCCCCGTGACGCGCTCGTCCAGGACCGCGATGTCCGTCACCCCGTGCTCCTTCAGGACGCGGACCGCGTCCGCGGGGTCCGGGGTGGTGACGGACAGCCGGCCGCGGCTGCCGGCCGCCAGCTCGGCGACGGTGCCCTGGGCGATGAGTCTGCCCTGGGCCATGACCGCCGCATGAGTGCACACCTGTTCGATCTCATCGAGGAGATGGGAGGAGAGAAAGACGGTGGTGCCGTCCTCGGCCAGCTCGCGCACCAGCGCCCGGATCTCCCGCATGCCCTGCGGGTCGAGGCCGTTCGTCGGCTCGTCGAGAACGAGAAGTTCCCGCGGCTGGAGGAGCGCCGCGGCCAGGCCCAGGCGCTGTTTCATGCCGAGGGAGTACGCGCGGGCCTTCTTACGTGCCGCGGCCGAGAGGCCCACCCGCTCCAGGGCGGCCGAGACCCGCGCGGCCCGGGTGCGGGGATCTGCGGTGGGGTCGGCGGCGTCGAAGCGGATCAGATTGTCCCGGCCGTTCAGGAAGGGGTACAGGGCGGGGCCCTCGATGAGGGCCCCGACCCTGGGCAGCACGCTGCGGGCAGCGCTTGGCATGGGCGCGCCGAGCACCCGGGCTCTTCCCGCGGTGGGCTCGATCAGTCCCATGAGCATGCGGATGGTCGTCGTCTTCCCCGAGCCGTTGGGCCCGAGGAAGCCGAAGACGCTGCCGCGCGGCACGGTCAGGTCCAGCCCGTCGACCGCGAGCTGTCCGCCTCGGTAACGCTTGGTGAGCCCGCGGGTCTCCACCGCCGCGCCCGTCGCGCGGGCGGTCGGCGCCCCGGCCGTGTCCTCGGCGGACGGCTCCTCCACGGGCTCCCCCTTCGTCAAGCGGTCACTTGGCCGCGTCCGCGGCGTCGATCAGGGCGTTCTTGTCGACCGCGCCGACGAAGACCTTGCCGTCATCGGTGATCAAGGCGTTGACCAGGCGGGTGCTGAGCACCGTGCCCGAGCCGAAGTCCCCCTTGACCTTCTTGCCCAGCCCGCCCAGGAACTCGCTGGGCCCGCCCCCGCCACTCGCGCCGGCGGGCAGGCCGCCGGGGAGGTCCAGCCGCGCCACCGAGTCCCAGCCCTTGCCGACCACATTCAGCTTCGACAGCTCGCGGAGGCCCTTCTCCTCGCCCTTGGCCTTGTGCTCGGCGCGGCCCTCCTCGGTGACCTTGGCACCCTTGGGCGGGGTGAAGCGGAAGGCGCTCGCCTTGGGCTTGCCGAAGTCCACCTCGGTGAAGGCCACATCGATCGCCGCCTTGCCACCGCTCTTGGGCTCCAGGGTGAACTTGAGCGGCACCCAGTTGTGCGCGTCCACGGCGATACGGATGGAGCCGACCGTGGAGTCGCTTTGCTTGGGACGGATCAGCAGCTGGTAGGCGTCCCGTCCGGCGACCCTCGCGGTGCCGTCGACCTTGACCTGGGTCGTGTCGTCCACGGCGGCGAGCGCCTTCTTGGCGGCCTCCCGCGGGGTGAGGCCGCTCAGGTCCTCCGGCACTTCCCGGCGGTGGTCGCCCTTGGCGGCCTTCTCGGGGGACTTGGCGTGGTAAACCGAGTTGTCGGCGCTGTTGTACGCCCACACCTCGTCGCCGTTGTGGATGAGGCTGTACTCGGCGGCCTTCTCGATGATCGAGACCCGCTGCCGCTCCGGTCCGTCGGCGGCCACCCGCAGGGTGTGGGAACCGGACGCGAGCTCGGCGAGCTTCGACTCCGGCGCGGCGTCGCCCTTCCCCTGCTGCCCGCCCGCGAGGTCGCCGAGCGAGACGCCTCCGGGCAGGGAGGGTATGCCCAGATCGGTCGTGATCTTCACCGAGCCGGACAGCTGCTCGGCGTCCGATGCGGCGATCTTGCTGATCAGCTCCTCTGCCGTGATCTTCGGCAGATCGGGCGACCCGGCGCTGGCGAGGGCCGGGACCAGCCCGATCGTCGCCGCCGCGATGCCGGCCACCGCCACCGGGGCGGCGTACCGGACGGCTTTATGGCGCCCTTTCGGTCGGTCCTCATCCCAGAAACCGTCGTCGGCGACCTGTGTCGGTCGGATCCGTGCCATATGTGCTCTACCTCCGTCGTCGGCGGCGGTTGTCAGCCTCGCACTCGTCCACCTCTCGGGCCATTGTCACCCGATACCGCCATGTGGTGGTCCTTCAATCCCACCAAATCGACCGTCTTGGCGCGTCAGCCGACAGGATCACCTCTGGGTACCCCTGAGGTAGGACCCGATGCGCCGCAGGTCTGAACCGAAGAAGCCGGAAGTCCGGGCCGGAGCAGCCGGAGGACGAGGGCGCGGACGGCAGCGGGGAAGGCGGAGGCGGTCAGCCGGCCCGGTGCACCACCGCGTCGCACAGCCCCTCGAGCGCCGCCTTCGCCGCCCCCTCGGGCAGCGGCGCCAGCATCGCGCGGGCCTCCTCCGCATAGCGCAGGGTGTCCTGGCGGGCCTGCTCAAGCGCCGGGTGGGCGCGCAGCCGCCGCAGCACCTCGCCGTGGAGCCCGTCGTCGCTGAGGTCCGCGGTCAGCAGTTCGCACAGCTCACGGTCCTCGGCGGAGCCGGACGCCTCCGCCCGCGCCCGCAGATGGAGCACGGGCAGGGTGGCGATGCCCTCCCGCAGGTCGGTGCCGGGGGTCTTGCCCGACTCATGGCTGTCGCTGGCGATGTCCAGGACGTCGTCGGCCAACTGGAAGGCGATGCCCAGCCGCTCGCCGTACTGGGTGAGGATGCTGACGACAGACTCGTCGGCCCCCGACATCATCGCGCCGAACCGCCCGGAGACCGCGACCAGCGAGCCGGTCTTGCCCTGGAGCACGTCCAGGTAGTGCTCGATCGGGTCCTGGCCGTCCCTCGGCCCCGCCGTCTCCAGGATCTGCCCGGTCACCAGCCGCTCGAACGCCTCGGCCTGGATCCGCACCGCCTCCGGGCCCAGATCGGCCAGGATGTGCGAGGCGCGGGCGAAGAGGAAGTCGCCGGTGAGCACCGCCACCGAGTTGCCCCAACGGGCGTTGGCGCTGGCCACACCGCGGCGGACGTCCGCCTCGTCCATGACGTCGTCGTGGTAGAGCGTCGCCAGGTGCGTCAGCTCGACCACGACGGCCGAGGGCACCACCCCGGGCGCGTACGGGTCGCCGAACTGCGCGGCGAGCAGCACCAGCAGCGGCCGGAACCGCTTGCCACCCGCCCGCATCAGATGCTGGGCCGCCCCGGTGATGAACGGCACGTCGCTCTTCGTGGCCTCCAGCAGGCCCTCTTCGACGGCTGTCAGCCCGGCCTGGGTATCGGCTTCCAGAGTCCGGTCCCGCACGCTCAGCCCGATGGGCCCGACGACGCTCACGGGGTACTCCTGTCTGCCTGCGGTCACACGCAATGTCGATGTGTCGCTGTCTCCACTAAAGGCAGCGTATCCGGTCGGCTGGCGATCACCATGGGCGCCTTCCCGCCTTGTGCGAGCTATCACTTCCGGCGCTCTACCGACCGGCTCCCCACGACATTCTCCGCGCTCACCGGCAGATCAAACGTGTTCAGGTCCCCGATCATTCAGTGATCGACTCTGGGTCGATCACTGATCAACAGTCGGTCAATCCGTGATCGGCTGTGCCATCCGCGGCCGACACACCTTCCTCGGGCGGGTGGCCATACCGACCGTCACCCATGGGCCATCGCCACCGCCTTCGCCAGCCGGGGCGAGGCGTACTCGGTGCCGCAGACGAAGCGCATGACCGGCCCGAAGCTCGCCGCCGCGGGCAGCCCGGTGAAGTACAGGCCCGGTACGGAGGAGCCATAGCCCGCGTCCAGCCACGGCCCTCCGGCCCTGCTCACCACCTCGGCCCTCAGCTCCGGCCCGAGGAAGCCCAGCGCCGCCACATTCATCCGGTAACCGGTCGCGGCCATCACATGGTCCGCGGCCAGCTCACCGGCGCGCCCGCCACCGCGCAGGGAGAGCGCCACGCGCCCGTCGCTCTCCACCTCCACCCGGGTGACCCGCTGCCCCTGCGTGACCTGCACCCGCCCCGCGAAGCGCTCCCGCAGCCACCAGGCGCCCAGCGGCCCCAGCACCGTGCGGACCAGATACCGCCGGGCCGGCGCGGGCAGCCGTCTGAAGGCCGCGGCGTGGTGCGAGAGCGCGTACAGCGACCAGGCGCGCCCGAAGGGCGACTCGGGGCGCAGCCGCGGCTGACGGTCCGGCGGCGCGCCGAACGCGACCGCGCGCCGCCCCCGCGCCACCACCCGCACCGCCGCGGCGCCCGCCTCGGCGAGCAGCACCGCGGACTCCAGCGCCGACTGCCCGGCCCCGACCACCACCACCTCACGTCCGGCGAACCGCCCCAGGTCGCGGTGTTGTGAGCTGTGCGAGACGGGCCCGGTGGGAGAGGGTCCGTCGGGGACGGCGGCGGCGAACTCGCCGGGCAGATGGGCGAGCCCGGCCAGCCCGCTGGCGACCACCACGGCGCGCGCGGCGCACTGCTCCCCCGAGTCCAGCTTGAGCTCGAACCGGCCGCCCCGCCGGTCGACCGACACCACCCGCACCTGCTCCAGCTCCGGCACCAGCCGCTCCTGGAACCACAGCCCGTACCGCGCGAAGGTCTCGACCGGGATGATGTCCCAGTCCGACTCATAGCGCTTGCCGCCCTCCGCACAGCAGAAGTCGAGCAGGGTGTGGCCCACTTGCGGGGCGTCGATATTCGAGGCCACCGGGGTGGATTTGAGCAGCATCCCGGCCGGCATGTGCTCGCGCCAGCTCACCATCGGTGTCCCGAAGACGCGGACCGACAGGCCGCGCGCACGCAGATGGGCGGCCGTCGACAGGCCGTAAGGACCGGCCCCGATGACTGCTACCGGATCGTTCACAAGTCCCCTCCCCGAGACGTCACTTACTCGTGGTGCGACCTACTCATGGCGCGACTTACTGGTGACGCGGCCTACTGGTTGCGCGCCACCGCTGGTACAGGTGGACCGCGCCGGGCCGCACACAGCGCGCCAGCATCGTGAAGAACGGCTTCATGTCGTCGCGCGCGGCCCACGCCAGCTCGGTCCCGCTCGCACGGGCCGGCGCGTGCGGGGTGGTGTATCCGCTGCGGTGGTAGGCGAGCAGCGCGGGCAGGTCGATGTTCTCCACGACGAACCGCCGGTCCGCGCGCTGCTCGGCCTCCGGGACCTTGCGCCCCGTCAGGTCCAGGTGCTGGGCGCGGACCACATCGATCCCCGCCTCGCTCTCGAAGAGCCGGAACTGGGCGCCCATGCGGGGGTTGAAGTCGAGCAGTTTGTGCCGCCCGTCCCGCCGGTCGAAGCGCCAGTCCAGATCGACGATTCCGGAGAAGCCGATCCGCTTGATGAACTGGGCGGCCAGCTCCGCCAGCTCTGGGTTGTCCACCACATAGGCGCAGGCCGTCATGCCCGCATGCGGCGGCCATGACCGCACCTTGACCCCGGTGAACATCGCCAGCGGTGTGCTCTCCGCGTCGACGTAGGCGTGCACGATCCAGTCCTCGGCCTCCTCCCTCGGCAGATACTCCTGCAGAATCACCCCGGGCCGCCGACCCCACCCGGCCGCCAGCGCCAGCAGCTCACGTGGCCCGGTGATCCGCGTGGTGCCGCCGACCGCCGGCCTTCTGCGCCGCTCGAACGCCTCCCGGTTCTTGGCGACCACCGGGAAGCGCGCGGTCGCCGCGAACTCCTTGACGTCGGCGTACGAATCAGGGAACGCCGCGGACGGGGTGGGCACGCCGTGGTCCAGACACAGCTCGTACAGCCCCTGCTTACTGGCCAGCCGCCTGGGCAGCCCGGGCTCCGCGCGCGGGAAGAGGAAACGGCCCTCCCCGGCGAGGGTGTCGGCGTGCTCGGCGATCAGCACCGCCGCCTCCTCGTCCGTCGGCAGCAGGACGGCCGGCCGCCCGATCGCCCGCCCGATCCGCAGCAGCCCCTCCACCAGCCGCTCCGGCCGCTCCATGCCGGTGGTCGGCCAGACGAAGGCCCGCTCCAGATAGCGCGAGAGCGCGGCCGGAGTCCAACGGTCCTCGGTGACGGCGTACATGGGGATGCCCAGGCGGCCCAAGGAGCGGATGGCGCCTACGCCCCCGTGGTGCAGCGGGTAGTCGCCGATCTTCACGATCAGACCGGGCACCGTGCGGTCCACCGCGAACGGCACGTCACTGCTCGCCACGAGTCCCCCTCGGTCACCGCAGCGCAGTGGCCCCCCCACCGTGCGTGACCCGATTAAGGACGCTACTGGGGAATTGACGACCAGGGCAAGACTATCCGGACATTACTATCCCTTTAGGCAACAGTCGGTACAGTCCTCCCTTCGCGCGCCCGCCCCGTAGGGTGTGGCCCGGTGATCCCGGCAGCCCCCGGCGACGACGAGAAGGCGAGGCACACCCATGCCACCACTGAGCCCGCTCGACCTGCCCCACGACGATCCGTACGGCCCGCACAACCTCCCCTATGGCGTCTTCACCACGCCCGACGCCCCTGACCTGCGCCGGATCGGGGTCCGCTACGGCGACCATGTGCTGGACGCGGGCGCCGCCGCGGCCGCCGTCGGCTCCCCGCACGCCGCGCTGCTCGGCCATCCGACGCTCAATCCGCTGATGGCCGCGGGCCGTCCGGTCTGGCAGGCCGTACGAGAAGAGCTGCGCGGCTGGCTGACCGAGTCGGCGCACCGGTCCGCCATCGAGCCCCTTCTGCACCCCCTCACCACCGTCGCGCTCCATCTGCCCTTCGAAGTCGCCGACTACGTCGACTTCTATGCCAGCGAGCACCACGCGTCCAATGTGGGCAGGATCTTCCGCCCGGAGGGCGGCCCGCTCACCCCCAACTGGAAGCACATGCCCATCGGCTACCACGGGCGCGCGGGCACGGTCGTGGTCTCCGGCACGCCCGTCGTACGCCCCCGCGGCCAACTCCGCCCGCCCGCCGGCCAACCCGAATCCGCCCAACCCACTTCTGGCCAGCCCACCTCTGATCAGCCCACGTCTGATCAATCCGCTCCGGCTCATTCCGCGCTCCCCCCGTTCGGCCCCACACGCCGACTCGACTTCGAGGCTGAGGTCGCCTTCGTCGTCGGTGCCCCTTCACCTTTCAATACACCGGTGCCGCTCTCCGGGTTCCACGACCACGTCTTCGGCGTCTGCCTGCTCAACGACTGGTCCGCGCGCGACATCCAGAGCTGGGAGTACCGCCCGCTCGGCCCCTTCCTCGGAAAGTCCTTCGCCACCTCCGTGGCCGCCTGGATCACCCCGCTGGACGCCCTCGCCGCCGCCCGTACCGCCCCGCCCGCCCGCGACGTCCCGCTCCTCCCCTACCTCGACGACTCCGCCACCGACGCCGCCGAGACCGCAGGGGCCGCCGAGCCTGGCGGGCTCGACCTGCGCATCGAGGTCGCCATCAACGGCCACCCCGTCTCCCACCCGCCCTTCGCGGCCATGTACTGGACGGCCGCCCAGCAGCTCGCGCATATGACGGTCAACGGCGCCTCGCTGCGGACCGGCGACCTCTTCGCCTCCGGCACGGTCAGCGGCCCCGAGCCCGATCAGCGCGGCTGTCTGCTGGAGTTGACCTGGTCGGGCCGCGACCCGCTGCGACTGCCCGACGGCGAGCGGACGTTCCTGGAGGACGGCGACGAGGTGACCCTCACCGCCTGGGCCCCGGGCCCGGGTAACAACCGTGTCGCACTAGGGGAAGTAACCGGTTGCGTTGTCCCGTCCACGCCCTGAGCGGCTGCTAGCTTGTCGTGTTCTCGTCCCCACAACCGAGGAGAAACACGTGATCAAGGCAGTGCGCATCGCCGGTGCGGCGGCTGCGGCCGCCCTGCTGTTGACCGGATGCGGCAGCGACAGCGACGGGGGCGACAGCAAGTCGGACCCGTCCACGAAGGCCCCGGCGAGCGAGCAGTCGAGCGCCCCTGCGGAGGGGGGCGCGGGCGGCGAGGTGGCGGGCGCCTTTATGGCGAAGTCCGACGGCGAGGCGTTGATCCTGTCCATCAAGGGTGAGAAGGCGGTCCTGGTCGCGGGCAAGCACCAGTGCACTGGCGAGTACGCCGACATGGGCAACAAGATGCTGATGCTCAAGTGCGCCGACGGCAACACCGACCGCACCATGGGCAAGGTGACGGCGAGCGCGGACGGCAAGACCCTCAAGGTCAGCTGGGATGCCGGCATGAACGACACCTTCACCAAGGTGACCGCCCCCGCCGACATCCCGACCAACTTCCCGACCGACATCCCCGGTCTGGAGAGCGTCGGCGGCATCACCGGCGGCTGACCTGACGGCCCTGAAGCGCGTCCGCCCGGCCCCCACACGGGGGACCGGGCGGACGGCCGCCGAGCGGCCGCACAAGGCGACGGGCGCTCAGCGTACGAAGACCCCCGCCTGGCCGGCCAGATCGAGGAAGTACTGCGGGGCGACGCCCAGCACGATCGTCACCGCGACGCCGATCGCGATCGCCGCCGAGGTCAGCGGGGACGGCACCGCCACCGACGGGCCCTCCGTCCGCGGCTCGCTGAAGAACATCAGGACGATCACCCGGATGTAGAAGAACGCCGCGATCGCCGAGGAGATCACACCGATCACCACCAGCGGCCCCGCGCCCCCGTCGGCCGCCGCCTTGAAGACGGCGAACTTCCCCGCGAAACCACTCGTCAGCGGGATTCCGGCGAAGGCCAGCAGGAAGACCGCGAAGACCGCGGCCACCAGGGGCGAACGGCGTCCGAGCCCGGCCCACTTCGACAGATGCGTGGCCTCGCCGCCCGCGTCGCGGACCAGGGTGACCACGGAGAACGCGCCGAGGGTCACAAAGGAGTACGCGGCGAGGTAGAAGAGGACCGAGGAGATGCCGTCGGGCGTCATGGCGATGACACCGGCCAGGATGAAGCCGGCGTGGGCGATCGAGGAGTAGGCCAGCAGCCGCTTCACATCGGTCTGGGTGACCGCGACGATCGCGCCGCCCAACATGGTGACGATCGCCACCCCCCACATCACCGGCCGCCAGTCCCAGCGCAGCCCCGGCAGTACGACGTACAGCAGCCGCAGCAGCGCGCCGAACGCCGCGACCTTGGTCGCCGCCGCCATGAAGCCGGTCACCGGTGTCGGGGCGCCCTGGTAGACGTCCGGCGTCCACATGTGGAAGGGGACGGCACCGATCTTGAACAGAAGGCCCATCAGCACCATCGCGCCACCGATGAGCAGCAGCGCGTCATTGCCCATGGTCCCGGCGAGCGCCGGGGTGACCTCGCGGACCGTGCCGTCGACGACATCGGCGATCCCCGCGTAGGTGACGGTGCCCGCGTAGCCGTACAGCAGCGCGATCCCGAAGAGCAGGAAGGCGGACGAGAAGGCGCCGAGCAGGAAGTACTTGACGGCGGCCTCCTGCGAGAGCATGCGGTGCCGCCGGGCGAGCGCGCACAGCACATACAGCGGAAGCGAGAAGACCTCCAGCGCCACAAAGAGCGTCAGCAGGTCGTTGGCTGCGGGGAAGATGAGCATGCCGCCCACCGCGAAGAGCAGCAGCGGAAAGACCTCGGTGGTGGTGAACCCCGCCTTGACCGCGGCCTTTTCGGCGTCTCCGCCCGGGACGGCGGCCGCCTGCGCGGCGAAGGAGTCGACGCGATTGCCGTGGGCCGCCGGGTCGAGCCGCCGCTCGGCGAAGGTGAAGACCGCGACCAGCGCGACGAGGAGGATCGTGCCCTCCAGGAAGAGCGCGGGTCCGTCGACCGCGATGGCGCCCATGGCCGCGATGCGCGCCTTGCTCGTGCCGTAGTCCCCGGCCGCGAGGCCCAGGACGGCGGCGAAGGCCGCGGCCAGGGCGACCACGGAGACGAAGAGCTGGGCGGCGTAGCGGTGGCGGCGCGGCAGCAGGGCCTCGATCAGCACCCCGACGATCGCGGCGCCGAGGACGATCAGGGTGGGCGCCAGCTGGCCGTACTCGATATGCGGCGTGGGGATCTTGTCGGGGGGCGACACCGCCGCTGTCGTCCACAGGCTGTGGACAGTGGCCGCATGGCTCACTTGGCACCTCCGGAAGCACGGTCGTGCATCGGGCTGTAGCTGAACCAGCCCGCGTCAGTGACGGGGTGATCGGGCTTGGGATCCTTCTTGTCCACCACGGACAGCGTGTGATCGACAGCCGGGTTGACGATGTCGGTCAGCGGCTTCGGGTAGACGCCGAGGAAGATCAGCAGCGCGATCAGCGGCGCCACCACCACCAGTTCGCGCACCTTCAGATCGGGCATGCCCCGCACCTCGGCCTTCACCGGGCCGGTCATGGTGCGCTGGTACAGCACCAGGACGTAGAGCGCGGCCAGCACGATGCCGACGGTCGCGATGATGCCGAGCGCCGGATAGCGGCTGAACGTGCCGACCAGGACCAGGAATTCGCTGATGAACGGTGCCAGGCCGGGCAGCGACAGGGTGGCCAGACCGCCGATCAGGAAGGTGCCGGCGAGCACCGGGGCGACCTTCTGCACCCCGCCGTAGTCGGCGATGAGGCGCGATCCGCGGCGGGTGATCAGGAATCCGGCCACCAGCATCAGCGCGGCGGTCGAGATGCCGTGGTTGACCATGTACAGGGTGGCTCCGCCCTGGCCCTGCGTCGTCATGGCGAAGATGCCGAGGATGATGAAGCCGAAGTGGGAGATCGAGGCGTATGCGATCAGCCGCTTGATGTCCCGCTGGCCGACGGCGAGCAGCGCCCCGTAGATGATGCTGATCAGGGCGAGGACGAGGATCACCGGTGTGGCCCACTTGCTGGCCTCCGGGAAGAGCTGGAGGCAGAAGCGGAGCATCGCGAAGGTGCCGACCTTGTCGACCACCGCGGTGATCAGCACGGCGACGGGGGAGGTGGCCTCGCCCATCGCGTTGGGCAGCCAGGTGTGCAGCGGCCACAGCGGCGCCTTCACGGCGAAGGCGAAGAAGAAGCCGAGGAACAACAGCCGCTCGGTGCCGGTCGCGATGTCCAGGGTGCCCGCGGCCCGGGCGTCGGTGATCTGCTGCAGCGAGAAGGTGCCGGTGCCCAGGTCGTCGGCGGTGACCACGTACAGGCCGACCACCGCGGCCAGCATGATCAGGCCGCCCGCCAGGTTGTAGAGCAGGAACTTGACGGCGGCGTACGAGCGCTGGGTGGCCGACTCCTCCTCGGACCGCCCTCCGGCCCGGTCCCCGAAGCCGCCGATGAGGAAGTACATCGGGATCAGCATGGCTTCGAAGAAGATGTAGAAGAGAAAGACGTCGGTGGCCTCGAAGGAGATCACCACCATCGCCTCGACCATCAGGATCAGCGCGAAGAAGCCCTGGGTGGGCCGCCAGCGGCGGTTGGGGCTGGCCTCTTCCAGCGGGTCGGCGTCATGCCACCCGGCCAGGATGATGAAGGGGATGAGGACCGCGGTCAGCGCGATCAGCGCGACCGCGATGCCGTCCACCCCCAGTTCGTACCGCACGCCGAAGTCCTTGATCCAGGCGTGGGACTCGGCGAGCTGGAAGTGGGCGCCGTCCGGGTCGAAGCGCACCAGCACGATCGCCGCCAGGACGAGCGTGGCCAGCGAGAAGCCCAGCGCCACCCACTTGGCGGCGGCGCGCTTGGCGGCGGGCACGGCGGCGGTGGCGACCGCGCCCAGCGCGGGCACCGCGGCCGTGACCGTCAGCAGGGGAAATGACATGACTCAGACCGCCCTCATCAGCAGGGTCGCGGCGATGAGCACCGCCGTACCGCCGAACATCGAGACCGCGTACGTACGGGCGTAGCCGTTCTGGAGCTTGCGCAGCCGCCCGGAGAGGCCGCCGACCGAGGCCGCGGTGCCGTTGACCACGCCGTCGACCAGCTTGTGGTCCACATAGACCAGTCCGCGGGTCAGATACTCGCCGGGCTTGACGAGTGCGACGTGGTTGAAGTCGTCCTGCAGCAGGTCGCGCCGGGCGGCCCGGGTGAGCAGGCTGCCGCGCGGTGCGGTGCGCGGAACGGGCCGGCGCCCGTACTGCACCCAGGCGATCGCGACGCCGATCAGCAGGACGACCATGGTCCCGGCGGTGACGGTGGCGGCGCTGAGCGGGGAGTCCCCGTGGCTGTGGCTGGTGACGGGCTCCAGCCACTTCAGGAACGCGTCGTTGAGGCTGAACAGCCCGCCGGCGAACACCGATCCGAAGGCCAGCACGATCATCGGGATGGTCATGGACTTCGGCGACTCGTGGGGGTGTGGCTCATTGCCCTGCTCGTCGGGTTCCCAGCGCTTCTCGCCGAAGAAGGTCAGCAGCATCACGCGGGTCATGTAGTACGCGGTGATGGCGGCGCCGAGCAGCGCCGCGCCGCCCAGGATCCAGCCCTCCGTACCGCCCTTGGCGAAGGCCGCCTCAATGATCTTGTCCTTGGACCAGAAGCCGGAAAGCCCCGGGAAGCCGATGATCGCGAGATAGCCGAGCCCGAAGGTCACGAAGGTGACCGGCATGTACTTCCGCAGGCCGCCGTACTTGCGCATGTCGACCTCGTCGTTCATGCCGTGCATGACCGAGCCGGCGCCGAGGAAGAGCCCCGCCTTGAAGAAGCCGTGGGTGACCAGGTGCATGATCGCGAAGACATAGCCGATCGGGCCGAGCCCGGCAGCCAGGATCATGTAGCCGATCTGCGACATGGTCGAGCCCGCCAGGGCCTTCTTGATGTCGTCCTTCGCGCAACCGACGATCGCACCGAAGAGCAGCGTCACCGCGCCGACGGTGACCACCGCGGTCTGCGCGTCCGGCGCGTTGTTGAAGATCGCGCCCGAGCGGGTGATCAGATAGACGCCCGCGGTCACCATGGTGGCCGCGTGGATCAGGGCGGAGACCGGGGTCGGGCCCTCCATGGCGTCCCCGAGCCAGGACTGCAGCGGCACCTGGGCCGACTTGCCGCAGGCGGCCAGGAGCAGCATCAGCCCGATGGCGGTGAGTTTGCCCTCGCCCGCTTCGGTGGCGTTCGAGAGCACCGGGGCGAAGGCGAACGTCCCGAAGGTCGTGAACATCAGCATGATGGCGATCGACAGGCCGACGTCGCCCACCCGGTTGACGATGAACGCCTTCTTCGCCGCCGTGGCCGCGCTGGGCTTGTGCTGCCAGAAGCCGATCAGCAGATACGAGGCGAGGCCGACGCCCTCCCACCCCACGTACAGCAGCAGGTAGTTGTCGGCGAGGACGAGCAGCAGCATCGCCGCGAGGAAGAGGTTGAGATAGCCGAAGAAGCGGCGGCGGCGCTCGTCGTGCTCCATATAGCCGATCGAGTAGATGTGGATCAGGCCGCCCACACCGGTGATCAGGAGCACGAAGGTCATCGACAGCTGGTCGAGCTGGAAGGCGACGTCCGCCCGGAAGCCGCCGACCGGGATCCAGCTGAACAGATGGCTGTGCAGGGCCCGGTCGTGCTCGTCCCGGCCGAGCATGTCGGCGAAGAGCACCGCCCCGATCACGAAGGAGGCGAGCGCGAGCGCGGTGCCCAGCAAATGGCCCTTGCCGTCCAGCCGCCGCCCCCCGCACAGCAGCAGGGCCGCGCCGAGCAGCGGGGCCGCGACAAGCAATCCGATGAGGTTCTCCACGTGAACGCGACCCTTCTAGAGCTTCATCAGGCTGGCGTCGTCGACCGAGGCCGAATGGCGGGCGCGGAACACCGACACGATGATCGCGAGGCCGACCACGACTTCGGCGGCCGCGACGACCATCGTGAAGAACGCGATGATCTGGCCGTCGAGATTGCCGTGCATCCGGGAGAAGGTGACGAACGCCAGGTTGCACGCGTTCAGCATCAGCTCGACGCACATGAAGAGGACGATCGCGTTCCGCCGGATCAGCACCCCGGCCGCGCCGATGGTGAACAACAGGGCGGCCAGGTACAGGTAGTTGACCGGGTTCACTTGGCGACCCCCTTCGAGTCCTCCGGATGGTCGGCGCCGCCCGAACCTGCCGCGCCGTTGGCACTGTCATGGCGGTCGGCGCCCTCGGCGCCCCCGGTGCCCTTCGCGCCCCCGGGGCGCCCCGCGCCCTTGCCGCCCTTGGCGTCCCGCCCCAGCCAGCGCGCCGAGCGCTGCTCCAGGGCGGCCAGTTGGGCCAGCGCCTTCCCGGAGACGTCCCGCATCTGGCCGCGGCCGCGCAGCGTCGGGTTGACCGAGAGCTCGGCGGGCGTGCCGTCGGGCAGCAGACCGGGGATGTCCACCGCGTTGTGCCGGGCGTAGACGCCGGGCGCGGGCAGCGGCGGCACCTGTGTGCCGGTGCGCACTCGCCGCTCGGCCTGCTCGCGCTGGCTGAGCACGCGCTCGGTGCGCTCGCGGTGGGTCAGCACCATCGCGCCGACCGCCGCGGTGATCAGCAGCGCGCCGGTGATCTCGAAGGCGAAGACGTACTTGGTGAAGATCAGGGTGGCCAGGCCCTCCACATTGCCGCCGGAGTTGGCCTCGCCCAGGCCGTTGAAGCTCTTCAGCGAGGCATTGCCGATCCCGGCGCACAGCAGGATGCCGAACCCGAGCCCGCACAGGGCGGCGAGCCAGCGCTGCCCCTTCAGCGTCTCCTTGAGCGAATCGGCGGCGGTGACGCCGACCAGCATGACGACGAAGAGGAAGAGCATCATGATCGCGCCGGTGTAGACGACGATCTGGACGACGCCCAGGAAGTACGCGCCGTTGGCCAGGTAGAAGACCGCCAGAACGATCATGGTGCCCGCCAGGCACAGGGCGCTGTGCACGGCCTTGCGCATCAGGATCGTGCCCAGGGCGCCGATCACGGCCACGGTGGCGAGGACCCAGAACTGCACCGCCTCGCCGGTGGAGGTGGTGGAAGCGGCGGCGGCCAGCATGCTGCTCACGCCCCTCCCTCCCGCCCAGTCTTGGCGCGCTTCAATGCGCGGGCGTCCCTCGTCGCTGCTCGCTCCTTCGTCGCTGCGCGGCTCCTCAGTCCAGCCCGCGCAGCGCGCCAAGACACGCTCATGCCTGCACCTCCTGCTGCTTCCCCTCCGGGGCGTCCTCGGCGGCGTCCTCGGGCGCGGTCTCGCCCTTGCTGACCGCCACCTGGCGCACCGTCCCGGGCGCGGCCTCGGTCACCAGACCTCGGTAGTAGTCCTGCTCGTCCATGCCGGGGTAGATGGCGTGCGGGGAGTCGACCATGCCCTCCTCCAACCCCGCGAGCAGCTCCTCTTTGGTGTAGATGAGCGATTCGCGGGTCCGGTCGGCGAGCTCGTACTCATTGGTCATGGTCAGCGCGCGCGTCGGGCACGCCTCCACGCACAGGCCGCACAGAATGCAGCGCAGATAGTTGATCTGGTAGACGCGGCCGTAGCGCTCACCCGGGGAGTAGCGCTCCTCCTCCGTGTTGTCCGCGCCCTCCACATAGATCGCGTCCGCCGGACAGGCCCAGGCGCACAGCTCGCAGCCGATGCACTTCTCCAGCCCGTCCGGATGGCGGTTGAGCTGGTGGCGTCCGTGGAATCGGGGCGCGGTCGGCTTCTTCTCCTCGGGGTACTGCTCGGTGAGCCGCTTCTTGAACATGGCCTTGAAGGTCACGCCGAAGCCGGCCACCGGGTTCTGGAAGTCAGACACCGTCGGCCTCCTTTCCGTCACTGACAGTGTCGGGCCCGCCACTGACAATCAGCTCGCGGTCGTGTCGCGGGCGTCGGCGCGGTGCGGGCGGCAGGGTCTGGCCGGGCAGCGGTGGCACCGGGAAGCCGCCCGCCATCGGGTCGAAGGCGGGCTCCGGGCCGCCCTCGGCCTCCGCCTCGGCCCGCGCTTCCCCGTCGCGGCCCTCCCTGTCACGGAAGATGTCGACGACGAACGACAGCAGCAACAGGACGAGGACCGCGCCGCCGACGTACAGCACGATGTCCTGGTAGTCGTAGTTCTCATTGCGCAGCGCCCGCACGGTCGCGACCAGCATCAGCCAGACCATGGAGACCGGGATGAGGACCTTCCAGCCCAGCTTCATGAACTGGTCGTAGCGCACCCGCGGCAGCGTGCCGCGGATCCAGACGAAGGCGAACAGCAGCGAGAGGACCTTGCCGACGAACCAAAGCATCGGCCACCAGCCGTGGTTGGCCCCCGCCCAGAAGGTGCTGATCGGCCATGGCGCCCGCCAGCCGCCCAGGAAGAGGGTGACCGCGACCATCGAGACGGTGACCATGTTGATGTACTCGGCGAGCATGAACATCGCGAACTTGATGGACGAGTACTCGGTGTTGAAGCCGCCGACCAGGTCGCCCTCGGACTCCGGCATGTCGAAGGGCGCGCGGTTGGTCTCACCGACCATCGCGATGATGTAGATGATGAAGGAGACCGGCAACAGCAGCGCGTACCAGCGGTCGTGCTGGGAGTTGACGATCTCGGAGGTCGACATCGACCCGGAGTAGAGGAAGACCGCCGCGAAGGACATGCCCATCGCGATCTCGTAGCTGATCATCTGGGCGCAGGAGCGCAGGCCGCCGAGGAGCGGATACGTGGAACCGGACGACCAGCCCGCCAGCACGATGCCGTAGATGCCCACCGAGGCGGTGGCCAGGATGTAGAGGATCGCGATCGGCAGGTCGGTCAGCTGCATCGTGGTGCGGTGCCCGAAGATCGAGATCTCGTTGTCGGCCGGGCCGAAGGGGATGACCGCGACCGCCATGAAGGCGGGGATGGCCGCGACGACCGGCGCCAGGACGTAGACGACCTTGTCCGCGCCCTTGACGACGATGTCTTCCTTCAGCATCAGCTTCACGCCGTCGGCCAGGGACTGCAGCATGCCCCAGGGGCCGTGCCGGTTCGGGCCGATGCGCAGCTGCATCCAGCCGACGACCTTGCGCTCCATGACGATGGAGATCAGCACGGTCACCATCAGGAAGGCGAAGCAGAAAACCGCCTTGATCAGGATCAGCCACCAGGGGTCGTGGCCGAACATCGACAGGTCTTCTGCGGCGAGGTAGCTCAGGTTCATGAGGTCACCTCCGGTTCGGTCGCGGGAGCGCCGATCTTGACCAGTTCACCGGGGCGCGCGCCCAGGTCGTGGTACGCGCCGCCGCCCGTCGAGTTCAGCGGCAGCCAGACCACCCGGTCGGGCATCGCCGTCACCGCCAGGGGCAGCTGGAGCGACCCGGCCGGGCCGGTGACCCGTACGGTCTCCCCGTCGCGCACCCCCGCCTCCTCCGCGGTCGCCTCCGACAGCCGGATGACCGCCGCGTGGCGGGTCGCGGCGAGCGCCGCGTCGCCCTCCTGGAGCCGGCCCTGGTCCAGCAGCAGCCGGTGGCCCGCGAGCAGCGCCTCGCCCTCGCCGGGGCGGGGCAGCGGCCCGCCGGTCTCCATCGGCCCGATGCCGTGGGAGCCGGGCCAGGTGCCGAGCCGCGTCAGCTCGTCCCGTACGGCCTGGACGTCCGGCAGGTCGAACGGCACGTCCATGGCGTCGGCCAGCATGTGCAGCACCCGGGCGTCCGGAAGGACATGGCGGCGGGTCATCTGGTCGGGCTTGATGGCCGCCTCGAACGGCCGGGCCCGCCCCTCCCAGTTGAGGAAGGTGCCCGCCTTCTCGACGACCGCCGCGACCGGCAGCACCACGTCCGCGTGCGCCGTGACCTCGGTGGGCCGCTGCTCCAGGCTGACCAGGAAGCCGACCGCCTCCAGGGCCTCGACGGCCCGCGCCGGGTCGGGCAGATCGGCGATCTCGACGCCCGCGACCACCAGCGCGCCGAGCTCGCCCTCGGCGGCGGCCTCGACGATCCGGCCGGTGTCCCGGCCCGTCCGGCCGGGCAGTTCGGCGACGCGCCAGACCTCGGCGGTCTCCTCGCGGGCCCGCGGATCGGTGACCGGGCGCCCGCCGGGCAGCAGCCCGGGGAGCGCGCCCGCCTCGATGGCGCCCCGCTCCCCCGCCCGGCGCGGGATCCAGACCAGCGTGGCGCCGGTGGCGGCGGCGGCCCGTACGGCGGCGGTCAGCGCGCCCGGTACGGTCGCAAGCCGCTCACCTGCGACGATCACCGCGCCATCGAGGCGCAGCGCCTCGGCCACCCGCTCCCCGTCGGCATCCAGGCCGGTGCGGCCCGCGAGCGCGTCCAGCCACTCGGTCTCGGTGCCGGGGGCCGCGGGCAGCAGCGTGCCGCCCGCCTTCGTCAGGCCCCGGGTGGGGTGGGTGGCCAGTGAGAAGGTGCGCTGGCCGTGCTTGCGGTGGGCCTTGCGCAGCCGCAGGAAGACGCCGGGCGCCTCCTCCTCCGATTCGAAGCCGACCAGGAGGACGGCCGGGGCCTTCTCCAGCGCGGCGTACGTCAGGCCGCCGCCGTCCAGGTCGCGGCCCCGGCCCGCCACCTGGGTGGCCAGGAAGTCGGCCTCCTCGGCGCTGTGCGCCCGGGCCCGGAAGTCGATGTCGTTGGTGTCCAGGGCGACGCGGGCGAACTTCGCGTACGCGTACGCGTCCTCGACGGTGAGCCGGCCGCCGGTCAGCACGCCCGCGCGGCCGCGGGCCGCGGCCAGGCCGGTGGCCGCCGCCTCCAGCGCCTCGGGCCAGCTCGCCGGCTCCAGTTCGCCCGTCTCCCGGTCGCGCACCAGCGGGGTGGTGAGCCGGTCGGGGAGCTGCGCGTAGCGGAAGCCGAAGCGCCCCTTGTCGCAGATCCACTCCTCGTTGACCTCGGGGTCGTCCGCCGCGAGCCGCCGCATGACCTTGCCGCGCCGGTGGTCGGTGCGGGTCGCGCAGCCGCTCGAGCAGTGCTCGCACACACTCGGCGAGGAGACCAGGTCGAAGGGGCGGGAGCGGAAGCGGTAGGCGGCCGACGTCAGCGCGCCCACCGGGCAGATCTGGATGGTGTTACCGGAGAAGTACGACTCGAACGGGTCGCCCTCGCCCGTGCCCACCTGCTGCAGGGCGCCGCGCTCCAGCAGCTCGATCATCGGGTCGCCCGCGACCTGGTTGGAGAACCGGGTGCAGCGCGCGCACAGCACACACCGCTCGCGGTCCAGCAGCACCTGCGGCGAGATCGGCACCGGCTTGGCGAAGGTGCGCTTATGGCCCTCGAAGCGGCTGTCGGCCTGCCCGGCGGACATGGCCTGGTTCTGCAGCGGGCACTCGCCGCCCTTGTCGCAGACCGGGCAGTCCAGCGGGTGGTTGATCAGCAGCAGCTCCATCACACCGCGCTGCGCCTTCTCGGCCACGGGCGAGGTGAGCTGGGTCTTGACCACCATCCCGTCGGTGCAGGTGATCGTGCAGGAGGCCATCGGCTTGCGCTGACCCTCGACCTCGACGATGCACTGGCGACAGGCGCCGGCCGGGTCGAGGAGCGGATGGTCGCAGAAGCGGGGGATCTCGATGCCGAGCAGCTCGGCCGCGCGGATCACCAAGGTCCCCTTGGGGACGGAGATCTCGATTCCGTCGATGGTGACAGAGACCAGATCTTCGCGTGGCACCGCCGCCTCTCCGCCTCCGGAGGGTGCATTGGTGGTCACGGTCATGCGGTCACCCCCAGGTGAGTGGAGCTCGGATCGTCGGACCACACGGTGGACTTGGCGGGGTCGAAGGGGCACCCGCCACCGGTGATGTGCTGCTCGTACTCCTCCTTGAAGTACTTGAGGGAGGAGAAGATGGGGCTGGCGGCGCCGTCGCCGAGCGCGCAGAACGACTTGCCGTTGATGTTGTCGGCGATGTCGGCCAGCTTGGCGAGGTCTTCCATACGGCCCTTGCCCGCCTCGATGTCGCGCAACAGCTGAACCAGCCAGTACGTGCCCTCGCGGCAGGGCGTGCACTTGCCGCAGGACTCATGCGCGTAGAACTCGGTCCAGCGGGTCACCGCGCGCACCACGCAGGTCGTCTCGTCGAAGCACTGCAGCGCCTTGGTGCCGAGCATCGACCCGGCGGCGCCCACGCCCTCGTAGTCGAGGGGGACGTCCAGGTGCTCCTCGGTGAGCAGCGGCGTCGAAGAGCCGCCGGGCGTCCAGAACTTCAGCCGGTGGCCGGGCCGCATACCGCCGCTCATGTCCAGCAGCTGCCGCAGGGTGATGCCCAGCGGGCCCTCGTACTGGCCGGGGGCCGCGACATGCCCGGACAGCGAGTAGAGCGTGAAGCCCGGGGACTTCTCGCTGCCCATCGACCGGAACCATTCCTTGCCCTTGGTGAGGATGGCGGGAACCGACGCGATGGACTCGACGTTATTGACGACAGTGGGGCACGCGTACAGACCCGCGACCGCCGGGAAGGGAGGCCGGAGCCGCGGCTGGCCGCGCCGCCCTTCCAAGGAGTCCAGCAGCGCGGTCTCTTCACCGCAGATGTACGCGCCGGCGCCCGCGTGCACGGTGATCTCGAGATCGGGCAGATCGGCCAGCCCCAGCTTCTGCCTGCGCGCGTCGGCCTTGCCGAGGTAGCCCGCCTCGTACGCCTCGCGTACGGCCTCGTGCAACCGGCGCAGCACGGGCACGACTTCACCGCGCAGATAGATGAAGGCGTGCTGGGAGCGGATGGCATGACAGGCGATGATCATGCCCTCGATGAGGGAGTGCGGATTGGCGAAGAGGAGGGGGATGTCCTTGCAGGTGCCGGGTTCCGACTCGTCCGCGTTGACGACCAGGTAGTGCGGCTTGCCGTCGCCCTGCGGGATGAACTGCCACTTCATCCCGGTGGGGAAGCCCGCGCCACCACGGCCGCGCAGCCCCGAGTCCTTCACCAGCGCGATCACATCGTCGGGTGCCATGGCGAGGGCCCTACGCATGCCCTCGTACCCATCGTGGCGCAGATAGGTCTCCATGCTCCAGGACTTGGACTCGTCCCAGAACGAGGACAGCACGGGTGCCAGCAGCTTCTCGGGGCTGGACTCGCCCCGCTCGACTGTCACGGTCATCACTCCCCCTCCTCTGTGACCGGACCGGACGGATGGTGCGGGTCGGAGGCCGACGTCCGCTGCGGCGCGTCATGGGAGCTCGGATGCGTGGGCGCCTGCTCGTCCGCCGGATAGTCCGCGGACCTGGGCGATACGACGCGGCCCGGAGCCGCCTCGCCCTTGGCCAGCCGCAGCCCGACCAGCGAGGCCGGGCCGGCGCTGCCGCTCGCCTCGACCGCGCCCGGGCGCGCGTCGGGGAAGCCGGCGAGGATGCGCGCGGTCTCCTTGAAGGTGCACAGCGGAGCGCCGCGGGTCGGCTCGACGGTGCGGCCCGCCTGGAGGTCGTCGACCATCTGCTTGGCGGAGTCCACGGTCTGGTTGTCGAAGAACTCCCAGTTGACCATCACCACGGGCGCGTAGTCGCAGGCCGCGTTGCACTCGATGTGCTCGAGGGTGATCTTGCCGTCGTCGGTGGTCTCTCCGTTGCCGACGCCCAGATGGCGCTGCAGGGCCTCGAAGATCGCGTCGCCGCCCATCACCGCGCACAGGGTGTTGGTGCACACCCCCACCTGGTAGTCGCCGGAGGGCTTCCGCCGGTACATGGTGTAGAAGGTGGCAACCGCGGTGACCTCGGCGGTGGTCAGTCCCAGCACCTCGGCGCAGAACCGGACCCCGGTGCGGGTGACATGGCCCTCCTCCGACTGCACCAGGTGCAGCAGCGGCAGCAGCGCGCTGCGGCTGTCGGGGTAGCGGGCGATCACCTCCTCGGCATCCGCCTCGAGCTGTGCCCGGACCTCGGCCGGGTAGTCGGGGGCGGGGAGCTGCGGCATTCCCAGCTGGACATCGGTCATAGCGTCTCCCTGTTCCCTTCTCCGCCCGCGCGGCGCAGAGGTGCGGCCATCGTCGTCATCTGCGGCCCGGCGGCCGCGCGTGCGTCGGTCACCTATCGACGCCTCCCATCACAGGGTCGATGGACGCCACGGCGACGATCACGTCGGCGACCTGGCCGCCCTCGCACATCGCCGCCACGGACTGCAGGTTGGTGAAGGACGGGTCGCGGAAGTGCACCCGGAACGGGCGGGTGCCGCCGTCGCTGACCATGTGCACGCCCAGCTCGCCCTTGGGCGACTCGACGGCCGTGTACGCCTGCCCCGGCGGGACCCGGAATCCCTCGGTCACCAGCTTGAAGTGGTGGATCAGGGCCTCCATCGAGGTGCCCATGATCTTCTTGATGTGGTCGAGGGAGTTGCCGAGCCCGTCCGGCCCCAGCGCCAGTTGCGCCGGCCAGGCGATCTTCTTGTCCTCGACCATGACCGGTCCCGGCGCCAGCCGGTCCAGGCACTGCTCGACGATCCCCAGCGACTGGCGCATCTCCTCCAGCCGGATCAGGAAGCGGCCGTAGGCGTCGCTGGTGTCGGCGGTGGGGACCTCGAAGTCGTAGTTCTCATAGCCGCAGTACGGCTGGGACTTGCGCAGATCGTGCGGCAGCCCGGTGGCCCGCAGTATCGGTCCGGTGATGCCGAGCGCCATGCAGCCGGCCAGGTCGAGGTAGCCGACGTCCTGCAGCCGGGCCTTGAAGATGGGGTTCCCGGTCGCGAGCTTGTCGTACTCGGGCATGTTCTTGCGCATCTTCTTCACGAAGGCGCGCACCTGGTCGACCGCCCCGGGCGGCAGATCCTGGGCGAGCCCACCGGGCCGGATGTACGCGTGGTTCATCCGCAGGCCGGTGATCAGCTCGAAGATGTCCAGGATCATCTCGCGGTCACGGAAGCCGTAGATCATGATGGTGGTCGCGCCGAGCTCCATACCGCCGGTGGCGATCGCCACCAGATGAGAGGAGAGCCGGTTGAGCTCCATCAGCATGACCCGGATGACCGAGGCCCGGTCCGGCACCTGGTCCTCGATGCCCAGCAGCTTCTCGACGCCCAGGCAGTACGCGGCCTCGTTGTAGAAGGGCGTCAGATAGTCCATGCGGGTCACGAAGGTGGTGCCCTGCGTCCAGTTCCGGAATTCGAGGTTCTTCTCGATCCCGGTGTGCAGATAGCCGATGCCGCAGCGGGCCTCGGTGACCGTCTCGCCGTCGATCTCCAGGATCAGCCGGAGCACGCCGTGGGTGGACGGGTGCTGCGGCCCCATGTTGACGATGATCCGCTCGTCGTCGGCCCGGGACGCGGCGGCCACGACCTCGTCCCAGTCACCGCCGGTCACGGTGTAGACGGTGCCTTCGGTCGTCTCGCGCGTGGAGGCGGAGGGGGTTGCGTGGGTGGCAGACATCAGCTGTACGACCTCCGCTGGTCCGGAGCCGGGATCTGGGCGCCCTTGTACTCGACGGGGATGCCGCCCAGGGGATAGTCCTTGCGCTGCGGGAAGCCCTGCCAGTCGTCGGGCATCATGATCCGCGTGAGCGCGGGATGTCCGTCGAAGATCAGGCCGAAGAAGTCGTACGCCTCGCGCTCATGCCAGTCGTTGGTCGGATAGACGTCGACGATCGACGGGAGGTGCGGGTCGCTGTCGGGGACGCTCACCTCCAGCCGGATCAGCCGGTTATGGGTGATCGAGCGCAGGTGGTAGACGGCGTGCAGCTCACGCCCCTTGTCACCGGGGAAGTGGACGCCGCTGACGCCCGTGCACAGCTCGAAGCGGAGCGCCGGGTCGTCGCGCAGGGTCCTGGCCACCGTCGGCAGATGCTCGCGCGCGATGTGGAAGGTCAGCTCGCCGCGGTCCACGACGGTCTTCTCGATCGCGTTCTCCGGGACCAGTGACTGCTCTTCGAGCGCGCCTTCGAGTTCGTCGGCGACTTCGTCGAACCAGCCCCCGTACGGCCGGGAGGCCGCGCCGGGCAGCCGTACCGGCCGCACCAGGCCGCCGTAGCCCGAGGTGTCGCCGCCGTTGTTGGCGCCGAACATGCCGCGCTGGACGCGGATGGGCTCACCCTGGTCGCCGCGGCTGCCGGGCAGGTTCTCGGCGTTGAGGTCCTTGTCGGGGTTGACCCCATTAGCCTCAGTCAACGCAGCAGCCCCTTCATCTCGATCGTCGGGAGCGCCTTCAGCGCCGCTTCCTCCGCCTCGCGGGCCGCGCGCTCGCGGTTCACGCCGAGCTTCTCCTCGCGGATCTTCTGGTGCAGCTTGATGATCGCGTCCAGGAGCATCTCGGGCCGCGGCGGGCAGCCGGGCAGATAGATGTCGACCGGGACGATGTGATCGACGCCCTGCACGATCGCGTAGTTGTTGAACATGCCGCCCGAGGAGGCGCACACGCCCATCGAGATGACCCATTTCGGATTCGGCATCTGGTCGTAGACCTGCCGCAGCACCGGGGCCATCTTCTGACTGACGCGCCCGGCCACGATCATCAGATCGGCCTGTCGGGGCGAGCCGCGGAAGACCTCCATGCCGAAGCGGGCGAGGTCATAGCGCCCGGCGCCCGTGGTCATCATTTCGATGGCGCAGCAGGCGAGCCCGAAGGTGGCCGGGAAGACGGAGGACTTTCGCGCCAGTCCCGCCGCCTGCTCCACGGTGGTCAGCAGGAAGCCGCTCGGCAGCTTGTCTTCGATACCCATGGGACGGTTCTCCTCTCACTCAGTCCATTCCAGGCCGCTAGTCCCACTCCAGGCCGCCGCGTCGCCACACATACGCGTAGGCGACGAAGACGGTGAGCACGAAGAGGAGCATCTCCACGAGCCCGAACAGCCCCATGGCGTCGAAGGTGACCGCCCAGGGGTAGAGGAAGACGATCTCGATGTCGAAGACGATGAAGAGCATCGCCGTCAGGTAGTACTTGATGGGGAAGCGCCCACCGCCGGCCGGATGTGGCGTCGGCTCGATGCCGCATTCATAGGCCTCGAGCTTGGCCCGGTTGTAGCGCTTGGGGCCGATGATCGTGGCCATGAGGACCGAGAAGATCGCAAAGCCTGCCCCGAGGGCTCCCAGTACGAGGATGGGCGCGTATGCGTTCACCGTCCTCGCTCCCTTCAGTCGACGATGACTGGTTGGCGGACCACACGGACTGTGCGGACCGCACTCACGAAGATCGCGCACATGTGAGGCAGTTCACAAGCCCGTTTCGCCTGCATCCTATGCCCGCCGGTATGTGATCTGCGACACGGGGTGCAACAACGTCTTTGTGATCTCCACCACCTGACGAAGGATCATGAAGTCGGATGAGAAGTGATCTTGCACTCGAAGCATCCGATCGATCACGAGAAGTGACATATGGATCCGTCGTCACAGGTGAGCGGCTTGCGCTCTTTACAAGCTATGGTACCTACACGCAAATTTGCGATGGACTTCGCCGTCTGATATGAGGCATCCATCCCGATGAGTGACCCGGTCGCGGACCGCGACGCCGTCACCCCGCCCCGCCGCCTCTTGATCGCTACTACGCGCTTTCGTTCACGAGCCGGGTCCGGGAGTGAGGTATCCCACCCCGCGAAAGGTTGTGGATCTCAATTTGATGGGAATCCTTGGTGCGCCAGTCGGGTTGATGGTAGGCCGCACGGGAGCCCGCCAGGGCCGCCAAATGCCGTGCGTATGGGCATGATCGAAAAATTCGGACACGACAACCGGGCCCCGGAACAAGATCAAGAACCCCGGATTTCAGGCGTGTACACGCCAAATGTGGCGCACTCCACTTTTCTTGATCCCGGCCTACGACCCCTGATAGCGGTTGGACCCATGTCCCAGACCGCACACATACCCAGCCACCGGAAGCCCCGCCGTGCCGCCTCCTCCACGCGTGCACTCCGCGCCGGGGTCACCGGTGGCTTCCTCACGCTCGCGGTCGCCGGCGCCGCCGCACCCGCTCTGGCCGCCGAGTCGGCCGCCGCCGAGACGACGCTCGAGATGCCGACCCTCGGCGACACCCTGGCCAGCACCGCGGCGCAGTCCGCCGACGCCACCCACCAGGCGGCCTCCGACTACCAGCTCCAGGCGCAGCAGGACCAGGCCGCCGCCAAGGCCAAGACCGCGGCGAAGAAGGCCAAGGTCGAGGCCGACCGCAAGGAGCGCGAGGCCAAGGAGGCGGCGCGCAAGGCCGCCGCCCGCCGCGCGGCTCAGGAGAAGGCCGAGCGGGCGTCCCGCGCCGCCGAGCGCACCACCCTCTCCACCACGGCGTCCAACGCCACGTCGACCGCGACGAAGGCGACCGGCAATGCCGCGACGCTGATCAACTTCCTGAAGGCCCAGCTGGGCAAGGCGTACGTGCTGGGCTCCAGCGGCCCCTCCTCGTACGACTGCTCCGGCCTGACCCAGGCCGCCTTCAACCAGATCGGCATCAGCCTGCCGCGCGTGTCGCAGGACCAGTCCAGCCAGGGCACCGCCGTATCGCTGGACAACCTCCAGCCCGGCGACCTGCTCTACTGGGGCGGCCGGGGCAGCGCGTACCACGTCGGCGTCTACATCGGCGACGGCAAGTTCATCGGCGCCCAGAACCCGAGCACCGGCATCGTCGAGCGCCCGCTGAGCTACGACCCGCCGACCGGCGCCGTCCGCCTCCTCTAAGCGCGGAGAGCCCAGAAGCGCGAGCCGAACAAGAGATGGGGCCGCCTTCCCGTACGCCAGTCGGCGTCCGGGGCGGCGGCCTCATTCCGTACCGGCGTCAGGCATGGGCCTATGCGTAGACCTTCTCCACGAACTCGGCGATCTGGGGTTCGGTGAGGTGGTGGGCCAGATCGGCCTCGCTGATGATGCCGACCAGCCGCTTGTTCTTGTCGATCACCGGCAGCCTGCGGATCTTGTTCTGCTCCATCTCCCGGAGCACATCGCTGACGTCCGCATCGGCCGGTATCCAGCGCGGCGTGCCCTTGGCCAGCTCCCCCGCCGTCGTCCTGGAGCAGTCCTTGCCCTCGGCGACACAGCCGACGACGATGTCGCGGTCGGTCAGGATGCCGCACAGCCGCTCGTTCTCATCGGCGATCGGCAGCGCCCCGACGTTCAGGTCCCGCATCAGCTGAGCCGCACGGTCCAGGGTCTGGGACTTGGGGATCCACTGCGCGCCCGGGTGCATGATGTCTGCGGCCTTGGTCATGGTGTGTCCTCCTGACGGCCCACCGCCGGCGGAACCGACCCGCGGGCCCGATCCGGTGTCACCGCGGCCCGGCGCCACGGCGCCCCCTCTCCTTCAATGTCACCACCGCCCCGGGCGCCTCGCGACCGGCGGGCGCCCGGGAAGCCCTCCCGGCCGGCCCCGCCCCCGGCCCGCCCCGGCCTCCCAGCGGCGGCCTCCGGTGCCCGGTGCCAGACTGAGAACTGCCAGGGCGGCCGCAGCCCCGCGGCGGCGCAGGATCCGGCCCCGGCGACCCCGGCTCACCAGGATCCGCCGAAGGAGCGCACATGCTCACCACCGACTACGTCCCCGGCGCCCCCAACTGGCTCGACCTCGGCACCCCCGACACCGACACGGCCGCCGCCTTCTACACCGGCCTGTTCGGCTGGACTTCGGAGTCGGCCGGTCCCGAGGCCGGCGGCTACGGCTTCTTCAAGAAGGACCGCAAGACCATAGCGGCCCTCGGCCCGCTCCACGAGGAGGGCGCGCGCCCCGCCTGGACGCCGTACTTCCACACCACCGACGCCTCGGGCACCGCCGCGCTGGTCGCGGAGGCGGGCGGCACGGTGCGCACCGAACCGTTCGACGTCTTCGACGAGGGGCGGATGGCCCAGTTCACCGACCCCGGCGGCGCCCGGTTCGCCGTCTGGCAGCCCGGCAAGACCCAGGGCCTCGAAGCGGTCACCGAGCAGGGCACGTTGTGCTGGGTGGAGCTGCACGCCCCCGACCCGGTCGCCGATATCGCCTTCTACCACACGGTGTTCGCCTGGACCGCCGAGGAGATGTCGTTCTCCGGCGGGACCTACACCGTGCTCTCCACCGCCGGGCCCGGCGGTGGAGGCTCCTTCGGCGGCATGGCACCGCTCCAGCAGGGGCACGACGTCCCGCAGTGGCTGCCGTACTTCGAGGTGGCGGACTGCGACCAGGTCGTCGCCCGGGCCGAAAAGCTGGGCGCGTCGGTGCTGATGCCCGCCATGACGGCCGAGGACATCGGCCGTATGGCCTGGCTGGCCGACCCGGCCGGCGCGCACTTCGCCGTCATCACGAGCGCCAATCCGGCGACGGCCGCCTGAGCGGCTTGAACCGGCGCCCTCGCTATGCCTTCGGGGCCACCTTCGCCAGGCCGTTGATGATGCGGTCCATCGCGTCGCCGCCCGTCGGGTCGGTGAGGTTGGCCATCAGCTTGAGCGTGAACCGCATCAGCATCGGGTGAGTCAGACCGCGCTGGGCCGCCAGCTTCATGACCGTCGGATTGCTGATCAGCTTCACAAAGGCGCGGCCCAGCGTGTAGTAGCCGCCGTAGGTGTCCTTGATGACCTTCGGATAGCGCTGGAGGGCCAGTTCGCGACGGGCGGCGGTGGCGCGGGCGTGGGCCTGGACGATGACATCCGAGGCGATCCGGCCGGATTCCATCGCATAGGCGATGCCCTCGCCGTTGAACGGGTTGACCATGCCGCCCGCGTCGCCGACCAGCAGCAGCCCCCGGGTGTAGTGCGGCTGACGGTTGAAGGCCATGGGGAGGGCGGCGCCGCGGATCGGGCCGGTCATGTTCTCCGGGGTGTAGCCCCAGTCCTCGGGCATCGAGGCGCACCACGCCTTGAGCACCTCGCGCCAGTCCAGCTCCTTGAAGGACCCGGAGGTGTTGAGCACCCCGAGGCCGACATTGCTGGTGCCGTCGCCCATGCCGAAGATCCAGCCGTAGCCGGGCAGCAGCCGGTCCTGCGGGCCGCGGCGGTCCCACAACTCCAGCCAGGACTCCAGGTAGTCGTCGTCGTGGCGGGGCGAGGTGAAGTACGTGCGCACCGCCACGCCCATCGGCCGGTCCTCGCGCCGGTGCAGCCCCATGGCCAGTGAGAGCCGGGTGGAGTTGCCGTCCGCGGCGACCACCAGCGGGGCGTGGAAGGTGACCGGCGTCTTCTCCACGCCGAGCTTGGCCTGGACGCCGATGACGTTGCCCGTACGGTCGTCGATGACCGGGGCTCCCACGTTGCACCGCTCGTGCAGCCGGGCGCCGGCCTTCTGGGCCTGCCGCGCCAGCTGCTCGTCGAAGTCGTCGCGCTTGCGGACAAGACCGTAGTCCGGGTACGAGGCCAGCTCCGGCCAGTCGAGCTCGAGACGCACCCCGCCGCCGATGATCCGCAGACCCCGGTTGCGCAGCCAGCCCGCCTCCTCGGAGACGTCGATGCCCATGGCGACGAGCTCCTTGGTGGCGCGCGGGGTCAGCCCGTCGCCGCACACCTTCTCGCGCGGGAACGCCGTCTTCTCCAGCAGCAGCACATCCAGGCCGGCCTTGGCGAGGTAGTACGCCGTGGTGGAGCCGGCGGGCCCGGCGCCGACGACGATGACATCGGCGGTCCGCTCCGTGGATGCGGTCTCGCTCACGCGGGTCTCCCGAAGGCTCGGTAACGGCGTGCCGGTCGCGCCGGGCACTGGACGGTTGCAGTCTATGTGGCGTGCTCCGGCGGATACGGAGGGCCACCCCTGGTCGTGCCTGCCGCGCATCCGGCTTGACGCCGCGATCGCCTGACGCCGCGGTGGTTACGGCTTGGCGCCGCGGTGCTTACGGCTTGACGCCCCGGTGGTCACGGCTTGACGGCGCCAGTGGTTACGGCTTGACGCCCCGGTGGAGCGCCACGATCCCGCCCGTCAGATCGCGCCAGGCGACCTTCGCCCAGCCCGCCTTGCCCAGCCGCGCGGCCAGCCCGGCCTGGTCGGGCCAGGCCCGGATCGACTCGGCGAGGTAGACGTACGCGTCCGGGCTGCTGCTGACCGCGGTCGCGACCGGCGGCAGGGCGCGCATCAGGTACTCGGTGTAGACGGTGCGCAGCGGCCGCCAGGTGGGGTGGCTGAACTCGCAGATCACGATGCGCCCGCCGGGCCTGGTCACGCGCAGCAGCTCGCGCAGCGCCGCCTGGGTGTCCTGGACGTTGCGCAGCCCGAAGGAGATCGTGACGGCGTCGAAGACCCCGTCGGCGAAGGGCAGCCGGGTCGCGTCGCCCGCCGTGAGCGGAAGCCGCGGATGGCGCCGCTTGCCCTCCCGGAGCATGCCGAGCGAGAAGTCGCAGGGGACGACGTACGCGCCGGCGGCGGCGAACGGCAGCGAGGAGGTGCCCGTACCGGCGGCGAGGTCGAGCACGCGCTCACCGGGGCGCGCGGCGACGGCCCGCGCCACGGCCTTGCGCCACAGCCGGGCCTGCCCGAGCGACAGCACGTCGTTGGTGAGGTCGTACTTGGCCGCCACGTCGTCGAACATCGCGGCGACTTCGTGCGGCTGCTTGTCCAGGGATGCTCGGGTCACGCCCCCATTGTTCACCTGGCGCCGGCACGCCACGCGCGGGGCCCCGCCCGTGTCGTTCAGCGGCGGTTCAGCGGCGGCGGTGCACCAGCCGGCCGGCCAGCACCGTGGCCACGCACTCGCCGTCCGCGTCGAAGGCCGCGAGGTCCGCCCGGCCGGTCTTGACCAGCGCGGAAGGGCGCGGCCGGTCCAGGACGGCGACGCCGCCCCGCCGCGCGGCCGCCAGCAGCTCGGGGTCGGTGACCCGCGCCGCGACGACGGCCGTCGCGCCCAGCCTCAGCAGCGCGTGGATCCGCTCACGCGGGCTGGGCGCGTCGGGCACCGGCGCGTCGTGGACCAGGCCCGGGCCCAGCGTGCCGGGCCAGTGGCGCACCCGGGCCCGCGGATACGCCCGGAGCAGCTCGTCCAGCGGCCCGACCGCCGCGATCCGGTCGCCGTCGACCGCGACGGCGGCGTCACGCAGCGGCGCCGCGTCGTCGGGGGTGAGCCGGACGAGGGGCGCCGCGTGGAGGGTGAGCATCAGAAGTGTCGTATCAGGAGGTTTATCGGCAGACGTATCAAGAGGCGTCTCAAGAGGCGTCGATCAGCTTGAGCTCCGGGTGGGCGGTGCCGCCCTCGATCGCCGTCGACGACAGATGGGAGACGACATGGTCGTCGACCGGGTCGTTCGCCGGGTCGTCGTGCACGACCAGGTGCTCGTACGTGGTGGCGCGCTGCGCGGGCACCCGCCCCGCCGTACGGATGAGGTGGAGCAGTTCCATCCGGTTGGACCGGTGCCGGGCGCCCGCCGAGGAGACCACGTTCTCCTCCAGCATCACCGAGCCGAGGTCGTCCGCCCCGTAGTGCAGCGACAGCTGACCGGCCTCCTTGCCGACGGTCAGCCAGGAACCCTGGATATGGGCCACGTTGTCGAGGAACAGCCGGGCGATCGCGAGCATCCGCAGGTACTCGAAGATGGTCGCCTGCGTCTGCCCCTTCAGATGGTTGTTCTCGGGCTGGTAGGTGTACGGGATGAAGGCGCGGAAGCCGCCCGTACGGTCCTGCACATCGCGGATCATGCGGATGTGCTCGATCCGCTCGGCGTTCGTCTCGCCGGTGCCCATGAGCATCGTGGAGGTGGACTCGACCCCGAGGTTATGGGCGGTCTCCATGATCTCCAGCCAGCGCTCGCCCGACTCCTTCAGCGGCGCGATGGCCTTGCGCGGCCGCTCGGGCAGCAGCTCGGCGCCCGCGCCCGCGAAGGAGTCCAGGCCGGCGTCGTGGATGCGGCGGATCGCCTCCTCGGCCGAGACGCCGGAGATCCGCGCCATGTGCTCGACCTCGGAGGCCCCCAGCGAGTGGATCACCAGCTGCGGGAATTCCTTCTTGATGGCCGAGAAGTGCTGCTCGTAGTACTCCACCCCGAAGTCCGGGTGGTGGCCGCCCTGGAACATGATCTGTGTGCCGCCGAGTTCGACGGTCTCGGCGCAGCGGCGCAGGATGTCGTCGAGGTCGCGGGTCCAGCCCTTGGCGGTGTCCTTGGGCGCGGCGTAGAAGGCGCAGAACTTGCAGGCCGTCACGCAGACGTTGGTGTAGTTGATGTTCCGCTCGATGATGTACGTCGCGATGTGCTCGACGCCCGCGTAGCGGCGGCGGCGGGCCGCGTCGGCGGCGGCGCCGAGCGCGTGCAGCGGGGCGGACCGGTACAGGTCGAGCGCTTCCTCCGGGGTGATACGGCCCCCGGCGGCGGCGCGGTCGAGGACGGCCTGAAGCGATGCGTTCTCGGTCACCGGGGCGTCCCTTTCGGCGGGTTGCGGACGGACTGCCCCAGCCTACGCCAGCCCTCACGGCCCCACGCCGAGGCCCCACGGCGGCCTGCGTGGTGACTCCGTAGCGGCTCCGCGACGGCTCCGCGACGGCTCCGTGGCGGCCCTTCAGCGGGGCCCGGAACGGTTGGTCAGTTCACCTTGCGCAGGGTGCCGCTCGGGTTGCCGCCCTCCTCGTCCGCCGTCTCGTAGCGCAGCGAGCCGTTGGAGGCGAGCGTGAACCGTTCATCGGACGAGCCGGTGCTGCAGCCCGTCTGCCTCTCGTCCTTCTTGATCCGCGAGTCGAGGACCAGCGTGGTCGAGGTGGCCGAGACCAGCTTCCAGCTGCTGTCGCAGCGGAGCACCAACAGCTCGACCCTGCCACTGGCGACCCTGTCCCCCGGCTTTCCCTGGCGGATGGTGATGGTCAGCTCGCCCCCGGGAGCGCCGGAGTCGGTCGTCAGGTCGCCTTTCCAGGTCCCGAGGAACGCCTTGGGCACGCCCTGGCCGGCACCGTCGCCGTTGTGATCCGTCGCGCTGGGCCCCGGGGTCTTGGTCGCGGAGACATCGCTGTGGTCCTCGCCCCCGCCGGTGCCCGGCAGCACATGGAACACGACGGCCGCCGTCGTGGCGGCGGCCAGCGCGCCCGCGATCGACAGCACCAGCGTGCAGCTGAGCGCCTTGGGCCGCTTCCTGCCCCCGATGGCGGCGGACAGCGCGAACCTGCGTCCCCCGGCCGGCTGTCCGTCGGCCGGCTGCCCCTCTGCGGGGGCGGGCGTGCCGGGAGCCCGGCCCTCCGGCGCGGCGGCCTGGGCCGGGCCGCCGTACGACGGGTCCGGCGGGCCGAACGCTCCCAGGGGCGTGGCGGGTGTGTGCGCCGACGCCGCCGGGGTCCCGGGAGCCGTGGGGATCACCGGGGCGGGCGGGGTCCCGGGGGTCGACGGAGCCGCCGGCGTGACCGCGGGGACGGCGGGCGCCGACACGTCCAGGTCAAGGAGCTCCACCGCCCGCCGGCTCACCCGCTCGACCAGCGGCCCGGGCAGCCACCCCGGCCGCACCAGGTCCGAGGCGCCCCCGCCCGGGGCGAGGCGGCTGACGATCCGCTCCGGGGTGGGCCGGGCGGACGGGTCCTTGGCCAGGCAGGCGGCGACCAGGTCCCGCAGCTCCCCGGTCAGCCCGCGGCCGAGCCGGGCCTCCTCATGGACCACCTTGTAGAGCAGCGCGGCCGAGCTGTCGCCCGGGAAGGGCGGCTCGCCCGTCGCCGCGTACGCCAGCACGGCGCCGAGCGAGAAGACGTCGGCCGCCCCGTCCACGCCCTTGCCCAGGATCTGCTCGGGGGCCATATAGCCGGGCGAGCCGATCGAGGCGCCGGTCGAGGTCAGGGACACCGTGCCCTGCGTGGCCCGCGCTATGCCGAAGTCGATCAGGCGCGGGCCGTCCAGGGCGAGCAGGACATTGGACGGCTTGACGTCGCGGTGGACCAGGCCCAGGGCGTGCACGGCGACCAGCGCCTCCGCCAGCCCCGCGCCCAGGGCCCGTACGGACGGCTCGGGCAGCGGCCCCTCGTCGGCGATGGCCTGGCTCAGGGACGGGCCCGCGACATAGCCCGTGGCCACCCACGGGACGCGCGCGTCCGGATCGGCGTCCAGGACCGGCGCGGTCCACTCCCCGCCGACCCGCCGCGCGGCCTCCACCTCACGCCGGAACCGGGCGCGGAACTCGTGGTCGAGCGAGAAGTGTGCGTGCACGACCTTCACGGCCACGGTCCGGCCGCCCGCGCTGCGCCCCACGAAGACCCGGCCCATACCGCCCGAGCCGAGCCGGCCGAGCAGTCGGTATGCGCCGATGACCTGCGGGTCCTCCGCTCCCAGCGGCTCCATCCCGTCGCTCCCCCCTTGCCTGCGCCGCTCCAGCTTAGGTCCTGCCCCGGACATACCGCCGGGAGCGGGACCCGACGCGCACCAAGCCGTTACACCGCTGCCCAGGGCGGCCGAACGGCCGTTCCAGGGCGGTCAGACGGCCGTTTCGCCCGGTTCGCCCGGTTCACCCGGCACGGGAGCCCAGGTCCGCCGGGCGCACCCGTACGTCGGCGGGGTAGCCGGCCACCGGGCCGGTGCGGCGCGCGAACTCGGCGATGCCCTCCAACTGGCGCTCGCCCAGGCTGAAGTCGAGGGTGGTGAAGTAGCGCTCCAGGACCGACGCCTCCAGCGCCTCCCAGCGCGCCGCCTGCTCGGCGACCTTGGTGACCTCCACCAGGGACAGGTCCCGGGAGTCGAGAAACGCCTCGTGCACCTTGCTGACGATCTCCGGCTCCCGCTCCATGTACTCGCGGCGCGCCGCCCACACCGCGAAGACGAACGGCAGCCCGGTCCACTCCTTCCACATCTGCCCGAGGTCATGGACCTGGAGGCCGAGCTTCGGGGCGTAGTGCAGATTGGCGCGCAGCGCCGCGTCGCCGATCAGCACCGCCGCCTCCGCCTCCTGCATCATCAGGCTGAGGTCGGGCGGGCAGGTGTAGTAGTCGGGGGTGATCCCGTAGCGCTCGGCGAGCAGCAGCCGCGCCAGCCGTACGGAGGTGCGCGAGGCGGAGCCGAGGGCGACCCGGGCCCGGTCCAGCTGCTCGAGCGGCAGCTGTGAGACGATCACACAGGACATCACGGGGCCGTCGCAGCCGACCGCGATATCGGGCAGCGCCACCAGGTCGTCGGCGTTGCGCAGGAACTCCACCAGGCTGATCGGGCCGATGTCGAGATCGCCGCGGACCAGCTTGTCGTTGAGGGCGTCCGGAGTGTCCTTGGTGAGCTCGACGTCGAGCAGGGCGCCGCTGGTCGCCAGGCCCCAGTAGAGGGGCAGACAGTTGAGGTACTGAATGTGGCCGACCCTCGGCCGGGTCCGGCGGCAGGGCGGGTGGGCACCGCCTGCGGCGGTCGTGGCGTCGTATGTACTCCGGGCGGGGGAACTCGGTGAATTGTCCACATACGGAGGCTAGCCCCGTGCGTCGCGGACGACGGCGGCGGGGGCCGCGCGGGAGCCGCCGCGGGACCGGGGCAGCGCGCCCTGACCTTGCGCCCGACCTGGGGTTCTATCCAATCGGCCGAGCATGGAAACCCCTCGAATTCGTGATCTTCGGCTCTTTCCCCGCGCACACGCAGCGTGCTAAGCTCGCCGCAAGTTGCAGTTTGGTTTCCTTGCAGTACAAAGCCTGCGGAGCATGTAACCGCGGGCTTTTGTAGATTTTCAGACTTCTTGCAGGTTCTGGAGCAGGGCAACCCTTTGGCCCAAGGAGGGCTTATGGCTACCGGAACCGTCAAGTGGTTCAACGCCGAGAAGGGCTTCGGCTTCATCGCCCAAGACGGCGGCGGCCCCGATGTCTTCGTTCACTACTCCGCGATCAACGCGTCTGGCTTCCGCTCCCTGGAGGAGAACCAGGCCGTTACCTTTGACGTCACCCAGGGCCCGAAGGGCCCGCAGGCGGAGAACGTCAGCGCGGCCTGAGTAAGCAGTACCCAAGGAGCCCCGGCTTCCGCTTCGGCGGGGGCCGGGGCTCCTGCCTTCTTTTCGACCTTGAAATCTCCCCTATTCACTTAATCGTTTATTCACCTCAGATACCGGCATTGTTTTCTGTGTCATCCGCGTTCTTCGCGTTCTTCGCGTTCTTCGCGTTCTTCGCCGCGTACAGCGCCTCGATCTCCTCGGCGAAGTCCCGGGCGACCGCCGCCCGCCGCAGCTTCAGCGACGGCGTCAGATGCCCGGACTCCTCGGTCAACGACACCGGCAGCACGGCGAAGCGGCGGATCGACTCGGCGCGCGAGACCAGCTCATTGGCGTCGTCCACGGCGCGCCTGACCTCCGCGAGCAGCAGTTCGTCGGTGACCAGCCGGCGGATCGGCACGCCCTGCCGCTGCGCCATCCGTCGCCAGTGCGCCAGCCCGTCCGGGTCCAGGGTGAGCAGCGCCGTCACATAGGGGCGGTTGTCGCCGACCACCATGCACTGACCGACCAGCGGATGGGCGCGCAGCCGGTCCTCCAGCGGGGCGGGGGCCACGTTCTTACCGCCCGATGTGACGATCAGTTCTTTCTTGCGGCCGGTGATGGTCAGATAGCCCTCGTCGTCGAGCGCCCCGAGGTCACCGGTGGCGTACCAGGTCTCCGGGCCGCCCTCGGGCACGGCGTGCCCCAGCCGCGCGTCCCAGTAGCCGGAGAAGACCTGCCCGCCGCGCAGCAGCACCTCGCCGTCCTCCGCGATCCGCACCGCGCTGCCGGGCAGCGGCCAGCCCACCGTGCCCAGGCGCGGGCGCAGCGGGGGTGTGACGGTGGCGGCCGCGGTCGTCTCCGTCAGGCCGTAGCCCTCGAAGATCTCGATGCCCGCGCCCGCGTAGAAGGCGGCGAGGCGGCGGCCGAGCGGGGAGCCGCCGCAGATCACATAGCGCACCTTGCCACCGAGCGCGTCCCGGATCCGGCGGTAGACCAGCGGTTCGTACAGCGCGTGGGCGGCGCGCAGCACCGGCCCCGGGCGGCTGCCGCCGCGCCGGGCCTCCTCAAGCGCCGCGCCGTATCGCCGGGCCACCCCGGCGGCGCGGTCGAAGGCGCCGACCCGGCCCATCCGCTCGGCCGTCGCCCGTCCGCTGTTGTAGACCTTCTCCAGCACATAGGGGATGGCCAGCAGGAAGGTCGGCCGGAATCCGGCCAGGCCCGCCAGCAGGTCCTCGGTGCGGAGGCTGGGCGCGTGGCCGAGCCGGACCCGGGCCCGGAGACAGCCGACGGCGATCATCCGCCCGAAGACATGCGACAGCGGCAGGAAGAGGAGAGTGGCGGCGGGCTCGTCACTGACCGTTTTGAAGACCGGGTGGAGCAGTTCGATGGCGTTGTCCACCTCGGCGAAGAAGTTGGCGTGGGTGAGCGCACAGCCCTTGGGGCGACCCGTGGTGCCCGAGGTGTAGACGATGGTCGCGAGGTCGCCGGGCCCCAGGCCGGCCCGCCGCCGCGCCACCTCCTCGTCCGGGATCGCCCGCCCGGCCGCGTCCAGCTTGGCGACGGCGCCCGCGTCGAACTGCCACAGGTGGGCGAGGTCGGGCAGCTCCCGCCGTACGGCGCTGACCAGCCGCGACTGCTCCACGCTCTCGACGACGCAGGCGGCGGCGCCCGAGTCCCGCAGGATCCAGTGCGTCTGCGCCTGTGAGGAGGTGGGGTAGACGGGGACGGTGACCAGCCCGGCGGCCCAGGCGGCGAAGTCGAACAGCGTCCATTCGTAGGTGGTGCGGGCCATGATCGCCAGCCGGTCGCCGGGCCGCAGACCGTACGCGATCAGGCCCTTGGCGCAGGCCAGCACCTCGGCGGCGAATGCGGCGGCGGTGACGTCCCGCCAGCTGCCGTCCGGGTTCACCCGGCTGAGGACGGGGTCGGCGGGGGCCTGGGCGGCGTTGTCGAAGGGGATGTCGGCCAGGCTGCCGCGGGTGACGGGCGGGGCGAGCGGGGGGACGGCGGCCTGCCGTATCCGGCCGCCCGCGGACTGCAGTTCGGGTGGGGTGAGGGCGGGCACGGGGGTGGGCGCGGGAGGTGCTGACCGCTGTGGCATGACGACTCCTGACCCCTCAGTAACGTTACTTCAGAGTAACCATCCTTTGATTCCCCCGGGAAGACCTGTGCGAATGCGCCGTGTGGCGGTGCCTGTTTACGGTGATGCCCTCGGGCCGTACACCGACGAGGGGCAAGTGCCCATGGCGATACGCCTCCCCGCAGGTCTTCCCATACGTGTCCCTGTTCGCCGCCCTGTACGTCTCCCTGTGCGCGTTCTGACGACCGCGTCGCTGACGGTGGGGCTGTGCGCCGGGCTGCCCGCTCCCCCGGCCTTCGCGGCCTGCGAGGACGCCCCGAACACCGCCGGATCCGTGGACGGTTCGGAGCTGACCTACGATCTGCACACCAAGTACACGGCGGAGTGGGACCGGGCGCGCGCCGCCTGGAACGCACTGGGCAAGGTCGACGTCCGGCCCGACACGGGCACGGCGTACGCGGATGTGGACGCGACCGACGTCGACCGCAGCGACGTCGGCTGGTCCGGTCTGTGGGAGCCCCACGACCTCGGCTCCGACGACATCGTCCTCAACGACCACTTCCTGAAGGACTACTCCGCCGAGACCAAGAACGGCGTGGTCACCCATGAACTCGGCCATGCGCTCAAGCTGGGGCACCACACCGACACCGGCGCGGTCATGTACTGCGACGACACCCGCACCGCCATCACCCCGTCGGCCGACGACATCGCGGCCTACCGGGCCATCTGGGGGTGAACGGCGCTGTGCTCACCGAACTTCACCCCAGCGGAGCAGCGCGCACGGCGCATCCGAAGCGCAGGGCGGGCGCAGGAGCGCGCACCAAAGCGATCGCGCTCGGCTCGGCCCTCCTGGGCCTCGGCGGCGGCGCGGCCGCGTGGTTCACCGTCCCGTACGGCACCACCCACTACCACCCCACCTACGCGGTACGGCTCGACACCCCGGAATTCGCCTCCGGTTGGGCCGACGACGTGTTCATCGGCAAGGTCACGGCGCGCGAGGGACTGCGGCGTACGAACGGCGACCGGCTGCTGTGGACCACCTACCGGGTCGAGGTGCGCAAAACCCTCAAGGGTGAGGTGAGCGGCAGCGTACGGGTCGCCCAGGAGGGCGGCGACGACCCGCTGCGGCGGCAGCGGATCGTGGTGGGCGAGGCCCCGTCGCTCGAGGTGGGCAGGACCTATGTCCTGGCCACCCGGCTCGCCCCGGACGGCTGGCACACCGCCCCGTCCAACTTCCACCCGGTGGACCTGTCCCCCGCCGAGGGAGGTTCGGACAGCGGCACCGATATGTCCACGGTGTGGGAGAAGGGCGTCGCGCATCCGACCGCCCAGCGGCATACGCACCCCTCGGCGGTCTCCCGGGCCAAGGACCCCTCGGCGCTGTACGCCAGGGCCCACATCGGCTGAGCGCCGCCCCTACGCCCCTACGTGCTCGCCGGGCGACCAGCGCTCGCCCCGCAGCAGGTTGCCAAGCCCCGCCCAGGCGAAGTTCATCAGCGTGGCCGCCGCCTCCTCGGCCGAAGGCCCTCCGCCCGCCCGGTCGCCCGCCCACTCGGCCAGCGACTCCGCCGCGCCCACCAGCGCGTACGCGAGCCCGGCCGCCTCGCCGCCGGTCATCCGGCCCGTCCGCGCCGCCCCGCATCCGTTCTCCCGCACGGCCGCCCGGAGCAGATGGGTGACGAACTCGATGATCTCCGCCCGCATCGCGGCGACCTCCCGCGCGAAGGGATCGCCGTGCGTACGGGCCTGGACGTGCAGCAGCGCCCATCCGTCCGGGTGCTCGGCGGTGTGCGTGAAGAAGCCGTACAGCCCGCTCCACAGCCGGCGGTCGGCGGGCGCGTCATGCTCGACGGCGGCCCGTATCGCCGCCACCAGCGAGTCGGCCTCCCGCCGGATGCACGCCGCGAACAGCTCGTCTTTGGAGTTCAGATACAGATAAACCAGCGGCTTGGAGACCCCCGCCTGCTCGGCGACATCGTCCATGGAGGCGTTTCTGTAGCCGCGCCGCGCGAAGGTTTGTACGGCCGCGTCGAGCATCTGCTGCTCGCGCACCGCCCTCGGCATCCGCTTGCTCTTCGTCGCCCCGCCCACGCCGGCCGCCCCCTTCGCCCCTGCCCGCCCGGCACCCCTCGGTCGTGGGGTCTCCAGTCGCCTGGCCGCCGTCAAGCCTAAGGCTGGTGAAGACCCCTCACATCAGTTCCGGAAGATCAGGATCATGGTGTCACGCCCAGGGCCGCCCACAGCGCGACGGCGCCCACGACCGCCAGAGCCGTCATGGCCACCAGGATCCCTGCGACGCACCGGCACACCAGGCGCCGCCGCAGCTCGTCGTAGCGCGCCGTGTACTCGGCGCGCAGTTCCTCGCAGCGGTCGACGATGCGGCGCAGCATGCGCCGGGAGAGCTCGACGCGCTCCTCGGTGTACAGCCGGACCACCTCCTCGCGCTGGGCGGCGGTGAGCCAGGCCAGCCGTCCGGCGAACGCCTCGGCCTCCGCCCGGGCGTCGCCGAGCTCGCTCTGGCACAGCAGATAGCCCTCCAGCCGGGCGATGCCCGACTCGATCTCATAGGGATCGGGCACGTGTGCCTACGCCCGCTCGCGCTGCAACGACTCGGCGACGTCGGGGTGGTGCAGGTCGAAGGCGGGGGATTCGCTGCGGACCTTGGGGAGGGCGAGGAAGTTGTGCCGCGGCGGCGGACAGGAGGTCGCCCACTCCAGCGATCTGCCGTATCCCCAGGGGTCGTCCACGGTCACCTTCTCCCCGTATTTGGCGGTCTTCCAGACGTTGTAGAGGAACGGGAGGGTGGACAGGCCGAGCAGAAACGCGCCGATGGTGGAGATGGTGTTCAGCCCGGTGAATCCGTCCGCGGCCAGGTAGTCGGCGTAGCGCCGCGGCATTCCCTTGACGCCGAGCCAGTGCTGGACGAGGAAGGTGGTGTGAAAACCGGTGAACAGCGTCCAGTAATGGATTTTTCCGAGCCGTTCGTCCAGCATTTTTCCGGTGAACTTCGGCCACCAGAAGTAGAATCCGCCGAACATCGCGAACACCACGGTCCCGAAGACCACGTAATGGAAGTGGGCGACCACGAAATAGCTGTCGCTGACGTGGAAGTCGAGGGGTGGCGAGGCCAGGAGCACCCCGGTGAGCCCGCCGAACAGGAAGGTGACGAGGAATCCGATGGACCACAGCATCGGTGTCTCGAAGGACAGCGACCCCCTCCACATCGTCCCGATCCAGTTGAAGAACTTCACCCCGGTGGGCACCGCGATGAGGAAGGACATGAAGGAGAAGAACGGCAGCAGCACCGCTCCGGTGACGAACATATGGTGCGCCCACACCGTGGCCGAAAGACCAGCGATGGAGACGGTCGCGGCGACCAGACCCGCGTAGCCGAATACCGGCTTGCGGCTGAACACCGGAATGATCTCGGTGATCACCCCGAAGAACGGCAGCGCGATGATATAGACCTCTGGATGGCCGAAGAACCAGAACAGATGCTGCCATAGCACCGCACCACCGTTGGATGGATCGTAGACCCGCGCCCCGAACTTACGGTCCGCCTCCAGCGCGAAAAGGGCCGCGGCCAGCACCGGGAAAACCATGATCACCAGCACGCTGGTGAGCAGGACGTTCCAGGTGAAGATCGGCATCCGGAACATCGTCAGCCCCGGGGCGCGCATACAGATGATCGTGGTGATGAAGTTGACCGCGCCCAGGATCGTGCCGAACCCGGAGAAGGCGAGCCCCATGACCCACATATCGCCGCCCAGATTCGGCGAATGCACCTTGTCCGACAGCGGGGTATAGGCGAACCAGCCGAAGTCGGCGGCCCCGTTCGGGGTGATGAATCCGGCCACCGCGATGAGCGAGCCGAAGAGATAGAGCCAGTACGCGAACATGTTCAGCCGTGGGAATGCCACGTCCGGGGCGCCGATCTGCAGCGGCATGATGGCGTTGGTGAAACCCGCGAACAGCGGCGTCGCGAACATCAGCATCATGATCGTGCCATGCATGGTGAACGCCTGGTTGAACTGCTCATTGGAGACGAGCTGGGTACCCGGCCGCGCCAGCTCCGCCCGCATCACCATCGCCAGCAGCCCGGCGAAGAGAAAGAAGACGAAGGACGTCACCATGTACAAGTTGCCGATCTTCTTGTGATCGGTCGTGGTCAGCCAATTGATGATGACCGTGCCGACTCTGTTCCGGCTCTCCCGCTCGGGCTCCCGCTGCTCCGCCCGCCTCGCCTCTACCGCCATCGCTCCTCCGCCCGACGCCGTACGCGTCCGACGTTCATAACGCGGCTGGGGCGGAAGAGACGGCTATGACCCTTTGGTGGGCGTGTGACAGGAGTGGTCTGTAAAAGACCATGCGTGAGCGGTATGGGCGGAACCCAGGACTCCGGCGCATGATGCGGCCATGACAGCAAATCTGACGCGTCGTCATATTCTTGGTCTGGCCGCCCTGCGCGGCGCCGCGGCCCTCGGGCTCACCCGGATAGCCCTCTCCCCGGCGGCCGCCGCCGACCGCCCCGCCCCCACGGCGAGCGCCGAATACGCCCCCGCCGTCGTCGTCGGCTCCGGCTACGGCGCGGCGGTCGCCGCCCTGCGGCTCGGCGAGGCGGGCGTGAAGACCCTGGTCCTGGAGATGGGGCGGCTGTGGAACGCCCCGGCCTCCGACGGCAAGGTCTACTGTTCGATGACCGCGCCCGACCGGCGCTCCATGTGGTTCAAGACCAGAACCGAGGCGCCGCTGGCCACCTTCCTGTGGCTGGACGTCATCAACAAGGACATCACGCCCTACCCCGGCGTCCTGGACCGCGTCCGCTTCCCCAACATGTCCGTCTACGTCGGGCGCGGCGTCGGCGGCGGGTCGCTCGTCAACGGGGGCATGGCCGTCACCCCGTCCCGCGCGTACCTCCAGGAGGTGCTGCCCCAGGTCGACGCCGATGCGATGTACGCCACGTACTTCCCGCTCGCCAACCGCATGCTCGGCGCCGCCACCGTCCCGTCCGCCTGGTTCGAGTCCACTGAGTGGTACAAGTACGCCCGCGTCTCCCGCGACCAGGCGAAAACTGCGGGCCTGAAGACCGTCTTCGTCCCCAATGTGTACGACTTCGACTACATGCAGCGCGAGGCCGCCGGGACCGCCACCAAGTCCGCCCTCGCCCAGGAGGTCATCTACGGCAACAACTTCGGCAAGCGCAGCCTGGACAAGACCTATCTCGCGGCGGCCCTTGGCACGGGGAACGTCACCATCCGCACCCTCAGCCGCGCCCGTGCCATCCGCAGGGCCGCCGACGGTACGTACGTCCTGACCGTGGACCGCCTCGACGACACCGGTGCGGTCGTCGCGACCGACGAGGTCTCCTGCCGCTCACTCTTCCTCGGCGCGGGCAGCCTCGGCACCACCGAGCTCCTGCTGCGCGCCCGCGAGACCGGCACCCTGCCCGCCCTGAGCCCGCAGATCGGCCGCGGCTGGGGCGGCAACGGCAACGTCATGCTCGGCCGCGCCAACCACATATGGAACCCGACCGGCGCCAACCAGTCGACGATCCCGGTGATGGGGATCGACGACTGGTCCAACACCGCCAACCCCGTCTTTGCCGAGATCGCCCCGCTCCCGGCCGGTACCGAGACCTGGGCCAGCCTCTACCTGGCCATCACCAAGAACCCCGAGCGCGGCACCTTCACCTACGACGCGGCCAAGGACGCCGCCGTCCTGAGCTGGACCGGCACCCAGAGCGCCCCCTCCGTCGCCGCCGCCAAATCCCTCTTCGACCGCCTCAACTCCGCCAACGGCACCATCTACCGCTACGACCTCTTCGGCGACACCCGCGCCTTCGCCGCCGACTTCTGCTACCACCCCCTGGGCGGCTGCGTCCTGGGCCGCGCCACGGACGCGTACGGCCGGGCCGTCGGTTACGACAAGCTGTACGTGACCGACGGCTCGCTCATCCCGGGCTCGATCGGCGTCAACCCCTTCGTGACCATCACGGCCCTGGCCGAGCGCACCATGGCCCGCGTCCTGGCCGAGGACGGCGTGGGCTGACGGGTCACCGCCACTCCTACGGCCGCGCGGGCCCTTGGGAGCGCGGCAGCGGTTCGAGACCGTGCCGGCGCTCGCCCAGGACCCGCGCGCAGACCTCGGCCTCACCGGCCGGACCGAAATCGCCCCCGGAGACGGCTTCGGAAGCGGCTTCAGAGGCAGCAGCCGACCTGCGGCGGGCCACGGCGGCGTCGGTGTCCTCGGCCACCAGATCGGCGTTGATCGCCGCCGCGGCCTGGAACCCGGCCGCCTGCGCGACCGGGACGTTGGCCAGCAGGTCGGTGACGTTCCCCGCCGCCCACACCCCGGCCACCTCGGTGAGCCCGCTCGCGTCCGACGGCACATACGTCCCGACCCCCATGGGATGCTCCACCGCGCTCAGCCCGAGGCCCGCCAGGACCTCGCCGCGCGCCACCATCCGCGTCGCCACCACCAGGGCCTCCACCGGCACCCGCCGCCCCGAGGCCAACCGGACCCCGGCCAGCCGGTCCTCCACCACCTCGAGACCCGTCACCTCGCCGTCGACCACGGCGATCCCCCGCGCGGCCAGCCGCTCCCACTCGTCCTCAGCCAACTCGGCACCGGTGTGCAGAAACAGCGTCACCCGATCCGACCACTGCCGGAACAGCAACGCCTGGTGCACGGAGAGCGGGCTGACGGCGAGCACGCCGATGGGCGCGTCGCGGACCTCCCAGCCATGGCAGTACGGGCAGTGCAGCACATCCCGCCCCCACCGCTCCCGCAGCCCCGGCACCTCCGGCACCTCATCCACCAGCCCGGTCGTCACCAACAGCCGACGCGCCCGGAAGCGGCGACCGCTCCCGGCCTCGACGACAAAGCCGCCCGCCACCCGCCGGGCGGAGACCGCCCGATCGGACACGACCTGCCCGCCGTACCCGGCCACCTCCTCCCGGCCGATCCGCAACAGCTCCAGCGGCGACACACCGTCGCGCGACAGCAGCCCGTGCGCCCCCGCGGCGGGCGCGTTGCGCGGCTCACCGGAGTCGATCACCACCACGGACCGCCGGGCCCGCGCCAGCGTCAGCGCCCCCGACAGCCCGGCGGCACCCCCTCCGACCACCACGACATCGAACTCTTCAGAAATCCTGTCTTCAGAAACCTTGTTCTCGCTCATACGCCCACCGTGCGCCGCGGCTGCCGAAACCGCGAACCTTCTTGCCGCTTCGGCAAAGCAGCGAAAAGCACGCCGCCCCGCTCTCGGCCGAGGACGGCGGGAGCGGGGCGACGTCGGGTACGGGCGGCTGCTACGCCGCGGCCGGGACCACCTGGCGGTCGCCGGCCGCGTCCGCGTCGTCCAGGGGGGACGCGGAGGCGTGCTCGTAGGCGTGGTGGTCGAGGATCTTCTCGCGGGCCGAGACGAGGACCGGGATCAGGGCCTGGCCTGCGACGTTGGTCGCGGTGCGCATCATGTCCAGGACCGGGTCAATGGCCATGAGGAGGCCGACGCCCTCCAGCGGGAGGCCGAGCGTGGACAGGGTCAGGGTCAGCATGACGGTGGCGCCGGTGAGGCCGGCCGTGGCGGCCGAGCCGATGACCGAGACGAAGGCGATCAGCAGGTAGTCGCCGAAACCGAGGTGCACATCGAAGATCTGGGCGATGAAGATCGCGGCGATGGCCGGGTAGATCGAGGCGCAGCCGTCCATCTTCGTCGTCGACCCGAAGGGCACCGCGAAGGAGGCGTACTCCTTGGGGACGCCCAGGCGCTCGGTGACCTTCTGGGTGACCGGCATGGTGCCGACCGAGGAGCGGGAGACGAAGGCGAGCTGGATCGCGGGCCAGGCGCCCTTGAAGAAGTGCAGCGGGTTGACCTTGGCGACCGTGGCCAGCAGGGTCGGGTAGACGCCGAACATCACCAGGGCGCAGCCGACGTAGATGTCGGCGGTGAAGGTGGCGTACTTGCCGATGAGGTTCCAGCCGTACTCGGCGATGGCGTAGCCGATGAGGCCGAGGGTGCCCAGCGGGGCGAGGCGGATGACCCACCACAGAGCCTTCTGCAGCAACTCCAGAATGGCCTGGCTGAGGGTGAGGATCGGCTGGGCCTTCTCGCCGAGCTGGAGGGCGGCGACGCCCGCGACGGCGGCCATGAAGACGATCTGCAGGACGTTCAGCTCGGTGAACGGCGTGATGACGTCGGTCGGGATGATGCCGGTGAGGAAGTCCAGCCAGGAGCCCGCGTGGTCGGGCTTGGCGCCGTCCTGCGGGGTCAGGCCGGTGCCGGAGCCGGGGTTGGTGATCAGACCGATCGTCAGGCCGATGGCGACCGCGATCAGCGAGGTCGCCATGAACCACAGCAGGGTGCGGGTCGCGAGGCGCGCGGCGTTGTTGACGTTCCGCAGGTTGGTGATCGAGATCAGGATCGCGAAGAAGACCAGCGGGGCGACGGCGAGCTTCAACAGCTGGACGAAGATCGAGCCGATCTTGTCGAGGGTGGTGACCAGCCAGTCGACGTCACCGCTGCGGGCGACCCAGCCGAGCACCACGCCGAGCACCAGGCCCAGCAGGATCTGCGCCCAGAACGGCACCTTGGGCAGGCGTATGGAGGACGACGTGGACGACGCGTCGGGCACGGATGACAACGGACACACTCCGAAGGCAGGGAAAAGCGGGGAAAGGCGGAAATGTCAGGGGACGAGATAGCGGACGGGGGTGAGCCAGGAGTCCGTACGATCTCCGGCCGCTGGGGCGTCAGAAGCGGTCAGCGGCGGCGACAGGCTGCCGACCGGCAGCGGCAGAGATCGATGTGCAGGCGCGCCACGAGCGGGACGCTCATGGGGAATCGGGGCGCGGCTGCGGTCGTCATGACAAGAACACTAACACCCTGACTTTGAGTTCCCCATAGCCAAGCTTTTACACACGGGAGTGCGAACGAACAACGTCCCGTCTTCCAGCGGGAGCTGGAGGACGGGACGCCGAAGAGGTGTGAGGAGGGTTACAAGCAGAAGCCGTACGGAAGAGCGGGGGCGGAGATGTGGCTCAGACGCCGTCTTCCTGGCTCTGGTTCGCCGCCAGCCGCTCCTTGGCGCGGTCCACCCGCTCCGAGATCTGCACCGCCATCTCGTCGCGCTGCTTGCGCAGCAGGACGAAACTCAGCGGCGCCGAGACGACCAGGGCCAGCAGCGCGACCCAGAAGAGGTTGGAGCCGCCGAGCCCGGCGGGCACCACCCGGAAGTACACCAGAGCCCACATCACCAGGAAAGAGCCCGCGAAGATCCCCAGGCGCATGGCGGTGTAGCGGAACGTCGCGCTCGGCTTGAAAGGCACGGCCGTCTTCTTTCTGCTGGGAAGTCCTGCCCATCCAGTGAATCACGGCCCCCCCAATGCCTCCGCGACGACCCTGAGATCCGACACCAGCCCCTGGTAGGCCGCCTCCCGGTCGTCGGCGCGCAGCACGGCGGAGGGGTGGATGGTGGCGACCACGCACTCCCGCGCCCCCTCCTCGGGGACTGGCAGCAGCATCCCGCGCTGCTTGGTGACCCGGAAGGAGGGACCGAGCAGCGCCTTCCCGGCCGTCGCGCCCAGCGCCACGATCAGCTCGGGGTCGATCAGGGACAGCTCCGCGGTCAGCCACGGCCGGCAGGCGCTGATCTCGCGCAGGCTCGGCGGCTTGTGGATGCGCCGTTTGCCACGCCCGGGGAGGTGGCCGAACTTGAAGTGCTTGACGGCGTTGGTGATGTACGTCTCGGTGGGGTCGATGCCCGCCTCGTCCAGCGCCCGCGTCAGCACCTTGCCCGCGGGCCCCACGAACGGGCGCCCCTGCCGGTCCTCCTGGTCGCCGGGCTGCTCCCCGACCAGTACGACGCGGGCGCCCGGGTCCCCCGCGCCGAAGACGGTCTGGGTGGCCTCGCGGTGCAGCGGGCAGCCGCGGCACGCCGCGGCCGCCTCGCGCAGCGCGGCGAGGTCGGCGCCGCGCGGCACGAAGGGCTCGGCGGTGTACGCGTCCTCAGGGTCGTGCGCCGCCTCGGCGGCGGCCTTCCCGGCGGACCCTCGAGCGGCGGCCATGGCTAGGCGGGTACCCGCCCCGGCGGCCGTCAGACACCACCGGGCACGGGTACGGGCGGGCGTGGGCGGGCGCCGGTGGCGTCAGGCGCGCATGGGCTGCGGCGCCTCGCGCCGGGCCGGGTCCGGCCCCTCGTACTCGCGGATGATCTCGTAGCGGGTGTTCCGCTCCACCGGGCGGAAGCCCGCGTCCCGGATCAGCTCCAGCAGATCGTCCCGGGTCAGCTTGTTCGGCGTGCCGTAGTTGTCCGCGTCGTGGGTGATCTTGTACTCGACGACCGAGCCGTCCATGTCGTCCGCGCCGTGGTTGAGCGCGAGCTGCGCGGTCCGTACGCCGTGCATCACCCAGAAGACCTTCACATGGGGGACGTTGTCGAACAGCAGCCGCGAGACCGCGAAGGTCTTCAGCGCCTCCGCGCCGGTGGCCATGGTGGTCCTGGCCTGCAGCCGGTTGCGGACCTTGCCGTCCTTCATGTCCACGAAGTCGTGCTGGTAGCGCAGCGGGATGAAGACCTGGAAACCGCCGGTCTCGTCCTGGAGCTCGCGCAGCCGCAGCACATGGTCCACCCGGTGCCGGGGCTCCTCAACATGCCCGTACAGCATGGTGCACGGGGTCTTGAGGCCCTTCTCATGCGCCAGCCGGTGAATCCGCGACCAGTCCTCCCAGTGGGTCTCGTGGTCGACGATGTGCTGCCGGACCTCCCAGTCGAAGATCTCCGCGCCGCCGCCGGTCAGCGACTCCAGGCCGGCGTCGATCAGCTCGTCGAGGATTTCCGAGGCCGGCAGCCCGGAGATCTTCTCGAAGTGGTGGATCTCGGTGGCGGTGAAGGCCTTCAGGGACACCTGCGGAAGGGCTTCTTTGAGCGCCTTCAGCGACCGCGGGTAGTAGCGCCAGGGGAGGGTGGGGTGCAGACCGTTGACGATGTGCAGCTCGGTGAGGTTCTCGTTCTCCATCGCCTTGGCGAGGCGGACGGCCTCCTCGATGCGCATGGTGTACGCGTCCTTCTCGCCCGGCTTGCGCTGGAAGGAGCAGTACGCACACGAGGCGGTGCACACATTGGTCATGTTGAGGTGGCGGTTGACGTTGAAGTGAACCACGTCACCGTTCTTGCGGGTGCGCACCTCATGGGCCAGCCCGCCGAGCCAGGCCAGGTCATCGCTTTCATACAGCGCGATGCCGTCCTCGCGTGACAGCCGCTCTCCGGCGCGGACCTTCTCTTCCAGTTCGCGCTTGAGACCCGCATCTTGGATAGACGCAGTCATGCGGCCGCCTCCCATACGTCTGCAATACGTCTGCTTATGTAGGCCTTTGCTTTAAGTGGCCTTCCTGAGACTACGCCTTGACGTCGTCGGGCAATTCGCCGACCCGGTTCTCCCACTTCGTGGACAGCACGATCGTGGTACGCGTACGGGCGACGCCCTTGGTCCCGGACAGCCGCCGGATGGTCCGCTCGAGCCCGTCCACATCCGAGGCGCGCACCTTGAGCATGTACGAGTCGTCGCCCGCGATGAACCAGCAGTCCTCGATCTCGGCCAGCTCGCGCAGCCGCCCCGCCACCTCCTCGTGGTCGGCGGCGTCGGAGAGCTGAATGCCGATGAGGGCGGTCACCCCGAGGCCCAGGGACGCGGCGTCGACGGTCGCGCGGTAGCCGGTGATCACTCCGGCCGCCTCCAGGCGGTTGATCCGGTCCGTGACGCTGGGTCCGGAAAGGCCGACGAGCCGGCCGAGCTCCGCGTACGACGCCCTCCCGTTCTCCCGCAGGGCCTGGATGAGCTGCCTATCCACCGCGTCCATATGCCGTGCGCCTTCCATTATTCAGAGATACAGCAAGTTTACACGCATAAACTAAGGTACAGAGGGCATCTTGCCTTCTAGACCCTGAAGACCCTGCGGCCTGTGCGGGCGGGCCACGCGGGCGGGCCACTCAGGCGAAGCGCCATGGCGGTACGGCCCCCGCTACTCGTCCCCGGCCCCTCCCCGGAGTTCCCCCTCCCAGCGGCGGTACAGCTTGTGCGGCACCCCCGCCGCGTCCAGCACCCGACCCGCCACGAAGTCCACCAGATCCTGGATACGGGTCGCCCCCGCGTAGAACGCGGGTGAGGCGGGCACCACGACCGCGCCCGCCTCGTCCAGCGCGACCAGGTGTCTGAGGGTCTGTCCGCTCAGCGGCGCCTCCCGCACCGCGACCACGAGCGGGCGCCGCTCCTTGAGGTTGACGCTCGCCGACCGCTGCAGCAGGTCCTTGGACAGGCCCAGCGCCACCCCCGCCACACACGCGGTGCTCGCCGGGACGATCAGCATCCCCTTGACGTCGTAGCTGCCGGAGGACGGGCCCGCGGCCAGGTCCCCGGCCGCCCAGTGGCGTACGTCCGCCGTCTCCACTCGTGGTTCGAACGCGTCGGGCGTGCCGTCCGCGCCGCGCGCCAGCCAGCGGCCGAGGTCCTGGCGCCAGTGCGCGTCCCGGAAGGAGATGCCCGTCTCGTCCAGCAGCGTCAGCCGCGAGGCCCGGCTGACCACCAGGTCGACGGCCTCCCTCGCGGACAGCAGCGCGCGCAGTACGGAGGCGGCGTACGGCGTCCCGGACGCGCCGGAGACACCGACCACCCAGGGCCGGCGCCGGCTCACTTCTTCGTGCGGTCCGTACGGCTGTCTGTGCGGCCTGTACGGCTCGTGCGGCGGCTCCACACGACGAGCCTAACCAACGGGCCTCATGGGCTCAGTCCCCGCACCAGCAGGTCGAGCAGCGCACAGCAGAACAGCGCGATGCCGACGAAGCCGTTGACGGTGAAGAAGGCGCGGTTCAGCCGGGACAGATCGCCGGGCCGCACGACCGAGTGCTCGTACCAGAAGGCCGCCGCCACGATCAGCAGACCGAGCCAGAAGAAGAACCCGGCGTCGGTGGCCAGCCCATACCAGCCCAGCAGCAGCGTGGTGACGACGTGACAGACGCGCGCCCCGTACAGCGCCCCCGCGATGCCGAAGCGGGCCGGCACCGACTTCACCCCGTGGGCCCGGTCGGCGGCCACGTCCTGGCAGGCGTAGATCAGATCGAAGCCGCCGATCCAGATGCCGACCGCGAGGCCGAGGATCACCGCGTCCCAGGACCACTCCCCCGTGACCGCAATCCATGCCCCGACCGGGCCCATCGCCTGGGCGAGGCCGAGGATGGCGTGCGGGAAGTCCGTAAAACGCTTCCCGTACGGATAGACCACCATCGGGACCACCGCGACCGGCGCCAGGGCCAGACACAGCGGGTTCAGCAGCGCGGCCGCGCCGAGGAAGACGGCGAGCGCGACCAGCGCGCCGATCCAGGCGGAGCGCACCGGCACGGCGCCGGTGACCAGCTCACGCCCCGCGGTGCGCGGATTGCGGGCGTCGATCTCCCGGTCGATGATCCGGTTGCAGGCCATGGCGAAGGTGCGCAGCCCCACCATGGCGACCGTCACCAGCAGCAGCCGCAGCCAGTGGACCGTGCCGTCCCACAGCTGCATCGCGGTCAGCGAGGCGATGTAGGCGAAGGGCAGCGCGAAGACCGAGTGCTCGATCATCACCAGCCGCAGAAAGGCGCGGACGCGGCCGGGCGGCGCGGCCCCCGGGCCGAGGATGCCGGGGGTCGCGGAGTCGGCGCTCATCGGGCCACCCCAGCAAGGGGCGTGCCCGCGCCGCCCGCCTCCGTTCTCGCCGCGCCTGTCACAGCCCGTACTCCTTCCATCGCCGTGTCACCCGATCGGCCGTCTCGGGGTCGGACTCGACCATCCGCGGCCAGCCGCCGTCCCGCGTGTAGCCCTCCTCGGGCCACTTCGCCGTGGCGTCGATGCCCGCCTTGCCGCCCCAGAACTGCTGGTACGAGGCGTGGTCGAGATGGTCGACCGGACCCTCGGCGACGGTCAGGTCGCGGGCGTAGTCGGTGTTGCCCAGCGCCCGCCAGGACACCTCGTGCAGATCGTGGACATCGCAGTCGGCGTCGACCACGACGATCAGCTTGGTCAGCGACATCATGTGCGCACCCCAGATGGCGTGCATCACCTTCTGTGCGTGTTTCGGGTACTTCTTCTCGATGGAGACGATCGCACAGTTGTGGAAGCCGCCCGACTCCGGGAGGTGGTAGTCCACGATGTCCGGGATGATGATCTTGAGCAGCGGGAGGAAGAACCGCTCCGTCGCCCGCCCCAGCGGCCCGTCCTCGGTCGGCGGACGGCCCACCACGATCGACTGGAGCAGCGGGCGCTGCCGCATCGTCACACAGTCGATGGTGAGCGCCGGGAAGGGCTCCTGAGGGGTGTAGAAGCCGGTGTGGTCGCCGAACGGCCCCTCGGGCAGCATCTTCCCGGGCTCCAGCCAGCCCTCGATGACCACCTCGGCGTGGGCCGGGACCTGAAGGGGCACCGTCTTGCAGTCGACCATCTCGACCCGCTTGCCCTGGACGAAGCCCGCGAGGAGGTATTCGTCGATGTCGCCGGGCAGCGGGGCCGTCGCGGCGTACGTCACGGCGGGCGGCGCGCCGAAGGCGATGGCCACCGGCAGCTTCTCCCCGCGCCTGGCGGCCACTTGGTAGTGGTTGCGGCTGTCCTTGTGGATCTGCCAGTGCATCCCGATGGTGCGGCGGTCATGGCGCTGCAGCCGGTACAGGCCCAGATTCCGGGCCCCGGTCTCGGGGTGCTTGGTGTGGGTCAGGCCGAGGTTGAAGAAGGACCCGCCGTCCTCGGGCCAGGTGAACAGCGCGGGCAGCGCCTCCAGGTCGACGTCGTCGCCCGTGAGCACCACCTCCTGCACGGGCGCGTCCTTCACCTTCTTCGGCGGCACATGCGCCACGGCGCCGAGCTTCCCGAACGCCTCGCGCAGCCCGCCGAAGCCCTGCGGCAGCTCCGGCTTGACCAGCCCGCCGATCTTCTCGCCGATCTCGTCGTACGAGGCGAGCCCAAGGGCCTTGAGCAGGCGGCGATCGGTGCCGTAGACGTTCATCGCCAGCGGCATGGCCGAGCCCTTGACGTTCTCGAAGAGCAGCGCCGGACCGCCTGACTTGTTCACCCGGTCGACGATCTCCCCGATCTCCAGGTACGGGTCGACTTCGGCCTTGATGCGCCTGAGGTCTCCCTCGCGGTCAAGCGCCCGCAGAAAGGAGCGAAGATCGTCATAAGCCATGCGTTCCAGTATCCGGTACGGACTACCCTGGAGCCGTCATGGGGCCACGTGCGGCCCACCATCGTTCCCCGGGGACCGGCCATCATGCTCAGGTATCTGCCCTTCCTGCTCATCCTGGCGCTGTGGATCTACGCCTTCATCGACTGCCTCAACACCCCCGAAGAGGAAGTGCGCCACCTGCCCAAGGTGGTCTGGGTGATCATCGTGCTGCTCTTCGGCGAGGTGCTGATCGGCCCGATCGCCTGGCTGGTGGCGGGCAAGAACCGGACCGCGATCGCGGGCGCTGGCGGCGGCAGCCGTTCCGCGGCCGGGCCACAGCAGCAGTGGGTGGCCCCTGACGACAACCCCGAATTCCTCAAGTCCCTCCGCGAGGAGAACAAGAAGGACGACGAGGAACTGCTCAAGGACTGGGAGGCGGACCTGCGCCGCCGCGAGGAGGAGCTGCGCCGCAAGAACGAGGAAGGTTCGGGGGACGCGAAGGAGTAAGACCGTCCGGCAGTAGGTAGCGCGGGAGAAGAAGTGGGCACCGCCCAGGCCCATAGGGCCTAGAGGGAGGGTCGGGGTCCAAGTCTGAGCGTGCTGCGTGAGGAGAGCCCGCGGCTCCCCAGCTATCACTGGGCGGGCGGGAGGCGACGTCGTCGGCGAAGTCGCGTACGGCCTCCTGGCGCGGCAGCCGGTTCAGAGCGGCGGCGTGGCGGCGGGCAGCGTCGTGGGGCGTTGTAGACGGCATTGATGGCGACGCCATCAGGCCAGGCGGTAGGCATGGTTTTGAAGTGCTCTCCCGGATGAATCCGAGAGATTCCCACCTACCTTGCGGTGGCGGGCTTGACGCGGGCCTGCGCGCCTGACGACTGCCCTCCCGGCAGCCGGGATGAGCGCGAGGCCCATCCGGTACAGGTGCAAGATGTTCCGGGCTCCGTTGTGGTCGGCGTTGCCCACCCAGCCGCAGCCGGGGTTCTTGCACACAAACACGGCCTGGGACTCCCGGCTGCCCGGTGTGGTGATGCCACACATCGAGCAGCGCTGGGAGGTGCCGGGGGCGGGGACCTTGTGCAGGGTGCCGCCGTTGCGGGCCGTCTTGTACGTCAGCAGTCCGACCGTGCGGCCCCAGGCCTCGCCGTTGATGGCGCGGTTGAGGCCGGACTTCTGGGCGACATGCTTCCCCGGCCGCTCCACGGTGCCTTTCGCGCTCTTGACCATGTTCGTGATGTTCAGGTCTTCCACCACGACCGTGCAGTACTTCACGGCGATCGCGGTGGTGGCCTTGTGCTGCCAGTCCAGGTGTCTGCGCTTGGCTCTCGCGCGGATTCCCGCGATCTGGTCATAGGTGGCCCGCAGGCGGCGGGAGGTACGCTCTCCCGGCTTGCGGAAGCTCTTGCGGTGCGCGGCCCGCTGCTCCAGCCGGCCCAGCCTGGCCTGTTCCTTCTTCGTCAGCCAGGCGTGGTGGTCGTATGTCGTGCCGTCCGAGAGGGCGAGTGGCACGGTGACGCCCATGTCAATGCCGACTTCGGGGCCGGTGTGCGGCTCGGGGGCGGGTTCGAGGGTCTGCACACGGAAGGCTATGTGCCAGCCGAGCGCGTCTTTGACCAGCCGGGCCCCGGTGATCCGGTTGTCGGCGTTGCCGCGCTTTCCCACGGGCAGATCCTTGGTCCAGCGGAACCTGACCCGGCCGACCTTGGGGATGTTGACCATGCCCCAGCGGCGGTGCACCCGGGTGATGCACAGGTCCCGGCCCTGAGGGATGTCCACGGACATCACGGTGCGGAAGCGGGCTTTGAAGTCCGGCGCCGCCGCGCGGCCTTCCCAGCAGTTCTTCCATGCCCGGAAGTATGTCTTGAGCACGGCCTGGGCGGGGAGATGGGCAAGCCAGTCGATCTCCTTACGGGCCTGGCGGATCGCCGCGTCCGCCGCCGCGAGGGAACGCTTGTCCCTGGGAAGCATCGTCCACCAGTCGTGCAGCAGATTCCACAAGGTACGGGCCACGTGCGCCTGACCATCCACGAACAGGACCTGCGCAGGCGTCAGCGCCAGCCGGGCACGATGCCCGAACTGCCGCTTCCCCCACGCACGTTCCGTGACCACGCAACTACGCTATCACTTGACTTATGTCGCGCACTGGAAACCGAATCCTGATATATGCACGGACGCCATATCGCCTAATACGGGCTCGAAGATTCTTCTCCACGACGGGGACTGTCCGAACGACGAGGGCCGGTTCCCGTGACCCGGGTCACAAGCTCTTGACCTGGGGCACGCGAACCGGCCCTGCGGGCGGCGGCGGTTCAGACTCCGGCGTAGGAGTGCTTGCCGCTGATGAAGATGTTCACGCCGTAGTAGTTGAAGAGGTAGCAGCCGAACGCGATCAGCGCGAGGTAGGCGGCCTTGCGGCCCTTCCAGCCGGCGGTGGCGCGGGCGTGGAGGTAGGTGGCGTAGGCGACCCAGGTGATGAAGGACCAGACCTCCTTGGGGTCCCAGCCCCAGTAGCGGCCCCAGGCGGCCTCGGCCCAGATGGCGCCCGCGATGATCGTGAAGGTCCACAGCGGGAAGATCGTGGCGTTGATGCGGTACGCGAACTTGTCGAGGCTGCCGGCCGCGGGCAGCCGCTCCAGGACGGACGCGAAGCGGCCGGGCTGCTCGCCCTTGGCCAGCTTCTCCTCGTACCGGTCGCGGAAGAGGTAGAGCAGCGTGGAGACGGCGCCGAGGTAGAGGCAGGCGCCGGAGATGATCGCGCAGCTGACGTGGATCCACAGCCAGTACGAGTGGAGGGCGGGAACCAACTGGTCGCTGGCGGTGTACAAGACAGAGACAGCGAGACCGAGGTCGAGGAGGACCGTGGTGACGAGGGGGAGCCCGATCCAGCGCACGTTCTTCTTCAGCGCGAGCAGGGTGAGATACGCGCCGACCGCGACCATGGCGAAGGTCGTGGAGAACTCGTACATGTTGCCCCAGGGGGCGCGCTGTACGGACAGGGCGCGGGTGAGCACGGCGCCGACGTGCATCAGGAAGGCGAGCACGGTGAGGCCGACGGCGATCCGGCCGTACAGATCGCCCTGTTCGGTGCCGCCCGCGGCGCCGGGCCCGTCGGGGACGTCACGGGTGCCCGCGGCGGAGCGGGTGACGATCTTGGGGCGTTCGAGGACGGCGGTGCCGCCGCCCTGGGCGACCCGCACGGTGACCTTGGCGGGGGCTGAGGCGGCGGAGTCCGCGGTGATGGCGGCGGCGGTGCGGCCGACGGCGCTGCGGCTGCCGAACACCCACTCGGCGATATGGGCGAGGAAGGCGAGGGTGTAGACCGCCATGGCCGAGTAGATCAGCACATTGCTGAAATGGGCCAGGCTCTCGTTGGTTTCGGCAGCGAGGTTCACGCGCGCGCTCCTTCGGCAGGATCAGCGGGTTGTGCGGTGTCGATATCCGGATTCGGCTCCGGCTCCGGCGCGGGCGGGGCCTCGGACTGCAGGGCCACGGCGAGGTCGGCGAGTTCTTCGGGAAGCTTGGCGGACTCGCTGCGGCCGAGCCCCGCCATCTCGACGACGGTGACGCCGTCGTCTCCGGTCACCGCGCGGACCCACACCCGGCGGCGCTGGATGAACAGGGAGGCGGCGAGGCCGATCAGCGCGGCGACGGCGCCCACGAGCGCGTAGTCGTTGCCCGGCCGGTGGGAGATCTGGAAGGTGGCCCAGGTCTTGATGCCCTCGAACTTGAGGGTCCCCGCGCCGTTCGGCAGCTTCATGGTGTCGCCCACCTTGAGCGCCTTCGCGAAGGCCGACCCGTCCGACTCCTTGAACTGCTTCATCCGCGAAGTGTCGAGCTGGTAGACGTTCTGCGGGATCCCGGCGTCCACGCCCAGGCTGCCGCGGTAGGCGGTCAGGATGAGCGCCGGATTGTCCAGCGCCGGGAACTGGGAGAACATCGTGCCCGTGTTGAGGTCGAGGGTCGGCACGAACTGACCCTGGAAGCCGAGCTGGTCCTTCTTGTTGTTCTTGTCTCGGTAGTCCGGGACCTTGATCACTACGTTCTCGGTGAGGTTGACCGCGTCGATCGGCAGCGAGGCCACCGCCCCGCGGAACGCGATCTTGCCCTGTCCGTCGCGCACCGTGACGATCGGGGCATACCCGTGGCCGAGCAGATAGACCTTGGAACCCGCGATCTCCAGGGGCTCATTGACCTTGATCGAGGTCTTGTGCTCCTTGCCGTCCGCACCCTCCCAGTAGGTCACATCGGCGCGGAAGGTGCGCGGGGTGCGCTTCTGGGGGCCGCTGCGCTCATAGGTCGCCGTGAAGCGGTCCAGCTGGAAGCCGAAGGGAGCGAGGTCGTTCTTGTCGAAGAGGGTGCCGGATTTGAAGTCGTCGTACTGCGTCAGATTGTTGGCGAAGCCGTCGCCCTCGACGATCAGCTTGCCGCCCTCGGCCTTGTACAGCTGCCCGACGGCGAAGGCCACCAGCATCACGATCAGCGCGATATGGAACAGGAGGTTGCCGGCCTCGCGCAGATAGCCCTTCTCGGAGGCCACCGCGCCACCGACCGTATGGGTCCGGAAGCGGCGCCGCTTCATGATCCGCTGGGCGGTCTCCAGCACCCGCTCCGGCTCGGCCTCGGTCCGCCAGGTGGTGTACGCGGGCAGCCGGGTCAGCCGGCGCGGGGCGCCCGGCGGACGGCTGCGCAGCTGGCCGATGAACTGCCAGGTGCGCGGGACGATACAGCCGATCAGCGAGACGAACAGGAGGATGTAGATCGCGGAGAACCACACCGAGCTGTAGACGTGGAAGAGCCCCAGCTTCTCGTAGACCGGCGCGAGCGTTTCATGCCGCTGCTTGAAGTTCTCCACCTTGACCGGGTCGATGCCCGTCTGCGGGACCAGCGAGCCGGGGATCGCACCGAGCGACAGCAGGAAGAGCAGCAGCAGCGCCACCCGCATCGAGGTCAGCTGCCGCCAGAACCACCGGGCCCAGCCGATCGGCCCCATCGAGGGGACGCTGATCTCCTCGGCGGGAGCCGTGGACAGCTGCGCCCCCGCCGCGTCGAGGTCGCGCTCGTCGGCGGATGTGGCGGCCTTGTCCTCGGCTGCCTTGCCCGTGGGGTCGCTCCCCGTGGCGGTGTCGGTATCGGTGGTGGACATCGATCAGATCCCAACGTTGAAGCGCAAGGCCCAGGCCTGCATGTCGCCCATCATGCTGTCCCAGACACCTGTGAGGAGCAGCACCCCGAGAGCGACCAGCATGCCGCCGCCGATCCGCATCACCCAGACGTAGTGCCGCTTGACCCAGCTGAAGGCGCCGAGCATGCGCCGGTAGGCGATGGCCACGGCGATGAACGGCAGTCCGAGACCGAGGCAGTACGCGACCATCAGCAGGGCACCGCGCCCCGCGCTCGCCTCGTTCAGCGCCAGGGCGTTGACCGCGGTGAGGGTGGGGCCCAGGCACGGGGTCCAGCCCACGCCGAAGAGGGCGCCCAGCAGCGGCGCGCCCACCAGGCCCATCCCGGGCTTCATATGGAAGCGGAACTCCCGCTGCCCGAAGCCCTTCAGCATCCCCATGAAGGCGAGGCCCATGACGATCGTGATGACCCCGAGCACCTTGGAGAGAGTTTCCTTGTGCTCCTGCAGCGTCCAGCCGAAGTTGCCGAAGAGCGCGCCGGCGGAGACGAAGACGGCGGTGAAGCCGAGTACGAAGAGGGAGGCGCCGGCCAGCATCCGGCCGCGCTTGGCCTCGCCCAGATCCGTACCGGTGACGCCTGTGACATACGACATATAGCCGGGCACCAGCGGTAGGACGCAGGGAGAGAAGAAGGAGACGAGGCCACCGAAGACGGCGACCGGGAGCGCCACCAGCAGCGCCCCGGTCAGGACGGTCTCATTGGCGCCAGGGACGGCCGCGGCCAGAATGCTCACGGCGTCACTTCTCCTCGATCAGCGGTTTGAGCATCTCGCGCAGGCTCTCCTCGCTGAGCGGGGTGAGCGCGCGCGCCGCGATGCGGCCTTCCCGGTCCAGGACGATGGTCGTGGGGATGGCCTGAGGATTGAGGCTGCCCTTGGGGAAGCGCAGCATGAGCTTGCCGATCGGGTCGTACAGGCTCGGATAGTCGACCTTGAATTCCTTCTCGAACTGAATCGCGTTGGCGGGGTCCGGGTCACGGGTGTTGATCCCGACGAACTGCACCCCGTCCGCCTCGGTGTCCTTCGCGACCTTGACGAGGTTGGGCGCCTCGGCCCGGCACGGCGTGCACCACGAGCCCCAGACGTTGACCACGACGATCTTGCCCTTGTAGTCGGCGAGATCGAGCTTGTCGCCGTCGAGGGTCTTGCCGGTCAGCTCGGGGGCGTGCTTGCGGTCGCTCTTGGCGACGGTGTCCACGCCGCCCTTGCCCTGGATGAACTTGGTGTCGCTGGAGCCGCCCGAGGTGCCGCCCGCTCCACAGGCGGACAGGGTCAGCGCGGCTACCGCGGCGCCGGTGGCCAGCACGGTTGCGCGAGGGCGGATCGCGAGGCGCCGAGGGGCGCGGCGGGCACTCATGTGAAAAGTTTCGCATGCGCCTTTCGCGGATCTTCGGCGCCCCCCTCGGCACCGCCCCGGCAGCGTCCCGGCGCCCGCTCCGCGCCTTCTCGGCCCTGCCTTCGGCCCGGTCGGCCGGGCCGCCCGGTCAGGCGGCGGCGCTCCACTGCTGGCCCACGCCGAACCCCTGCAGATGCGCGAGGACCTTGGGGTCCTGGGCGTCCATCCAGTCCGTGAGCTGCCGGAAGGAAACCAGCCGGACGTCCTTGTGCTTTTCGTCGGCGATGTGCTTGATCGCCGCTTCGACGGCGTCCATGTAAATGCCGCCGTTCCACTTTTCGAAGTGATTGCCGATGAAGAAGGGGGCGCGGTTGCTCTCGTAGGCCCGCTGGAATCCGGAGATGTATGCCTGGGTCGCCTGCTGGCGCCAGCCCGGGTAGTTGGCCGGCGGGGCATTCGTCGAATTCCGGGACTGGTTGGCCAGAATGTTGTAGTCCATCGACAGGACCTCGAAGGAATGCCCGGGGAACGGTATTTGCTGCAGCGGGAAGTCCCAGATGCCCAGCTTCTTCGTCGGCCACACCTGACGCCCGCCGGGCGAGCTCGCGTCATAGCGCCAGCCGAGCTCCTTGGCGGTCGGCAGCAGGTTGTCCTGGCCGAGCAGACACGGGGTGCGGCCGCCGACGAGTTCCTTGCTGTAGTCGAAGGGCAGCGGGTCGAGGTCCTTGAAGCCGGTGTTCGTCCGCCACTTTGTGACAAACGACACAGCCTGGTCGATCTCCGACCGCCACTGGGCGGGCGTCCAGTTGCCGACCGAGCCGCTTCCGGCGCAGAAGTGACCGTTGAAGTGGGTGCCTATCTCATGGCCCTCCAGCCATGCCTCGCGCACGTTCTGCAAAGTCATCCGGACGTGGTCGTCGGTGAGATAGCCGATGTCGGAGGCGCCGACCGGGTTGTTCGGCGGCTGGTACAGCCTCTTCTTCGACTCCGGCAGGCAGTAGAGACCGGAGAGGAAGAAGGTCATGGCCGCGCCGTGGTCCTTGGCGAGCTTGCGGAACCTCGGGAAGAGGCCGTTGCCGACCTCCCCCGCCCCGTCCCAGGAGAAGACCACGAACTGCGGCGGCTTCTGGCCCGGCTCCAGCCGCTCCGGCGCGGCCGGCTGGTTCGGCTGCTTCCCGGTGTGCGCGGTGGAGCCGTCGCCGATCGGCTTCGGCCGCGCCTGCGTCGTCCTGCCCGGCTTGGGGGTGAATCCGGATCCCGACGACGAGGAGCAGCCGGCGACGGCCAGCGACGCCGCCGCCCCCGCTCCCAGACCGAGAATCCCCCTCCGGCTGATCTCCCGCATCGTGTCCTCAATTCGCTCTCGCCGTGACCGGCTTCCGGGGTCCGCCAGGTCCTGCGGACGCCCGTTGAGATGGCGATGCGAATACCGAGGTTCCGAATCAGCGCCACCGAATCGAAACGTCGACGCGCTGTTTCCGTTCCATTACATATCGGCCGTGTACACGCCGGTCATGCGCCGCCGGTCATGCGCCGTAGCCCTTGGAGGCCCCCTTCACGGGCCTGGCGCCCGCGAGCAGATGCGCCGGGACCAGATCGCGCGCCGGTTCGCTGTAGCCGACCGAGACGATGTTGTCGCCGCGGTAGGTGAAGCTGGTGAGGCTGGCCAGGGTGCACTGCCGCTTGCGCGGGTCGTGCCACAGCCGCCGCCGCTCCACGAAGCTGCGCACTATCCAGATCGGCAGCTGATGGCTGACGCAGACCGCCTCGTGCCCGCGCGCGGCGTCCCGCGCCACCCCGATGGCCGCCATCATCCGCACAACCTGGTCGATGTAGGGCTCGCCCCAGGAGGGGCGAAAGGGGTTGGTCAGGTACTTCCAGTTGGCCGGCCGGCGCAGCGCGCCGTCGCCCACGCCGAACGTCTTCCCCTGGAAGACGTTCGCCGCCTCGATCAGCCGCCGGTCGGTCCCCACATCCAGACCGTGCGCCTTGGCGATCGGCGCCGCCGTCTCCTGCGCCCGCTCCAGCGGCGAGGCCACGACATGGGTGATGTCGCGCTCGGCCAGGTGCTCGGCGACCCGGTCGGCCATCTGTCGGCCGAGGTCCGAGAGGTGGTAGCCGGGCAGCCGCCCGTACAGCACACCCGTGGGGTTCTCCACCTCGCCGTGCCGCATCACATGCACGACGGTGATGTCGTTGTCGCTGTTTGTCATAGGGGTCATAGGGCCCATCATTCAGTCGCCTCGGCGGCGGCCCGCGCCGCCCCCGGCAAAGCCTCCGCCACCCGCTCCAGCGCCCGCTCGTCGTGCGTCGTGGACAGGAACCACGACTCGAAGGCGGACGGCGGAAGGTAGACGCCCTGGGACAGCATCGAGTGGAAGAAGGCCGTGAACCGGTACGCCTGCTGCGCCCTGGCCTTCTCGTAGTCGGTGACCTCGTCCCCGGTGAAGAACACCGAGAACATGTTTCCGGCGGCCTGCACCCGGTGCTCGACCCCCTCCTTGGCCAGCGCCTCCGTCACCAGCGCCCGCAGCCGCGCGGACGCCGCGTCCACCGCCGCGTACGCCGCCTCGTCCAGCAGCCGCAGCTGCGCCAGGCCCGCCGCGGTCGCGATCGGGTTCCCGGACAGGGTGCCCGCCTGGTAGACCGGGCCGGCCGGGGCGAGCCGCGCCATGACGTCGGCGCGCCCGCCGAACGCCGCGGCCGGGAAGCCGCCGCCCATGACCTTGCCGAAGGTCATCAGGTCGGGCTCCACGCCGTCGATCCCGTACCAGCCGGCCTTCGAGACCCGGAAACCGGTCATGACCTCGTCGGAGATGTACAGCGCGCCGTGCTCGGCGCACAGTTCCTTCAGCCCCGCGTTGAACCCCGGCAGCGGCGGCACCACGCCCATGTTGCCCGGCGACGCCTCGGTGATCACACACGCGACGTCGTCCGGGTGCGCGGCGAAGGCCGCCCGCACCGCGTCCAGGTCGTTGTACGGCAGCACCACGGTCTCCCCGGCCTGCGCGCCCGTCACCCCCGGCGTGTCCGGCAGCCCGAAAGTGGCCACCCCGGACCCCGCCGCGGCGAGCAGCGCGTCCACATGCCCGTGGTAGCAGCCCGCGAACTTGATCACCTTCGCCCGCCCGGTGAACCCACGCGCCAGCCGGATCGCCGACATCGTCGCCTCGGTCCCCGAGGAGACCAGGCGCACCTGGTCCACGGGCCCGACCCGCGCCACGATCTCCTCGGCGAGCGCGACCTCCCCCTCCCCCGGCGTCCCGAACGAGGTCCCCCGCACCACGGCCGCCTGCACCGCCGCCGTCACCTCGGGGTGCGCATGGCCGAGGATCATCGGCCCCCACGAGCAGACGAGGTCGACGTACTCCCGTCCGTCGGCATCGGTGAGGTACGGACCGGCACCGGACACCATGAAGCGGGGCGTACCACCCACGGCGCGGAACGCCCGCACCGGAGAATTCACGCCGCCGGGCGTCACGACGGCCGCGCGGTCGAAAAGCGTCTGCGAAACTGGTGCTGCGTACGGATAGCTCACGCATGCCATGTTGTCAGAGGCTGACTAAGAACTGCCGCCGGGCGTTTCACACGACTGGCGCGGGGGAGGTCTCTGACACGATGATCGGGTTGCGCGGCAGGTGCCGCGAGTGGTCGGGTGGAGATATGCATCGCGGTGGCGAACTGGGTGAAGGGACCGACGATCGAGGTCCCGAGCGCGCCCGCCCTGGACGCCATAGGCGCCGCGGGGACGACGCAAGCGGCGCACGCAGAAGCGGGAGCGGGCGTATGGGGGTGACGTACAAGTACTTCGGCGCGCCCGACGGCGCGACCGCGGCCCGGGTCCCCATCTCCATGCGTCCCGAGGAGCTCGGCGGCGACGAGCTCGGCCATGGCATGTTCACCAAGATCAAGCCGGAGACGGTGGCCGCGATGGTCCTCACCGGCATCGAAGGCGTCCCCCTCCACAAGGTGCCCCCGCTCGAACTCGTCGTCCTCCACCCCGACTACGCCGTGGTCAAGCTCCCCATGACCGCCGTCGACCCGCTCCGCGGCGTCGGCGAGGAGGCCGTCGGCGCCGCCGCCTTCATCTGGTCCACCGTCCCCGACCGCGGCGGCCCCCGCGACGCCTTCACGGTCTACCGGCTGCTGCACGAATGGCAGGACTTCTCGCACCGGCTGCACGAGGCGGGACATCAGCCCTATTGCCTGGTGTGGCCCTGAGCCGGGGTTTCTCGCGGTTTGGGCGGGGCCTTCGGGTCCCGCCCTCGTCATGGCTCGCTGGATGTACGGTCCCCATCGCCCGGGTCGACCGCAGAGGTGCCCGGGGCGGTGCCCCTTGTTGAGTGATCCCGAGAGCCGGGATCGGTGCCATCGCGCAGTTCGTGCCGGACCTGCCGCCACGCGCGGATGATGTGTGGCAGCTTTGAGAGCACCTCGCTGATCTGCGTCAGCAGTAGCGTGACGCAGCCGAACGCGGCGAGGATGACGAGGGTCACTTCGTCCCACTTCACCGGGTGGCCTCTGCCTTCTGCTGGGCCGCCCCGCCGCGCTCGGGCAACCGCACAGGGGTGCAGGCCAGTATTTTGCCAGTGCTTCTGGGCATGTCGACACCTCGCGCCACCCCGGCCGGCACTTCAGGTCACATACCTGGTGAGCCGCTGATGTGAGTGTGCGGAGTTGGGCGGAACCACGCCCATGTGCGGCTTCCTCGGGTGCCGGGGCCCGCGGGAAAACGCCGCCCACCGACTCTCCGCGAGCCGGATGCAATGAAGTTATGCCCTGGTATGAGGGGGCTCCCGACCCCAGGCCCGTCGGCGAACGGGCGGGCCCGGGTGGCGCGCTAGCTGAGCAGGGCCTGGCGGGAGATCCAGTCGAGGGCGTCTGCTCCCAGCCGGTCGGGCGCTTCGAGCAACGCGGCTTCCACCGCCGCGAGGTCTGTCAGCGCCTCGGGGGCGCCCGACCTGTCCAGCACGGCGAGACGCTCCATTGCCGAGGCGACAGCGCCGGGCCAGCCCGGCATACCGAAGTGGGTAGGAACCTTGAACGCGGCCGAAGTGGCTCTGTGCAGCAGCCCCGCGCGCCAGCCCTGTTCACGTATCACTTCCGCGGTGAACCAGACCCGGTCGTCGACGTGCTGGACAAGCTCCGCCACGGATTCGGACACCATCCGCAGCGCGAAGCGCGAACCGCCGGCCCACGGAAGGTTCGCGTCCGAGGCGACGGCCACGAACGCGAGCAGCGCCTCGGGCCCGTCGTCCCGCGCGGCCACCAGCGCGGCGCGGGCCCTGTGGTACAGATCGACGCTCTGGGCGAAGATCTCCCCGTCGCTTGGCCCGTCGTCGGCCGCGTGGATCACGTCCAGCGGCCCCTCGCGCCAGGCGTCGGCCACCAGCCCGACCGCCGCCGCGCTCACCAGGGCATCCGTGTCGTCGGCGTCGATGCCGAAATGTGCCAGGACAACGGGCGCCTGCTCCTCGATGCCCGTGAGCAGCGCGTGCTTCTCCTCGGCCTCGGTCCTTCCCAAGAGAGCCGCGAGCCGAGGCGGCAGGGGTTCGGGCTCCGGCTGCTCCACGGTGATTCCGTGATTCGCCAGATCCTCGAAGACGGCGTCCGGTCCGCAGTCGATGTGTGAGGAGTCATGGCGTCCCGAGCAGCCTTCCAGGCACTCGAGCTCCTCGCACATCTCCGGTTCCTCGGGCTGCGCCTCGTTGATGAGGTGATAGGCGAGCCGCTCCGCCACCGCCTCCCGCGCTGTGATCATCGCCAGGTCGAGCCGGAACGCCTCGTCCTTCAGCTCCGGGTCCTCGCGCCCCGCAGAGGTGGGTGGCTCCGGCGCCTCCGGGACCCAGGCGTACGCCGACTCAAGCGAGACCAGCAGCCAGGCGACCCGCAGCGGCTCGGTGTCACCGTCCCGGGCCAGCCCGGCCACGGCCTCCGCGGCCTGCCGCGCACTGTCGAGCCGGGCGAGATGCCGCTCACGCACCGGCAGCCATGCCTCGGACTCCGTCCGGGCCCGCTCGGCGTCCTGGGTCAGCGCGGCGTCACGGGCCCGCCGCGCCCGGGCGACCAAACGGGTCAGACAGGGATGGCAGCCGAACAGTCCCGACTCGGGAGTCGGCCCGAGCGGTACGGGCGGCCGATCGTCAAAGGGCTTGTCGCAGAGGCAGCAATCCAGCGCCCCCACCTGGCGGGAGGTGGGGACAGTCGGCAGTGCGGACCGGATCATGGCATAGGCATATTTAGGGATGTGCACGGGGGCAACTCCTCGGAAAACTGCGCCGGTTCGCTCACGGCGCTGTCTCCATGCTCGGGGCCCTCTCGGATTGCTTGTCATCGTTTGACGCCCGGGACGGGGAAGTTGGCGAAATCTGGCATGTGGCACTTTGCCTGCGACTTCTACGCTCTTGGCACTATCTGACGGCCTTCCGGGCCGCCACCTGAAAGGCCGAAGGGATCTGTGGTTTCGTGACCACCGACACCGTTTCTCTTCCGAACGAAGCCCACCAGGAGCTGGTACGCGCCCTGGAAGAGCTCCACCGGGCGGCAGGCCGCCCCGGCATGCGAAAGGTGAGCGCCCTGATCGCTGAAGGCGACCACCCGGCGGTCGTCAGCCATGAGGGCGTCCGTACGACCCTCAAGGGCCTGAACGTCCCGCGCTGGGAGACCGTGCAGTCGATCGTGGCGGTGCTCGCCGCCGCCTGCGTCGATCCGCCCCGAGACCCGACCGCCGAGGTGGCGCGGTTCCTGCCCCTGTGGCGCGCAGTGCGGGAGGGAGAACCGGGTGGCATGAAGTCGGCCCGGGAACTGGCGCTGTCACAGGGTTGGGGCACAGATGACGGGCAGTGGACCGCTGAGGCGGTCGTCGGCATGATGATCAACCCGTTCAATGCCATTGAGATCGCCCCCTCGCTCGCGGTGCCGCACGAGCCTGTGTTCTCAGAGGACGAATGGGTTCAGGCCGGTGTCCGTCTCATCGAGGAGAACGGTGCCGAGTTTGCTCTGCGTGCTCTCCTGCGAACCCTGAAGGGCGACTACCTGGGCGCCGAGGAGGGCAGCCCCTTCGGCTACCGCTATCCGGACCAGGAAGCTGTCGAAATGCATACGGCCTTCCGCTACGGCTGCGACCGGATACTCCAGCGCCTGGCGGTCGAGCCGAACCTCCTTCAGCGGTCGATCAGTGCCATGCATGCCGACGAGACCATGGACCGTGAGGACCGCATCGAGATGCTGCGCGCCGAATCGGACGTGTCCTTGATGCGGGAGGTCATGACCGCGACCCCGGAGACCTGGCATGAACTCTCCGAGGAGGCCCACCATCAGATCTTCGGCTATCTCATCAAGGAGATCGGCCCAGTGGGCAGATTCGGGCTTCCGCCGGACCAGCGGTTCCGCATCACCTGGCGCATCCCCGAACCGGCGGCGTAGCTCCGCCGCCGGTCACCGGCTCAGGGATCGCCAGTCGGGAGCGAGGACCGCCCAGATCTGCTTGTCGTAGCGCACGCCCTCGTACGGCCATGCCTCGCGTCGCACGCCCTCCAGCGTCATGCCGAGCCGCTTGGCCACCGCCGAGCTTCGGTCGTTGTCGGCCCGGCAGTGCCACTCGGCCCGGTGGAGCCCACGGGAGGTGAACGCCCAGTCCACCAAGGCGCCGCACGCCTGTGTGACCAGCCCGTGGCCCTCGGCGGACGGCTCCAGCCAGCAGCCGATCTCGCACCCACCGAAAGGGGCATTGAAATCGGTGAACATCACGCCGCCGGCCAGCGCTCCGTCCCGCCAGATGCCGTACAGCCGGGCGCCGTCGTCGGCCTGGGCCTTGGCGTACCGCTTGAGCGTGGCCCGCGCCCCGTCCACATCGTCGGTGACGAACGTGGGCCCGACCCAGGGGCGAATGTGCTCGCGAGCCCGGTCCAGATGGTCGGCGAACTCCTCGGCATGCCAGACCTCCAGCGGACCAAGGCGAGCACCGTCGCCAAGCGGCAGCGAGAACATGAGCGGCCTCCCCATTCACATAACAAGCGTTACGGCAATGTACCGTGGCGGCATGCCACGCACCAAGGGAGACCACGAGGCCCGCCGACGCGACGTCTCCGAAGCCGTCTGGAAAGTGATGGCCACACGCGGCTTCGCCGGTCTGACCCTGCGCGCCGTCGCCGCCGAACTCGGCGCGACCACCGGCCTGCTCACGCACTACTTCCCCACCAAACACGCCTTGGTGGAGTACGCACTCGACCTGCTCGAAGAGCGCACCGTCGCCCGCCCCCGCCGCCAAGCGGGCAAAGGTCTGGCCGCCCTCAGGGCCGCACTGCTCGACATCCTGCCGCTGACTCCCGCGGCCACCGACAGCAACCGAATCTGGGTCTCCTCCTGGGACGCCGCGCTCTCCGACCCCGCCCTGAGCACCGACTACGCCCGCAAATACGCCCAAAGCCGCGACAGGCTGAGCGAGCGGGTGGCCGCAGCCCAAGAGCTCGGCGAACTGCCCCCGGGCGACCCCGCGCACATCGCGGCCGGCGCCTCGTCCTTCATCCTCGGCCTGGTGGTCCAGGCGCTGTTCGACCCGGCGGCGTTCCCGCCACAGCGGCAAGTCGAGCTCCTGGACGACTACCTGGCAAACCTGAGCGCCCGCCCGTAGACAGCATGAGCCTTCATGACGCCGACGGCCATATCGAAGACACCGCGGGGGACGATCTCGACGGACTCAGTACAACCGCGGTGTCCCATATGGTGCGGGCTGCCGGATACCGGTGTGGGGTGAGGGCTCCGCGAGGCTGTCGTAGGGTGCCGACTGCGGATAGCCCTCGTAACCCTCGTACGGTGTCGGCTGCGGAAAGCCGGGCTCCTGCGGGGTGAGGTCCTGGGGTGGTGCCTCCGTGCCGCCCGGGGTTTGCAGGCTGCCGTAGCGCTCCATGCGCTGCCATCGCAGCCGTGAGCCGGACACGGCGGTGAAGACGGACTGGATCACCACCAGGTACATCAGTTGCCGGTAGACGAACTGCTGCAGGGGCAGGCTCCACAGCGGGCCCGGACGCTCCCCGTCCAGGCGGAACGCGTACAGGCCCATCCCGAGTTGCAGCAGCAGGAAGGCGAGCCACAGCCCGACGATCCGGACCGGGTCGAGGAAGACCAGCCCGTACAGGGCGAAGATGTCCACGACGGGTGCGAGCAGGGGCAACAGCACCTGGAAGAGCAGCAGATAGACCAGGCCCCGGCGGCCGAGCTTTCCGGCGGCGCCGCGCTGCACCAGGGCGCCGCGATGCTTCCACATCGCCTGCAGGGTGCCGTAGCACCAGCGGTATCGCTGCCGCCACAGGGCGTTCAGGGAGGCGGGCGCCTCGGTCCAGGCCCGCGCGTGCTCCTCATAGACCACGCGCCAGCCGGCACGGCACAGCGCCATGGTGAGGTCGGTGTCCTCGGCCAGAGTGACGTCGCTGACGCCGCCGAGGTCCAGGAGCGCCTGCCGGCGGAACGCGCCGACCGCGCCGGGTACCGTCGGCATGCATTTGGCGAGATCGAACAGGCGGCGGTCGAGGTTGAACCCGATGACGTACTCGATGTGCTGCCAACGGCCCAGCAGGCCGCCGCGGTTGACGACCTTGGCATTGCCGGAGACGGCGCCCACGCGCGGGTCGGCGAAGGGCTGCACGAGGGTGCGGACGGTGTCCGGTTCGAAGACCGTGTCGCCGTCGACCATGACCACCAGGTCACAGGTGGCCGCGGCGAGTCCGGTGTTGAGCGCGGCGGGCTTGCCCGCGTTCTGCTGGCGGATCACCCGCACCGGCAGGCGGAGCGATTCCACCAGGTCGGCGGTGCCGTCGGTGGACCCGTCGTCCACCACGATGATCTCGACCGGATGGTCCGAGGCGAGCAGTGAGCGTACGGCGGCCTCGATCCCGGCGCTCTCGTTGTAGGCGGGGACGATGACGCTGACCGGCTCGGTCACCGGCGGCCCCCAGGACCCGCCCCGCCCGGTCCGCAGGCGCCGGTGCCTCCGGGCGGCGATCAGCACGACCACCGCACGCAGCACGCTGATCCCTCCCGCCGCGTACATCAGCAGGCCCAACAGCCATACGAGCCAGTCGCCACCCTGCAGCACCTTGATGAGGGCAAGCCCCTGGAGATGGTCACCGAGCCCGGCGGACCGGACAGGTTCGGCCATGCCGACCGCATCGGAGACCGTCGCGAACGTGAAGCCCTGTGCCTTGAGCCGTGGCACCAGGGCGGACAGTGCGGTGACGGTCTGCGAGCGGTCACCGCCGGCATCGTGCATCAGCACGATCTGGCCGGCGTGGCCGCGCGGTGTCGCGTTGGCGAGAATGCGGTCCGCGCCAGGACGCTGCCAGTCCCCGGCGTCCCGGGTGGCGAGGACGGTGACATAGCCCGCCCCGTCGGCCTGCTTGAGGACGGACCAGTCGGCGTCGTCCAGTGCGTCGTTCCTGGAGGAGAACGGCGGCCTCAGCAGTGTGGTGGTCACCTTCGCGGCGCCGGCCACCGCCAGCTGTGTCTCGTGCAGTTCCAGGGAACGGTGCCATGGGGCGAGGCGGCTCAGGTCGGGATGGGTGAAGCTGAGGATGCCGATCTGGTGGCCGTCGGCGATGATCCGGCGGACCAGCTCCGGGTGGGCGACGACCTGGGTGCCCACGACGAAGAAGGTCGCGTGCACACGGTTGCGGCGCAGCACATCCAGGATCCGTGGCGTCCAGACCGGGTCCGGGCCGCCGTCGAAGGTCAGCGCGATGGTACGGGACTTCACCCGGGCGGTGTGTGGAGAGGCGGCGGCATCCGCGATCACCGGGCCGCCGTGGACCACTTGGCTGGGCACCGTGCCGCTCCGCCCGCGGGTTCCGGTCGCGCTGTCCGATGAGAGACCGAACATGTGATGGGTGTAACCCTGCAGCAGCAGGGCCGTCGACAGGGTCAGCGCGAGCACACTCAGCAGCAGCCAGTGGGTGCGAGGTGTGATCTGGCGGGCGCGGCTGCGGCGACGAGGACGAGCTTTGCGGCGTCTGCGGTCGGTCACTTCAGGAAGCCTTGGATCACTTCACAGGGTTGCGGGACGAGCCGACCGCGCGGCCCTTGGAGGCGGGATGGGACGTGGCGGTTGCGGTCGGGGCGGGGGTCGGGGACGTGGTGCCGGTGGGCTCCGCGGTGGACCCCGGTGTGGCCGCGGTTGTGGCGGAGGCTGTCGGCCGGCCGGTGGAGCCGGAGGTCTTCTGCGCCGCTGTGGGGCGGGAGTTCCTGTCGGCCGTGGTAGGGCTCACACTCCCCGCGGAGCCGCCGGTGCTGGGGGAGGCGTCGGGCGCGGACACGGAGGGTGTGGCCGGGTGCGTGGAGTCCGATTGCGGGACGAACGGGGCGTTGAGACTGGGGCCGCCCAGCACGGTGCTGATCAGCAGGGCGACGTAGCCACCTGCGGGGATCACCAGCAGCCGGGCGGCGCGGAGCGCGCGGCGCTGGCGTCGCCCCGAGGAATCGACGAAGACGGGCCGCGCCGACTCGGTCTTCAGCGTTTCCGGTCCTGGTATGTGCGGGTCGGCAGCGTCGTCGAGTTCTGGAGGCGGCACGGTGAGGACGTCGCCGTGGGGGGAGTCCCACGTCGTCGCGGCGGGGCCCGGCCCGGTGACGTAGGGATCCGTCCCGGTCGCGTAGAGATCCGTCCCGGTCGCGTAGGGATCCGTCCCGGTCGCGTAGAGATCCGTCCCAGTGGTGCAGGGGTCCATCCCGGTGGCGTAGGGGTCCGTTTCCGACCCGAGGACACTGCCCGTTGGGTGCGTCCACTGCCCGAGTTGTACCGGATCCCAGGGCATCGTGGCCGTATCGGTGGCAGCGCCGCCGCTGTACTCGTAGCCGTAGGCATACGCGTACCCGGCGCCTCCGTACGGATCCTCGCCGTACGCCCTGCCGCTTTCGTCCGTCCACTGCACGAGTCGTGCCCCCTGTCCCGGGCGACCGCCGCGGTCGTCCGTTGAGGAAGAGCGAACTCGGCCGGAAGTGTTACACCTGCGCCTCACAGCACAGGACGCATCGCTCCAAAAAGTGCAAGTCGGTCCGATGTGCATATGGGGCGGCCGGACCCCCCGTGCAGTGGGCGGGGGGTCCGGCCGTCCCCGTCCCTCCCCGCGCCGCTCTCGGGGGGAAGCAAGGGCGCGCGGGGAGTGGTCCGGGAAGTGCGTGGTGCCGATGTCCACGCGGACTCGACACTCACACAGCGCACGGTCGACGCGAAACGTCACCCGGCCGGGACGGCGGCTGAGCGCCGGTTGCTCTGGCGAGGCGAGGGTGTGAAGGACGCCCGATGTGTTGTGACACTTCCGTGAGGGTTGACGCTGGTCACCATGTGGCCGCCGATGCGATCGGAGCGCGTGGGGCGGCAGTGACTCGGAATGGATCCGGTGCGAACGAGGACAGTCTTGAGCCAGGCACGGCAACCCCGGCGCGTACAGGCAGGCGACGGGGATTTGAGCACGGCAGTCGCGCGGGCCCAGGACGGGGACGAGGCCGCGTTCGCGGTCATCTACCGGATCGTGCAGCCGAGCATGCTCGGCTATCTGCGCGGACTCGTCGGCAACGAGGCGGAGGACGTGGCGTCCGACGCCTGGCTGGAGATTGCCCGCGACATCGGGCGGTTCAAGGGGGACGGAGCCGGTTTCCGCGGCTGGACGACGACCATCGCCCGGCACCGGGCACTGGACCACCTGCGCCGCCAGCGCGTGCGGCCCCGGTCGGGGGCGCTCGAGCAGGATGTTCTGAACTTGCCCGGCCCGCACAGCACGCAAGAACAGGCCCTGGAGACCCTCTCCACCGAGCGCGCCCTTGAGCTGGTGCGCTCACTGCCGCAGGACCAGGCCGAGGCCGTGCTCCTGCGGGTCGTCGTCGGCTTGGACGGCCCCGTCGCCGCACGCGTCCTCGGCAAGCGCCCGGGAGCGGTGCGCACTGCCGCTCACCGAGGTCTGAAACGCCTCGCCCGGCAGTTGGGCTTCGGTGACGCGGCGGGAGAGGGTGTGACGGATAAAACTTCCCGAACGCTGGGGGAGTCGGAATGAACGACGACGGCAATGGCAGGCAAGCAGACCCGCACCGGGGCCTGGCCCGCCGAATGAAGCGAACACGTCGGACAGGTGTGGAAGCGGACATGGGTGAGCGGCCGAGCGACGACGGAGTTCCAGGCCGCCGCGTGCATCCCAGTGGAGCCGCCTCCGAACCGCGGGACGTACGTGGCGACCCCGCGCTGGAGACAGCGCTGGCCTCCGTCATACGCGGAGACGATCTCGACCCCGAGGCCGAACAACGGGCGGTGGCCGCCTTCCGGGCCGCCCGCAGCGCGGGCGCGCACCGGGCGCGTACCCGACGCCGGGACGACTGGCGGCCGCCCGCGGAACGGCGTACCGGACGCCCTGTGAAGACGACGTTCGGCGTGGTGTTCGCCAGCCTCGCCCTGGGTGGTGTCGCGGTCGCGGCCATCGGTTCGGGGGGCTCGTCCGCAGGCGGCGCCCATCGGGAGGCGCCACACCCGTCGGCGGTCGCTCCGGACCGGTCGGCCGCCTCGTCGGCGTCGTCCGGCGGCGCCGGACCGACGAAGCGCCCTGCCGCCTCCCAGGACACCGAGGCCCACTGCCGCGCCTACGAACGAGTCGAGGACCGCGGCAAGGCTCTCGACGCCACGGCCTGGCAGCGACTCGTCGCGGTCGCGGGTGGGAAGGACAAGGTCGCCGCATACTGCTCCGAGCAGCTCGCGCGGGCGACAACCGAGCCGACCAGGCCGGACAATACGGGCAAACCCAGCGCGGGCGCCGCGGATCCCGGCAAGGGCACGGCAGGGAACACCGGCGCCTCCGGGAACGAGCACAGTGACGCGGGCAACCCGCCCGAAAAGAGCGGCCGGGCAAGCGGCGACAAGGGCAACGGGAAGCACGAGTAGGAGATCCACCGGCGGGAGCAGGATGTAACCGCCTCGTTTGTCGGGACTCGGCAGAGCCGCGTCGTCGACCACCACGACCCGGGCCACGCTCACCCCGCCGATTCCGCGGCCGGGGCGAACGATTCCGCGGTCGGCACGAACGCGGGCAGCGTCGCCTCGACGCTGAACCCGCCGTCGGAGCACGGTCCGGCGCGCAGCGTGCCGTGCACAAGCTCGATGCGCTGCCGCAGCTGCGCGATCCCCAGACCGGAGCCGGTACCGGCGAGGGCGCTGCGGGGGCTGCCGGTCGGGGGCGTGTTGTGGACCGTCAGCCGCACCTGTGCGTTGTCGTACGCCACGCGCACTCTCACCCGGGCGCCGGGAGCGTGCTTGCGTACGTTGGTCAGCGCCTCGCGCAGCACGCGGTAGGCGGTGCGCCCGACCACCGGTGAGGCCAGCGCCGGGTCGCCCTCCTCGATCAGCTCGGTCGGTATCCCCACCGCCACGGACTCGGCGACCAGACCGGCGAAGCCCGCCACCGACGGCGTCCGGTCGCCCTCCGGCGCGGTGCGCAGAATGCCGACCAGGTCCCGCAGCTCCTCCAGCGCCTGGCAGCCCGCGGTACGCAGTTCCTCCGCCGCCTGCCGGGTCGGCTCGTCCGGTGCCGTCACCCCGAGGGCGCCGGCCTGCAGCACCATCAGGCTCACTCGGTGGGTGACCACGTCGTGCATCTCACCGGCGAGCCGGGCGCGTTCCTCGGCGCGGGCCTGCTCGGCCAGCAGATGACGCTCCCGTTCGGCCCGCTCGGCGCGCTCGACCAGGGCCCGCACCAGCCTGCGGCGGGCGTCGAAGTACAGCGCCAGCAGCGGCCCGACCGCGGTACGCAGCAGCCCGATCGTCATATTCGTGGCGGACGGATCCCAGGGCCGCATGACGACGAGGGTGAAGGCGGCGAGCGCGAGGTACGCGGTCCGGCGGCGGTTCCGCTGGTAGAAGAGCGGACCGTAGGCGGCCACCGTGGTGGAGAGGGGCGCCCATACGTTCCCCGGGTGGGCCGGTGTCAGCACGCCCGCCGGTGAGATCAGCAGGCTCACCACGAGCGTGAACGCGCCGAGCACGCCGATGACGGCCAGCGGGGCGATACGGCGGACGGCGAGCGAGGCGCCGGCGAGCGCCTGCGCACCCAGCATGGCCCAGGCGAGCGTGCCGGGGTGTTCGGGCCACCAGGTGGCGCCGACCAGCGTCAGGCCGGTGTCGACGAGCACGAACGCGGCCGCGACGATCACGTCCACAGCGAGCCGGTGCCGGCAGTGCCACGGTCCGTCGGTCATGACGCTCACCGTAGGACATCCGGCTCGCGGCCCCGTTCCGGTCAGCGGCACCGGATACTTCCGCCTCGGCGGACCCTACGAAAGTCGTATGCCGGGCATCGCGGGCAAGCCCTTCGTCGGATGAGGAACCAACCGCTCGCCCTGCCGCGCGGTGCGCCCGCCGCCGTGGAATGGGGGCATGGATGCGACAGGCAACACTGCCACGACGACTCCCCGGCTCGGCCGCTACACGATCGACACAGCCAAATCGTCCATCTCGTTCAAGAGCAGACACCTTTTCGGCCTGCTGCCGGTGCGCGGCACCTTCGCGATCCGCGGCGGCACCGTCGAGGTGGCCGAGCCGATCTCCGGGTCGCGTGTGCACGCCGAGGTCGACGCGGCGAGTTTCCGTACGAACCATGCCCCGCGGGACGCCGCCGTACGGTCGGTGGCGTTCCTGGACACCGACCGACACCCGCTGATCACGTTCGCCGCCGACCACGTGGCCACCACCACGGTCTCCGGCACGCTCACCGCATGCGGACTCTCCCGGCCGGCGGACCTGTCGATCGTGCGCTCCGAGGTGCTGGCGGATGCCTTCACCGTCCGTGCCACCACGCGGGTCGACCGCACCGCGTTCGGTGTGACGGCGGCCCGTGGCATGGCCGGGCGCCATCTCGATCTGACGTTGGAGATCCGTTGCGTCCGCGTCTGACACCGGAGCATCTGTCGCCCGGGCACCCGACGCCCGAGCACCTGACACCGGCGGTTGCGCACTGGGCGACGGGAGACGGCCGTGGCTGACGCGGTCGTGGTGGAGGGCCTGCACAAGCGGTACGGCGCGGTGCGGGCGGTGCGCGGGGTGGGCTTCACCATCGAGCACGGGGAGATCTTCGCGCTGCTCGGCCGCAACGGGGCGGGCAAGACCACCACCATGGAGATCCTGGAGGGGTTTCGGCGCCGCGACTCCGGACGGGTCGACGTACTCGGTCTGGACCCGGGCGAGAAGGCCACCGAGCGCGCCCTGCGCGAGCGGATCGGGCTGGTGTTGCAGGACATCGCGGTCGAGCCCTATCTCACCGTCCGCGAGACGATCGCCCGCAACGCGGGCTACTACCCCGCGCCGCGCGACATCGACGAGGTGATCGGCCTGGTCGGCCTCGCCGGGCTGGAGAAGAAGAAGGTCCGGGCGCTCTCCGGCGGCCAGAAACGCCGCCTGGACCTCGCGCTGGGCCTGATCGGCGGCCCCACCCTGCTCTTCCTCGACGAGCCGACGACCGGATTCGATCCGAACGCGCGCCGCGGCGCCTGGCAGTTGGTGCGGGACCTGCGCGACGCGGGCACCACCATCCTGCTCACCACCCACTCCATGGAAGAGGCCGAGGAGCTGGCCGACCGGGTGGCGGTGATCGCCGACGGGCGGATCGTGGCCGAGGGCACCCCCGGCACCCTGGGCGGACGCGACACCGCACGGGCCCGGATCCGCTTCGCGCTGCCGCCCGGAACCACGGCCGCCGATCTGCCGGTTCCCGCCGCGCCCGGCGAGAACGGCGAGAACGGCGAGAACGGCCTGGTCACCGTCGAGTCCGCGGAGCCGACCCGGACGCTGCACCAACTCACGGACTGGGCGCTGCGCCGCGACACCGTGCTCGCCGGGCTGAGCGTCGGCCGGCCGAGCCTGGAGGACGTCTATCTGCGCCTGACCGACCACAACCACAGCACACCGGAGAGGAGCGCACCATGAGCATCGCCGCTCCCCGCGGCCAGGCCGGGCGCCTGTTGAGCCGTCGGCTCGGCCTGCTGTGGCATCAGATCCGCTACGAGCAGCTGACGTTCTGGCGCAATCCGCAGAGCGCGTTCTTCACGTTCGTCTTCCCGGTCGTGGTCATGGCGATCTTCGGCGGGCTGTTCGGCTCCATCGGGACGAGCGAGTTCTACTACGGGCGCTCCGCGCTCCAGTACTACGTGTCCACGATCGCCGCGGTGTCCGTGCTGGGCTCCTGCTACAGCCAGTTGGCGATCGTGCTCGCGACGCGACGGCAGAACGGAATGCTGAAGCGGGTCCGGGCCACCCCTCTGCCCGCCTCCGGGTACTTCGCGGGTCTGCTGGCGCACTGCGTCCTGGTGAGCGTCGTCGACGTCCTGCTCATCACGGCGGTCGGCAGGCTCTACGGCGTCCCGCTGCCCGCCGCCCCGCAGTGGCCCGCGCTCGCGGTGTCCCTGGTGCTCGGCGCGGCCGCCTTCTGCTCCCTGGGAGTCGCGGTGGCCTCGCTGGTCCGCAACGCGGAGGCGGCGCCGTCGGTCGTCCAGTTCGTGCTGTTCCCGCTCGTGTTCATCTCGGGCACGTATATGCCGGTCCACTCCGCGCCGCTGAACGGCATCGCCGGTGCGCTGCCGGTCAAGCCGTTCAACGACGCACTGCTCCGCGCCTTCACCACGGACCACACCGGCCTCCCCTGGCGGGACTACGGCGTCCTGCTGCTGTGGGGGGTGGCCGGTGCGGCGGTGGCCGTCCGGCGGTTCCGCTGGGATCCGGGTGCGGAGTGAATGCCCCTTGTGTTGTCGGGCGCGCTCAGCCCCGCCGCGGCCGCGCCAGCCGTCCCAGCAACCCCGCGACGAGTGCCGTCTGGGCGGGCACCGTGTCGGGGTAGATGAATTCGCCCTGGGCGTGGGCACCGTCTCCGACCGCGCCCATGCCGCACAGCACCGGCAGTCCGAGGGCGGCGACGAAGTTGGCGTCGCTGGCGCCGCCGACCGCGGTGTCGGACAGTTCGCGGCCCTGTTCGCGGGCGACCTCACGGGCGAGGTCGAGGAGCGGGGCGGAGGCGGCGTTGAGGGTCATCGGCGGCCGGTTCCAGTCCCGGACGATCTCGATGTTCACGCGGGGGTCGCTGACCTCGATGGCGTCGAACTCGGCGTCGACCCGGTCCTGTTCCTCCTGGGTGGTCACCCGGATGTCGATGCCCGCGGTGGCCCGGCCGGCGACGACATTGGTGGCGCTGCCGCCCTTGATGAGCCCGGTGTTGACCGTCGTACCCCTCTCGGGGGCGGCCACGGCCGCGGCGGCGAGGACGAACTCGGACAGCGCGATGATCGCGCTCGCCCCGTCCTGAGGCGCGAGCCCGGCGTGCGCCTCGACGCCGGTGGCGATGACCTGGAAGATCCCGGAGCCCTTACGGGCGGTCTTGACCGCGCCGTGCGCGGTGGGCTCCAGCACCAGCGTCACATCGGCCTTCCACGCGACCTCCTCGATCACCGGACGGGAGGAGAGGGAGCCGATCTCCTCGTCGCCGTTGAAGAGGAACGTGACGGTGGGGACGGGCACACCGCTCTCCCGGGCGAGCTTCAGGGCCCAGATGCCTTGGGCCAGCCCCGTCTTCATGTCGAAGATGCCGGGCCCGCTGAGCTTCTCCCGACCGTCCCCGTCCCCGTCGCCATCCGTCTCCGGCTGCTTCCATCCGGCGAGCGTGCCGGTCGGCCATACGGTGTCGTAGTGGCCGACGAGCGCGACGTGCCCGGGGCCGGTGCCGGTGTAGGTCAGGGTGAGGGTGTCTCCGCACTCGCCGCCGGGGTAGCGGTGTTCGTGGTCGGGCTGCCCGAGCCGGTGGACGGCCAGCTCGCGCAGGCGGTCCAGGCCCGCGGCGAGGCCGGGGAGGTCGTAGCTGCTGGTCTCGTGGTGGACGAGGGCCAGGATGTCGGTGACGATCTCCGCCGAAACATCCTGGGCGCGGGCGGTCAGAGCGGCGACGGGCGATGCGGTCATGATCAGCTTTCTGGTGCGAAGGGGTGGGGGGTGGCTTGGGGAGGGACGGGGTCAGCTGACGCCGAAGGGAAGGCCCAGCAGGTACCAGGCCACGAAGAACGCGACCCAGGCGACCCATACGACGGCGGCGATCGGGATGGTGAAGGAGGCCAGGGTGCCGATGCCGGCGGACTTGCGGTGCTGCTGGATGAAACCGAGGGCCATCGCGAAGTACGGGCTCATCGGGGTGACGCAGTTGGTGACCGAGTCGGCGACGCGGTAGACGGCCTGGGTCGTCTCGGGCTCGATCCCGACGAGCATCAGCATGGGTACGAGGACGGGGGCGGCCAGGGCCCACAGTGCGGAGCCGCTGGTGATGACGAGGTTCATGAAGGTGATCAGCACGGCGATGCCGACCAGCACGGTCCAGCCGCTCAGATCCAGGTCCTTCAGGGTCTCCGCGCCCTTGATGGCGAGGATGTTGCCGATGTTCGTCCACTTGAAATACGCGAGGAACTGGGAGATCGCGAAGAACAGGACGAGGATCGGGGCGTAGCTGCGGGTGCCCTCGACCAGGGCGTCGACGATGTCGCGGGCGGCGCGGAAAGTGCCGGTCATCCGGCCGTAGACCCAGCCGAGCAGGGAGAAGAACACGCACAGCACGAGCGACATGCCCGTGATCACCGGGGATTCGATGAGGGAGCCGCCGGGGCCGCGCAGCGGTGAGGACGCCGGGATCATGGCCACCGCCAGGAGTGCGACGAAGCCCAGCGCGACCAGCCCGGTCACCCGCAGCGCACGGCGCTGCTCCGGGGCGACCTCGACCGCCTTCAGCTCGTCGGCGCTCAGGGCGGTGACCGGCTCGTCGGAGTCCAGGTCCGAGCGCTTGGCGATGACCTTGTCGACGACGAGTGTGATCACCAGGGCGACCAGGACCGAGGAGGCGAGCCCGAAGAAGTAGTTCGCGACCGGGGTGACGGTGTACTGCGGGTCGATGGTGTGGGCGGCGGCGGTGGAGATCGACGACAGGAGGACATCGGTGGTGGTGAGGGACGGCGAGGCGTCGTAGCCGGCGGAGATGGAGACGTACGCGACGATGCAGCCGAGCACCGGGCTGCGGCCCGCCGCGCGGTAGATGAGCGCCCCGAGCGGGATGAGGGTGACGTACGCGGCGTCGCCCGCGACATGGGCGACCATCGCCGTCATCGACAGCGCGAAGGTCAGGTACTTGCCGGGCACCCGGGCGACCATGCGGCGCAGCAGGGTCGTGAACAGCCCGCTCGCCTCGGCGACGGCGATGCCGAAGCCCACGATGAGGATCGTGCCGAGCGGCGGGAAGGTCGCGAAGTTGTCGACGGCCCCCTCGACCATCGTCGTGACTCCTGCCTTGCTGAGCAGGCTCTGCACCTTGATGGTCTCGTGCGTCCCGGGGTGCGCGGCGCTGACGTCGGCCGCCGCCAGCACGGCGCTGAGGACGGCGACGACCCCCGCGAGGATCCAGAACAGCCAGAAGGGGTTGGGCAGTTTGTTGCCGACCTTCTCGATCGCCGCGAAACCGCGGAACGCGGCGCGCAGGACTCTCGAGGGGGGCTCGGTCGGCTGGGGTTCGGTCGCGGTGGCACTCATGGGTACCTCTTCGTGCGATTCGGGGACGTTCCCGCGAATCATGGCAGCGAGATGAGAGATTCTCTATCCCTCGGATGTAACGTTGGGATTAATCGGCACCCTGGGGTGCACCCTAAGGTGGGGAAACATGACTCGCCCTCTGCTCGACGAGCTCGACCGGCGCCTCGTCGGGGCACTGCACCTGGCGCCCCGGGCCACCTGGGACGACATCGGCGCGATCCTGTCCGCCGACGCCAGCACCCTCAAGCGCCGCTTCGACCGGCTGCACGAGGCCCGGATGGTCCGCGTGATCGGGCAGGCCGACTGGGGCATGCACTCCACGGCGATGCCGGTCCACGTACTCCTGGACATCACCGGCGAGACCCCGCTCGCCGTCCTCGACCGGCTCCGCGCACTCCCCCATCTGCAGCTCCTGGCGCAGATCTCCGGGGACTACCCGCTCTACGCGGTCGTCCACGCCCCTTCCGAGGCGGCCACCAGCGAGGCGATCGACCGGATGTTCTCGATCTCCGGCGTCCGCCGTGTGAACGCCCTGCCCGCGCTCAGCACCCTGCGCCGGGGCATCACCTGGGACCCGCAGTTCCTGACCGATACCGAACGGGCCGACCTGCTGAAGCTGACCGGCGCCCAACCGGAAGGCACGGCGACCGCGACACCCCCCGCCAAACTGCTCAGCGAGGCCGAACGCACCGTCGTCGCCCAGCTGATGCGGGACAGCCGGGCATCCTCCGCGAGCATCGCCCGGACCGCGGGCCTCGCCCCCTCCACCGCGCACCGTGTCGTGCGCCGGGTGCTCGACGAGCGCTGGGTCAAGCCGCGCCTGGAGGTCGTATCGGAATGGCTCGGCTTCCAGACTCCGTTCATACTGCGCCTGCGAGTCGCCCCCGGCGAGACCCCCGACGTCATGCACCGCATCGACCAACTCCCCCAGACCCGGCTCGCCGCCCACGTCGCCAGCGACATGTCCGTCCTGTGCACCGGCCTGGTCACCGACCGCTCGGCCCTGGCAGCCTTCATCGACAACGAACTGGCCAAGATCCCCGGCATCCTCACCGTCAGCGTCGACGTCATGCTGGCCGAGCCTCGGCGCTACTGGCTGGACCGGGACCGGACATCAGGACTCAGGGAGTTCCACGCACCGACACTGCTGTGAATCACCGGACTCACCGGGCTCTCCGGTCTCACCGGGCCCTCCGGACTCACCGGGCTCTCCGGGCGCCGCGCGGCAGGGTCAGGCCGAGGGCGGGATGTCGACGTCCGACTCGGCGTGCATGACGAAGTCGTCGGCCAGCCGGCGGAAGAGCCCGGCGAGCTGCCCCAGGTCCTCGGGCGACCAGTCCGCCAGCGCCACCGCCATGCCCCGGCGGCCGGCTTCCCGGATGCGCTCGACCGCGGCCAGGCCGGCGTCGGTGAGCTGGACGCGCTGGGCGCGTCGGTCGTCCGGATCCGGAATACGGATCACATAGCCGGCCCGCTCCAACTGCCCCAGCTGCCGGGTGACATGGGACGCCTCCACGGACAGCCGGACCGCCAGCACCCCCGGGCGCAGCGGCTCGCTCTCGGCGATGAACCGCAGGATCGCCACGGCGGCCCGGTCCAGGGACAGTCCGGCCAGGGCCATCAGCCGCTCATGCTGCCGGGCCCGGCCGGCCAGGTAGGTGATGCGCGTCAGGGCGCGCTCGATCGCGATCACGTCCGTCGAGACGGGTTCACCTGCGGATGACGGCGATGGCGGCGATGGCGGTGTGGACATGCGGCCACCGTAACAGCTAATTGCCTAAGTCAAGTAAAATCGGAAAGGTTGCTTGACTCAAGTAACTCCTTCATGCTTGCCTGAGTCAAGCAAGTAAGCCCGCGGCATCCCGGCAGGGCCGTGGGCACCCGGACCGGGGCCACCGAGAGCGGAGAGGGTCCCGATACGCGCCGAACCCGTGGGGACGGGGATCGGTGCGATCCCCGGGCCCGGCGGCCGGAACCCCCTGTCCGCCGCCGGGCCCGGCGACACCATCGCCCCCCTGACCCCTTCGAAAGAGAGCCCCGCCATGTCCGAAGCCCTTGCCCGACCCGCCGCCGGGGGTTCCGCCCCGCCGAGGCCGAACGCCGTGGTGGCGGTGCTGGCCCTCGCCGGGATCGTGGTCTCGCTGATGCAGACCCTGGTGATCCCGATCGTCCCCAAGCTGCCGACGTACCTCGACGCCTCGCCGTCGGACGCCGCCTGGGCGGTCACCGCCACGCTGCTCGCCGCCGCCGTCGCCACACCGGTCGTCGGCCGCCTCGGCGATATGTTCGGCAAGCGCCGCATGCTGCTGCTCAGCCTGGTGCTGCTGGTGTCCGGATCGGTCGTCTGCGCGCTGAGCGAGTCCCTGGTCCCGATGATCGTCGGGCGCACCCTCCAGGGCCTGGCGGCCGCCGTCGTACCGCTCGGCATCAGCATCATGCGCGACGAGCTGCCGCCCGAGCGGCTGGCCGGCTCCACCGCGCTGATGAGCGCTTCCCTCGGGGTCGGCGGCGCGCTCGGCCTGCCCACCGCCGCGTTCATCGCCGACCGCTACGACTGGCACGTGCTGTTCTGGGCCTCGGCCGCCCTCGCGGCGGCCGCCCTCGCGCTCGTCGGGACGGTCGTGCCCGAGTCGAAGGTGCGTACCGGCGGCCGGTTCGACCTGGTCGGCTCGCTCGGCCTGTCGGCCGGTCTGGTGTCCCTGCTGCTGGCCGTCTCCAAGGGCGCGGACTGGGGCTGGACCAGCGCCACCACCCTCGGCCTGTTCGCCGCCGTCGTCGTCGTGCTGCTCTCCTGGGGAGCGTACGAGCTGCGCGCCCGGCAGCCGCTGGTCGATCTGCGTACCACGGCCCGCCGCCAGGTGCTCTTCACCAACCTCGCCTCGGTCGCGCTCGGCTTCTCGATGTTCGCGATGTCCCTGGTTCTGCCGCAGCTGCTCCAGCTGCCCGAGCAGACCGGCTACGGCCTCGGCAGGTCCATGCTCACCGTCGGCCTGGTCCTGGCCCCGCAGGGCCTGGTGATGATGGCCATGTCCGCCGTGTCGGCGGGCATCACCAAGGCCAAGGGCCCGAAGGTGACGCTGATGATCGGCGCGCTGATCGTGGCCGCCGGCTACGGGCTGAACATCGTGCTGATGTCCGAGGTCTGGCACCTGATCCTGGTGTCCTGCGTCATCGGCGGCGGCGTCGGCTTCACGTACGGTGCGCTGCCCGCGCTGATCATGGGCGCCGTCCCGGCTTCCGAGACCGCGGCCGCCAACAGCCTCAACGCCCTGATGCGCTCCCTGGGCACCTCGTTCGCCAGCGCCGTCTCCGGCGTCATCCTGGCCCAGATGACCACCGACTTCCACGGCCACGCCCTGACCTCCGAGAACGGATTCAAGGTGGTCATGGCCATCGGCGCCGGGGCCGCCCTCCTCGCCTTCGCTCTCGCCACCTTCCTGCCGCGCCGGAAGGCAGCCGACGCACAGGGGGCGCCCGCGGCGGCAGGGCCGGACGAGTCGGCTGACGCGTCAGCGGAGGCATTGGGGACGGCGTCGTAACGCCCGTCCGCACAGCGCGGCCCCACCCCGGCACGGCCGGTCAGCCGGTCGCGCCCGGGTGGGGTGTCCGCTTCGCCCAGCGGGCGGTCACCACGTTCACCGCCGCGACGGCCCGGTCGGCCTCGCGGCGGTCGGTGCGGATCGCGTTGGCGAATTCGACATGGAGGAAGGTGCTGTCCTGGGCCGCCGCGGCGCGGCCCTGTTCATTGGTGCGGCCCTCCAGGGGGCAGGAGCGGACCCAGGCGCGGCAGACCTCGAAGTCCCGGGCGCGCAGGGCGTTCGCGAGGGTACGGCCGTCGGCGCGGCTTTCGCGGGTGGCGCGGCCGGTCGAGGCGATGACGTCGTAGTCGGGGGCCGAGTCGTCGGCGAAGCCGTGGATCTGGATGCCGGGGAGTCCGCGTTCGGCCAGTTCGGCACAGACCGCGGCGAAGACGGTGTAGCGCCGGTGCGCCACGTCGGCCGCGTCGCCGACGCCCGCGTCGCGGTGGGCACCCGCGAGCACGAGGACGCCGCCGGGGCTGCCGCGCAGGACGCCGACGCCCAGCTGCTCGGTACGGGCGTCCGCCACCGGGTGCGGAATCTGGACGGACCAGCGCGCGGGGGCCGAGAGGTCGATGTAGACGCGGCCCCAGCCGCGCGGCGTGGGGCCGGTCTCGGTGCGGTCGGCGATCTCGGCGTAGCGCCTGCCGGTGGCGCTGTCGGTGATCGTACGGAGGTCGAAGTCCAGGGCGTCGAGGCGGGCCGCGGCCTGGTCACGGTGGCCGTCCAGGAGCAGTCCTACGGCGCGGGCGACGGCCTGGCGGTCGGCGCGCCTGGGCTCCAGATAGCCGGTGTCCGCGCCGAACCGGGCCGTGTAGTCGGTGATCCGGCGCTCCAGGTCGATACCCGCTGTAGGGGTGGAGTTTCCGTCCTCGCCACCTTCGGCGCGTATGACGAGGACGGCCGTCAGCAGGGCGGCCACGGCGGTGAGCGCCGCGAGGCCGACGACGAGGGGGTTCTTCCGAGCGGCGGCGGAGGTCGTCCGAAGGACGGTCTTCCGAACGACGGAAGAGGTCTTCCGGGCAGCGCGGGTGGTCTTTCGGGGGCGGTCGGCTCTCATGCTGGAGTCGGCTCTCATGATGAAACGGACGATAGCGGTGCAACCGGTTCCGGCCGCCGTCCGCGGCGATCACGATCGAGCGATCTGACTCACATTTTCATCTCCTCATGCAACCCTTAGCCCCGCGCGACGATCCAAACCTCACGGGTCGCGCGTGTGCGCGCGGCCGCGCGCCCCGCAGCGCCCGCGCATTGACGCGCTCTGAGGGCAGTGCGGGCGCCCCAGGCATTTTCAGGTTTTCCCAGGTATTTCCAGAGAGGAGCCCCCGTGGCCGCTTCGGCGCCGAAGCGGCGGCGAAAGATCCGCCGACGGGCTGATATGTCGCTGATAGGCGGCATTCGTCCTCCTATAGCCGTACTCTCGGCTCTGCTCCTCTCCCTGGCGGGAATCACCGCCCTCACCTTCGGTAAAACCGAGAACGTCCTCGTGCCCAAGGCCGTGCTGACCTCCCAGCAGCACTTCGCCGAGGACGGGGCCGTCGCACTGCGCGCCTCGCTCGACGAGTCGGTCACCGACCTCAACCGCACCGCGATCCTCTTCAGCGAGGGCAAACCCGTCTCCGCCGACGCCGTCCTCGACAAAACGGGCAGCGTTTACCAGAAGTGGAGCGGCACCGCGGTCATCGAGATCAAGTCGGGCAAGCTGCTCGCCGCCCGCGGCGAGACCGTACCGCTCACCGTGATCGACCGCACCAAGCTCTCCGGCAAGGACGGCCTGAAGCCCCGGCTGGTCCGGCTGCAGAACGGCCAGACCCGGCTGATCGCCCTCGCCCTGCTCTCCTGGGAGGGCCGGCCCCAGCAGCTCCTGATCGCCTCCAGCAATCTGAAGGTGCCCGGGATGCGGCTGAGCGAGAGCCGGGGCATCGGCGTCGTGGACTCGACCGGCACGATCCTCAGCAGCGACGGGGCCCTCGACAGCGAGCGGGCCCAGCGCGAGCTGAAGGACTTCGCCACCATCTCCGCCAAGAAGTCCCGGCAGAACCCCATCAGCTCCAAGGAGCCGGGCTCCGGCGGCTACGCGGGCGTCAGCGGCAGCCTCACCGGCGACGCCTCGGGCGACCGGCGGACCGTCGCCGGCTACGCCTCGCTCGCCGCCGCCGAGCCGGGCGAGTCCACGGTGGCCAGCGGCCTCGGGCTGAGCATCGTCACCCAGGTCGGCATCACCGAGCGCGCCTCCCAACTGGCCCGGCCGGCCTTCGGCCTGGCCGCCGCGGGCGCGCTGCTGGTCATCGGCGCCCTGGCCATCGCGGTGCTGCTCGGCACCGTCCAGCGCCCCCTGATCCGGCTGTTCCTGGAGAGCCGCCGGCTCACCCGCGGCGATCTGGCCCGCCCGGTGACCGTGCCCCGGTTCGGCGAGGCCGCCCGTATCGGCCGCGCCCTGGAGCGGCTGCGGCAGCAGCTGCGCGGGGAGTCCCCCGACGGGGCCGACAGCTCCCCCCAGTCCACGGACGGCGCGCGCGGCGGCCGGCGCCTGGGCACCCGCGCCCTGGTCGCCGTCTCCGCCGTACTGCTGCTGACCTGGTCGGTCCCGCTGACCCTGCTGCTCAACCGCCCGAGCTCCTCCGTACACATCCCGGCCCAGGTGGTCAGCGACCAGAAGGCGCGCACCGAGACGATCAGCGACCGGGTGCGCCGGGCGCTCAACGAGGGCCACGCGGACCTGTCCGCCGTCGCCGCCCTGATCGGCAACCGCACCTCGGCCGAGGACATGGCGGACGTACTGGACCGCACCATCGAGGAGCACCCGCGCTACGAGTCCGTCTACGTCCTCAGCGGCGACGGCGAGGTGCTGGCCCGGGCCGGGGACGACCCGCACCACTCCTCCGGTGAGCGCCCCGCCGACCAGCCCCTGAAGGTGTCCGGGCACGGCGGCAAGAAGCCCCTCATCCGCGCCACCGCCCCCCTCCAGGGGAAGGCGGGCGCCGCTGTCGTGGGCGAGTTCGACATCGACTTCGTCAACGCGCTGCTGCGCCGCGACGGTCTCGGCCAGGTCCGGGTGGTCGACGCCGAGGGCCGGACCATCGCCGGGAACTCCGGCTACCTGGCCTTCGAGAAGATGCCCGGTCACCTCTCCCCGCTGGTCGACCGCAAGCAGGCACACGCCAAGGTCCAGCGCGGCGACGACGTACGGATCGCGGCCGCGGCCCCCATGACGGGCGGCGGCGTGGCGAAGGTCCTCGACTGGAGCGTCGTCAGCTGGCAGCCCGCGTCCCGGCTCGACATCCCCGCGTACACCCTGCAGAACCGCACCGTGCTGGTCGGGCTGCTCGGCCTCACCGCGGCGGCGGCCTGCCTGGGCTGGCTGCACATCGTGGTCGTCCGGCCGCTGCGCGCACTCGCCGACCAGGCCGAGGCGCTTGCGGGCGGCGACCGGCGTACCGTCCTCTTCCCGCGCCACCACGACGAGGTCGGCGCCGTCGTCCGCAGCCTGGAGCTCATCCGGCAGCAGTTGCAGGAGCAGCAGCGCGGCGGGCGCGACGGCAGCCGGTCCCTCGCCGGAAGGAACTGAAAAACCGTGCTCTTCCTTTACACCGTGCTCATGGTGTGCAGCGCGATACTGCTGGTCGCCGGGGTCGTGGAGCAGCGGCGGCACTTCGCCAACCTGGACAACATCCCCACCCGGGTGCTGGTCAACGGCATCCGCGGCAAGTCGTCCATCACCCGGCTGTGCGCGGGCGCGCTGCGCGGCGGCGACCTGGTCACCGTGGCCAAGACCACCGGTACGGCCGCCCGGTTCATCCACCCCGACGCCACCGAGGAGCCGGTCTACCGCAAGTTCGGCATCGCCAACGTCGTCGAGCAGATCGGCATCGTGCGGCGCGCCGCCGCGTACCGCCCGGACGCGCTGGTCATCGAGTGCATGGCCGTCATGCCGGCGCTCCAGGAGATCAACCAGTCCAAGCTGATCCGCTCCACGATCGGCGTGCTGTGCAACGTCCGCGAGGACCACCTCGCCGAGATGGGCCCCACCCTGGACGATGTGGCGCGCTCGCTGTGCCGCTCGATGCCGGAGGACGGGATCTGCGTCACCGCCGAGAAGGAGCGTCTGCACATCCTCCAGGAGGAGGCCGACGCCCGGAACTGCCGTCTGATCTACGCGGACCCGGAGACGGTCTCCGATGAGGAGCTGCGCGGCTTCAGCTGGTTCACCTTCAAGGAGAACGTGGCGATCGCGCTCACCGTCGCCGAACTCCTCGGCGTGGAGCGCAAGGTGGCGCTGCAGGGCATGTACGACGCGCCGCCGGACCCCGGTGTGCTGTCGGTCGAGCGCTACCGCACCGACGAGGGCAAGCGGCTGCGCTTCGCCAACGTCTTCGCGGCCAACGACCCCGAGTCGACGCTGATGAACATCAACCAGCTGCTCGACCTCGGCGCGATCCACCGCCCGCTCAACGTGGTGATCAACTGCCGCCCCGACCGCGTCGAACGCAACGGCCAGATGGGCGAGATCATCCCCGACCTCGACCCCGAGCACGTCTTTGTGATCGGCCACCCGGCCAAGTCCGCCATCGACGCCATCCCGGCCTCGTACCGCTCGCGCGCCGTCGATCTCGGCGGCGACCGGCGCGACCCGGAGGAGTTCATGGCGCAGATGCTCGGCATGCTCGGGCCCAACTCCTCGCTGGTCGCCATCGGCAACATCCACGGCCAGGGCGAACTGCTTCTCGAGCATCTGGCCGAGCTCCCGGCCGACGACTCCCCCGACGAGCCGGGCGCCGGCGACGGCGTTGTTGTCCCCGAGGACACCCGGCCGGCCACCGCTCCCGTCGGAGCGACCACGCCGACCACGCCGACCACGCCGACCGCGCCGGCCGCGGCAGCTCTGCCCGCCCTGCCCGCCTCGTCGTCCGCCCTGCCCGCCCCGCCCGAACACGTCGACACGATGCGGCTGTACGCGCCCCGTATCGACCCCTACCAGCGGTACCCGGAGGCGTACGAGACCCGGTACGGGCAGCGGCAGCCCGCAGCGCAGGACGGTCAGGACCGCCCGCGCGGCTACTTCGAGCCCCGAGTGCCGCCCCAGCCCCTCAAGGCAGACCCACCCCTCATGGCAGACCCGCCCCCCGCAGCGGACCAGCCCGCCGCGGCAGCACAGCCCCCCGCCGAAGACCAGCAGTGGCACAGCTCAGGAGAGCCGCGTTGATCCCCTCCGTCCTCACCCCAGAGATCGCCGCGCTCGGTATCGCGCTCGGGCTCATGTTCTCGCTCGTCTGCTATCTGACGACCAACCTCTCGCCCGGCGGCATGATCACTCCGGGCTGGCTCGCGCTCACCCTCGTCGAGGACCTTCAGCGCGCCGCGATGGTCATCGGCGTCACCGTCCTCACCTATGTGTGCGTCCTGCTGCTGCAGCGCTTCGTGATCCTTTACGGCAAGCGGCTGTTCGCGGCGGTCGTGCTCACCGGCGTACTGCTCCAGGCCACCGTGATGATCGCGCTGACCATCGAGTTCCCGCTGATGTACAGCAACCAGACGCTCGGATTCATCGTCCCCGGCCTGATCGCCTACCAGCTGGTGCGCCAGCCCAAGGGGCCCACGCTGCTGGCCACCGGCTCGGTGACGCTCATGGCGTATGTCGTCCTCACCGCCGGGATCCTGCTCGGCGTCATGCCGTCCTCCTGACCCCACCCCCGGAGCCGACCATGTCTGCCAAGAAGACCTCGAAGAAACGCGGCGCGCTGCACGCCGTGACCGTGCTCGCGCTGCTCGGCGCCAGCGCCTATCTGACCGTGGAGCTGCGGAAGGAGGAGGACTCCAAAGCCCCGGCGGTGCAGAAGGTCACGGACAATCCGCAGCTGGAGAACAGCGCGGAGGACACCGGGACCCGGACCTGGGAGCGGCTGAAGAACCCGGAGCGCACCGTGCTGCGCGGCTCCAAGGGCCAGGTGCTCGCCACCTTCACCGACAGCGCCCGCACCGCCACCCTCAAGGGCCCCAGCCGCACCTTCTCCGAACCCGCCAACACCGCCTCCCGCGTGGTGACCGAGGACTGGGTGCGGCTGATGCCCGAGCCCTGGCGCAAGGGGGCGGAGAAGGAGCAGTGGTTCAAGGACTGGTTCAAGCAGAACTACGGCAGCGAAGAGGACGACATCTTCGCGATCGCCTTCCAGTACAGCCAGGGCGCGCCGCTCAAGAAGGACGACGAGGGCATTCCGTACGCGGGTGACGCCGTCTTCGGACCGTTCAAACAGGACGGTGTGGACCGCCTGGAGCAGAACGACTTCTACGACTACTTGGGCATCCCGTACACCTTCCGCGACGGCACCACGATGCAGCCGCGCAAGGAGCGCTACCGCGCGCTGGACTGCTCCGGCTTTATGCGCATGGTGTGGGGCTATCGCGCCCGCTACCCGCTGCGGGCCTCGAACATCGTCGGGGACGGGCTGCCGCGCACGGCCGACGGCATGGCCCGCTCGAACGTGGGCGCCGACATCATCAAGCTCCAGGGCCCCTCGCCCTGGTACCAGCGCCCGGCCAACATCGATGTGCTGCAACCCGGCGACCTGCTCTTCTTCAAGATGGACCACCGCACGGGCAACCACATGGACCATGTCGCGCTGTACCTCGGCGTGGACACCGACGGCCACCGGGTGTTCATCTCCAGCCGCAAGGAGGTCAACGGACCCACCATGGGCGACAAGGGCGGCGCCTCGCGCATCGACGGCAACGGCTTTTACGCCCAGCTGTTCCGCAGCGCGAAGCGGCTCTAGACGCCTATGGGTTCAAGCGCCGGGGGCGGGTTCGGACGGCTGCGGGGAGGGCCCCTCCTCGGTGGGATCAGTGGGACCAGTGGGGCCGGTCGGGCCGGTGGGACCGACGGTGGCGGTGGAGCCGCTGAGCGGCAGGGTCATCGCCACATGGCCCCAGTCGTCCAGCATGGTGACCTTCGCGCTGTACGTGGTGCCCGGCTCGGCCGAGGCGGGAGGGCTGAACACGACCTCGAAGACGCAGGGGCCGGAGGCAGACCTCGGAGGGCCCGGTTTCTGGGTGGCGGGGCATGAGGTCGCGCGGACGCGCCAGGCGGTGGGGTCGCTGACGGCGAGGGTCTTCGCGTCGTCGCACTCCCAGTAGCTGTCCCAGGTCACGCTCTTGCTGTCCTGCTCCCCCGCCGCCACCGGTCCGAAGGAACCGACAGCCAGCGGAACGGGCGGGCACTGGCCGGAGCCATAGGTGGGCTGCCCGGTGGTGGGCCCGGCGGTGGTGGTGACGGGGGCGGTGGTGGCCGTCGGGACGGTGGTCGTCGCGGTCGGCAGGCCGGTGGTCGGGATGGCGCTCGACGTGGGTGCGCCGGTCGGGGCCAGGGTGGGCGTCGGATCGAAGGACGTGATGGGGACGGTGGGGTCGGCGCGGGGGCTTTCGCCGCCCGCGCTCGCGAACGCCACGAAGACGCCACCCGCCACCAGCAGGGCCGCCGCCGTCCCAATGGCGACCGGATTCGCCGCGAACGAGCTCAAGCCCGACTTCCCGGCCGCCGCCGAGCCATGGCCCACGGCATGGCTCACCGCCTGGCTCGCGGCGTGGCCCGAGGCGGGGCCGCCCAGATGTCCGGCCGCCGCGCCGGCGCCGAAGGACAGCCCGGCCGCGACCCCGGCCGCCAGCCCGAGCGCCCGTCTGCGCGCCTCTTCCTCATGGGTGAAGTACGCCAGATCGGCGGCGGCCCCCAGCGCGCGGGCCGCGCCCGCGCCAAGCCCCAGAACCTGCCGCCAGGAGCCCCAGCGCAGCGAACGGGCCAGGGCGGGAGCCGTGAAACGGGCGAGGTCGCGAACGGCTCCATGACCGCCCGCGAGCGCGGCCGCCTCCAGGACGCGGCGGACCACCGCGGACTCGGCGGCCAGCTCATGACGGGTGGCCCCGCGCGCCCAGCCCACCAACGCGGCGGCCAGCACGGCCGGATCCTGCGCGGGCCCGGTGCGCTCGGCGACCAACTGGGCGAGCCGCCCCGTGGCCCGGAAGCCGCCGCCCTCCGAGGAAGCCAGACGCAGCGCCTCCAACTCCGCGGCGGCGGCCCGGTCCACTCCGGCCGCGCCGGTGGCCCCGGCAGGGTGGGCTGGTCCGGCAGCTCCGGCAGCTCCGGCAGCGGCTCCGGCGGGGCCGGCCGGTCCGGCCGCGATCACGGACAGCAGCGCCGGGGACAGCGGAAGGGGCTCGACGGCGCACAGAATGCGCAGCAGCTTGCCCGCCCCATCGCTGAGCCCACCCGCCACCCCGACCGCAAGCGCCCTTTCGTCCACCGCGAGCCCGGCGGAACCGGCGGCTCCCGCAGACTCCATACGCCCCGCCCCCGCGGAGCGCAGGGCCGCGGCGGCCTGCAGCAGGCTCAGGGGGTGGCCGCGTACGGTGGCGATCAGATGGGCCGCCGCCGCTTGCTCATCGCCCCGCAGCGGGCGGCCCAGCTCCTCAGTGAGCAGCGCGAGCGCGGGCTCCTCCAGCAGCCCGTCCAGGCGCAGGGCCCGCCCCTCTTGCCCCTCCTGCCACTCCTGGCGCTCGGCGGTGACCACCAGGACATCGCATCCGGGCGTGGCCGCCACCAGCTCCGTCAGATCCTCGGCCGAGCCTTGGAAGTCGTCGACCGCGACCAAGGCGTGGACCGAGGCCATCAACTGCTGTGTCACCGCCGGTGCGGGCTTGTAGTCGGGTGCCTCGTAACACGCCTGGAAGAGCTCCTGGACGAGGTCGTCGACCGGCACCCCGGCCGCCGGGAGATACACCACGTCCTGGCCGCGGGCCGCGGCGTCGGCCGCGAACCGGCGCAGCAGCAGGGACTTGCCGATGCCGGGCGGACCGTAGATCTGCACCGGGTGGCCCTGCGACAGCCACCGCCGCAGCGCCGCCAGCTCCCCCTCGCGGCCCAGCAGCTCGGGCATGCGGTACGGCAGGGCGCGCCCCGCGGGACGGGCTCGGCGGCGGGCAAAGGGCGGCGGCTCGCTCCGTACGGTCACCGAGGAGCCGCGCTCGGCATTGATCACGACATTGCGATCACCGACGACGACCTGTCCCTCGACATCGCCGTGTACGTGGACCCCGCTCCCACCGGCCATCGGGCTGCCCCTCCCCCTAGCGCCAACCCAATTCGAGTTGTAGCAGGAGAATTAGCCTGTTAGCCAGCGATATTTCTGATTGATCGATAATGACCGATCTAGCACCGGTCACCCCCCGTACCCTTCCCCTATGCTCATCGCACGCTCCATTGCCTTGTTCTGCCTGGCCGCCCTCTTCGAAATCGGAGGTGCCTGGCTGGTCTGGCAAGGGGTGCGCGAGCACAGGGGATGGGCGTGGGTCGGCGCCGGAATCATCGCGCTGGGCGCCTACGGGTTCGTGGCCACGCTCCAGCCGGACGCGGAGTTCGGCCGCATCCTCGCGGCGTACGGGGGCGTCTTCGTCGCCGGTTCGCTCGCCTGGGGCATGGTCGCCGACGGCTACCGGCCCGACCGATTCGATGTGGCCGGAGCGCTGATCTGCCTGGTCGGCGTAGCTGTGATCATGTATTCGCCGCGAGGCCGGTGACGACTTAGTCAGCGTCTCGGGTCACGCTCAGGACGCAGCCGGTGTCCGGGTCGATCAGGACCTCCCAGACCTCGTGGTCGCGCTTGACGTCGACGTCCCAGACCTGCTTCTTGGACTCCTCGTGCCGCGACTCCTTGTGCTCACGGTCCTTGTTGTGGTCCTTGCCCTTCTCGTCCTCGTCCTCGTCCTTGTTGTGGTCCCGGCCCTTGTGCTCCCGGTCCTTGTCCTTGTTGTTGTCGCCGGTCCGCTGCTGCGGGCCCTTGTGGTGGTTGTCCTTGCGCTTGGACTCCTCGCCCTTCTTGGACTCCTCGCCCTTGTGCGCGTCGTCCTCGTCGCACTCGTCTTCCAGCTCGGCGCTGACGGCCTCGCCACCGACCTCGCACTCGGCGATCTCAACGGCCTCGTCGAGCGTCACGGGGCCACTGCGCTCCTGCTCGTCCTTGTTCTCCTCCTCCTTGTTCTCCTCCTCCTTGCTCTCTTCCTCGTGGCGGGCCTGCTTCTTCCCCCACTTCTTCTCCCACTTCTTCTCCTGCTGCTTCTCCTCCTGCTTCTCCTCCTCCTGCTGCTTCTCCTCCTCCTGCTTCTCCTCCTGACGCTTCTGGTCCTCGTGGCGGGGCTCCGTGGCGGCCTCGGACTCGGTCACGCCGTACGGCTGCGCCATACCGGCGGTGTACTTGGCGATGGCGGCGTACGCCTTCTCGGCGCCGGGGGCCGAGCGGTAGTCGTTGCCCTGGGAGCTCTCGTCGCCCTCGGCGGCGTACTGCTCGTCCATGGCCTGGTCGGCGGAGGGCCGCGCGAGGCTCCGCTCCTGGCCGCCGCCGTACTTCCCGCCGTTCTCGTGCTCACGGCCGTTGTCGTGCTCGCCGTTCTCTTCCTTGTTCTCGTGCTCGCTCTTCTTCTCGTGCTTGTGCTCGCGCTTGTTCTCGTGATCACGGCCGTTGTCGTGGTTCTTCTGCTGTTCCTCTTGGCCCTGCTCGCAGTTGCTGCTCATCCCGGAGTGGGGGCTGGGGGTCGCGCCGGCCGCCCAGGCAGCCGTCGGCGAACCGGCCACGAGTGCCGCGGCGGCGATGGCGCCAGCCGATACGACACCCCAACGTCGGAGGGCACGACGGTGCAGCTGGGTAAATCTCTTGTGCTGGGTCATGGGCTGTATTCACTCCTTGGCACAGGGGATGCTCCGGCCCGGCGGCGCGCCGGACGCAGTGCACCCTTCCCCGGGCCTCAGGCGCCGTAGCGGATTCCGATCTTCAGTCCCCCGATTGGCGGCCAATCTGTACGTCATATCCTGCGTATGGATTACAAACACAACGCACCTATGCGGACCCCGCCCAACACGTCGCCTCAGGAGGGCCGATGACCACCCGTACCGCAGTCGTCACCGGTGCGAGCAGCGGGATCGGGGCCGCGACCGCCCGCCGCCTCGCCGCCGCCGGATTCCGTGTCGTCCTCGCCGCCCGCCGCAAGGAGCGCGTCGAAGCTCTCGCCGCCGAGCTGACCGAGGCCGGGCACGAGGCCGAGGCGTACCCGCTGGACGTCACCGACCGCGCCGCCGTGGACGCCTTCGCGGCCGCCCTGGACCGCTGTGACGTACTCGTCAACAACGCGGGCGGGGCCCTCGGCACCGAACCCGTCGCGACCGCCGACCCGGCCGACTGGCGGGCGATGTACGAGGTCAATGTGGTGGGCGTGCTCAATGTCACACAGGCCCTGCTGCCCACGCTGATCGCCTCCGGCGACGGCACCGTCGTCGTGCTGTCCTCCACGGCGGGCCATATCGCCTACGAGGGCGGCGGCGGTTACGTGGCCGCCAAGCACGGCACCCACGCCATCGCCGCCACTCTCCGCCTCGAACTGTGCGGCGACCCGGTGCGGGTGATCGAGATCGCCCCGGGCATGGTCCGCACGGACGAGTTCGCGCTGAACCGCTACCGCGGCGACGAGGACAAGGCCGCCGCGGTCTACGAGGGTGTGGCCGAGCCCCTGACCGCCGACGACGTCGCCGACACCGTCGAGTGGGCGGTCACCCGCCCCTCGCACGTCAACATCGACCTGATGGTCATCCGCCCCCGCGCCCAGGCGGCCCAGCACAAGGTGCACCGGGAGCGCTGACCCGCCCCCTCACGCGCACGACGACGGCCCGCCCCGGTAAAGCGCCGGGGCGGGCTGTCGTCGATGACGGTGCGGTGCGCGGGTCAGGCGGCTTCGCCGGTGCGGATGCTTATCCAGCCGGTCCAGCCGGTGCAGTCACGGTTGATTCCACTGCTGCGGGCACAGACGCGGAATTTGATCCGGCCGGTCTCCGTCATGTCGTAGTCGCAGGTGACTGTCCAGCCCGTGCCGAGCGCGTTGTCGCACTCGCCCTCGCGGCCGTAGTCGGTGTACCAGTCGACCACGGTGCGCTGGCCGTCGCTGTAGAGGTCGGTGGCCTGGATGTCGTCGCCGTTGCCGATGAAGCACCCTTTGCCCGTCCAGACGTCGAGGGTCGGGTGCAGGTTGCTGACGCAGGTCTTGCCGTCTGCGGCGGAGGCGGGGGCGGCGGAAAAGCCACCCACAATCAGAGCGGCGGCACCGACCGCGGTAGCGGCACGGGAAATGAATCTCACCTGTTCTCCTCTGCGAACCAGGGGAATCGATTGCGGAGATGCTAGCGGCCTCGGACGACCGTGAAAACCGTCTGCGATCAAGCTTTTTGTACCGTGAAGTAGCTCCGCTCCGGTAACCTCAGAAGAACCTCAAGAAATTCGCGAACAGAAAGCAGCCTGCTATTTTCCGCTGCGTGTCGGCGATCAATCCCGTGCCATTGATGGCGAATTGGACGCGCTTTCTTTCGAATTTCCAGGGTGCGGACTAGGCGATGGCCCCCGCGCGGGCAGCGCGATGGCCCCGGCCTTGATCGGCCGGGGCCATCGATCACGTGCGATCCCGCACCTCAACCCTTCACGCACACCAGCTGCTTGAGCTTCGCCACCACCTCGACGAGGTCCCGCTGCTGGTCGATCACCTTCTCGATCGGCTTGTACGCGCTCGGGATCTCGTCCACGACCCCGGCGTCCTTACGGCACTCAACGCCCCGCGTCTGCTCCTCCAAGTCCCGCGTGGAGAAGCGCTTCTTCGCGGCGTTACGGCTCATCTTCCGACCCGCGCCGTGCGAGGCCGAGTTGAACGACGCCGCGTTCCCCAGGCCCTTGACGATGTACGAACCGGTGCCCATCGAGCCGGGGATGATCCCGTAGTCCCCGCTGCCCGCCCGGATCGCGCCCTTACGGGTCACCAGCAGGTCCATGCCCTCATAGCGCTCCTCGGCCACGTAGTTGTGGTGGCAGGAGATGACGGGCTCGAACGTCGGCCTGGCCTTCTTGAACTCCTTGCGGACGACGTCCTGGAAGAGCGCCATCATGACCGCGCGGTTGTACTTCGCGTACTCCTGCGCCCAGAACAGATCGTGTCGGTACGCCGCCATCTGCGGGGTGTCCGCGATGAAGACCGCCAAGTCGTGGTCGACCAGGCCCTGGTTGTGCGGCAGTTTCCTGGCCTCGCCGATGTGGTAGTCGGCCAGCTCCTTGCCGATGTTCCGGGAGCCGGAGTGCAGCATCAGCCAGACCGAGCCCGACTCGTCGAGGCAGAACTCGATGAAGTGGTTACCGGAGCCGAGCGAACCCATCTGCTTCACGGCCCGCTCCTGACGGAACCTGACCGCCTCGGCGACCTCTCCGAACCGCCCCCAGAAGTCGTCCCACCCCGGCGCCGAGAATCCGTACAGCTGCCCCGGGTCGACCGGGTCCTCGTGCATTCCGCGCCCCACCGGGATCGCCCGCTCGATCCGCGACCGCAGCCGCGAGAGGTCCCCGGGCAGGTCCTCGGCCGTCAGCGAGGTCCGGACCGCCGACATCCCGCAGCCGATGTCCACACCCACCGCCGCCGGGCATACGGCGCCCTGCATCGCGATCACGGAGCCGACGGTGGCGCCCTTTCCGTAGTGCACATCCGGCATCACGGCCAGGCCCTTGATCCACGGCAGCGTCGCGACGTTTCGCAGCTGCTGCATGGCCACGCCCTCGACCGTCGCGGGATCGGTCCACATACGGATCGGAACCCGCGCCCCGGGCAGCTCGACATACGACATGTTTTACTCGTTCCCCCATAGAAGACTGAAAACGCAAAAGCCGGACCAGGGCCCCCAATATCGGCGGGCGACCGGCAGACGCGGTGGCGCGTGCGATAGACATTGTCTGCAGGCCCCGCCCACGGGCGGCAAGCAGTTTTCGCTCCGTGTTCGCTCGGAGAGATCTTGAAAGGACGGGGAGAGTGCAGCCAGCGCAGCAGCGAAGGGCGTACGTAGCGGGTGCCGCACGGGCCGCCGCCGTGGTCACCACGGTGCTCGCCGCCATCGGCCTGAGCGGCTGCACCAGCACCGCCTCACACGCGGGCCTCGACGACGCCAAGCCAGGCGACTCCGGGGCGCCGGTCGCCGCCGCGCCCGGCAAGTACCGCACCCTCCCCGAGGCGTGCGGCGCGATCGACTCCAAGACGCTGCGCAATCTGCTGCCCGGCGCCGAGGAGGACGACCCGGTCTACGACGGCCAGGCCACCGTCACCTATGACACCAACCGGCGTGTCGGCTGCCGCTGGAAGCTGGAGACGAGCAGCGGCACCCGCTATCTCACGCTCGACTTCGAGCGCGTCGTCTCGTACGACCCGACGGTCAGCGACGACGACCAGGCGAAGGAGCGGTACGAGAAGAAGGCCGCCGCCGCGCACGTCCCGGGCGCCTCGGAGACCCCCAGCGCACCCTCCGGCTCCTCCGGCTCGGAATCCGGCTCCGGCTCGCCCGGCAAGGACACCCCGAAGGGGTCCGCGTCGGCCTCCTCCGACTCCGGGACGGACGATTCCGGGAAAGACGGCTCCGGCAAGGACGGTTCCAAGACCGAGGGCACCAAAGTCGAGGGCACAACGCCCCACGCCTCCGGAAGCGACGAGCCGGGGACCCGCGGCACGGACGCCTCCGGCGACACCGACGCCTCGGAGACCGCCGCACCACGCCGCCTGGACGATCTCGCCGACGACGCCTTCCTCGACGACCAGCTCATCACCAGTGACTCCGGTATCCACCGAGATGTCACCGTCGTCTTCAGGTCCTCAAATGTGATTGCCACCATTGAGTACGACCAGTGGTCGACCAACAAAAAGAACATTCCCAGCAGCGAAGAACTGCAGGTCAACGCCGAAGATCTGGCCCAGGAGCTGACCGGGCGGCTCAACGAATAGACCGGTGTAGGGGGCCTCGCGCAAGACGCCCGAATTGGGCTGTGCGCGCATCGGCCGCGTACCGTGCCGTGTCATGACGCGGGCGGGACGGCCGCCCATCGACCGAGAACGAGCGAAGGACCCATGCACCGAACAGCCCCTCGACTCGCCCGTATATTCGTCAGCGCAGCCGTACCGGTGGTGCTCGTCGCCGGCTGCTCCTCCGGCTCCGACAAGGACTCGAAGGACTCGGCCAGCCCGTCGAAATCGGCCACGCCCAGCCCGACGCCGACCGTCGCGGCCGCAAAGTACAGCAAGCTCCCGACGGTCTGCCCGACCCTGTCCGGCAAGACGATCGACGAGTTGGTCCCCAAGGCCGAGAGCAAGAAGGGCAAGGAACTCCCCTCCGCCGACGCCAACCAGTCGGCCAGTTGCCTGTGGACCGGCCTCAACGGGTTCAAGTACCGGCAGCTCACCGTCTCCCTCAAACTTTTCAGATCCGAGGTGTCGCTGGGATCCGGCGACAAACGGGCCCAGGCCTACGCCGGCGACCAGGCCCAGAAGGCCGCCACGTCAGACGGCGCCAAGAACGCCAAGACCGGGCAGGTGTCCGGCATCGGCGACGCGGCCACCACCGTCAGCACGGAGTCGAAGAAGGACGGCGACGAGTTCCGGAACCAGACCGTCGTGGTCCGCACCGCGAACGTCGTCCTGACCCTCGAGTACAACGGCGCCGGCTACGAGGACGAGAAGACCCCGGACCCCAAGGCGCTGCTCAAGGACGCCGAGACCGGGGCCAAGGAGGTCGTCGCCGCCATCGAGAAGGACGCCGAAAAGAGCGGCGCGAGCAGCGCGAGCAGCAGCGCCGCGTAGCCACCACCCGCCGCCGGCCGAGCCGTTGCGACCCCCTTCCCGTCCACCGCCCTTGACGTGTATGCGACGCTGGGCGCGCCGAATGCCGTAGGACGGGGGAGGGGTCGCGGGTGGCCGCGATGCAGTTGACACGTACGCACCGCATATTGATCGGGGTGGTCGTCACCGGAGCGGTGGTGATCGCCGCGATCGGTTTCGCGGGCTCCTACGCCGCCGTGCGCGATCTCGCCCACGACAAGGGATTCGGCGCCTTCGCCAACGTCCTGCCCATCGGGATCGACGCGGGAATCGTCGTCCTGCTCGCGCTCGATCTGCTGCTGACCTGGCTGCGGATCCCCTTCCCGCTGCTGCGCCAGACGGCCTGGCTGCTGACCGCGGCCACCATCGCCTTCAACGGCGCGGCCGCCTGGCCCGACCCGCTCGGCGTCGGTATGCACGCCGTCATCCCGATCCTGTTCGTGGTCTCCGTCGAGGCCGCCCGGCACGCGATCGGGCGGATCGCCGACATCACCGCCGACCGGCACATGGAGTCGGTCCGCGTCGCCCGCTGGCTGCTGGCACCCGTGCCGACCTTCCGGCTGTGGCGCCGGATGAAGCTGTGGGAGCTGCGCTCCTACGACCAGGTCATCAAGCTCGAACAGGACCGCCTCGTCTACCGCGCCCGGCTGCGGGCCCGCTACGGCCGCGCCTGGCGCCGCAAGGCCCCCGTCGAGTCGCTGATGCCGCTGCGCCTGGCGCGCTACGGGGTGCCGCTGGCGGAGACCGCCCCGGCGGGGCTGGCCGCGGCGGGGCTGGACCCGGCCGAGCTGACGCCCGCACCGCTGCCCGCCGCGCTGCCCTACGGGGGCAGGAACGCGGGCATTCCCGGTGCCGCGGGAGCGGTCGGTGCCGCGGGGGCGCCAGGGGCCGCGGGAGCGAACGGGGCCGCGGCCCAGGAGCGTGAGCTGCCCATGGCCTTCCCGCTGCCGGTGTACCAGCAGCAGGGGTACCAGCAGCCCGCCACGCCCGAGCACGACGGACGGGCGGCGACCGGCTTCGAGCAGCAGGCCGCGGGCCACCCGGCGGCCGGGCAGCCGCAGACACCGGACGAGGTGCAGCAGGCCAAGCAGGCCCACGAGGCACAGCAGGCCCAGCAGCAGGCCCAGCTCGACACCCAGGCCCAGCAGCAGGCGCAGCAGTCCGCGGCGCAGGCCGACGAGGCGCAGGCCGCCGGGCCGCAGGTGACCGCCCCGGTCGGCGCGGGGGGCCGGGTCCGGCCGCTGGGCGGGCAGGGCACCAGCAGCCAGGTCCCGTACGTGCCGGCGCAGCGGGGACTGGAGTCCTACGGCGAGCCCGAGCCGTCCGAGGCAGCCGTCCCGCCCATGGACCTGCCGGACGACATGCCACGCGACGAGGTGTACTACGGGGCCTTCCGCCAGCACCTCGCCAACAACGCCATGTTCCCCTCCCCGTACCAGTTCGGCCGTCTGCTGCGGGAGGGATACGGCATCCCCGACCTCAGCGACGGCGATGTGCGCAGGCACCTGGCGGAGTGCACGGAGCGCTACAGGCTGGAGACCGAGTCCATCCCGTAACGCGCACCCGTTACAGCACACGGGCGGGCCGGACTCACCACGAGTCCGGCCCGCCCGCTGTACGAGAACGTCAGGCCGCGAGCAGTTTGCGCACCCGGTCGGCGCCCACCGCGAGCAGCAGCGTCGGCAGCCGGGGGCCGGTGTCCCGGCCGACCAGCAGTTGGTAGAGCAGCGCGAAGAACGTGCGCTGCGCGACCTTCAGCTCCGGCGTCGGCTTGGCGTCCGCCGCGAGCCCGGCCTGGAGCTTGGGCACCCCGTACACCAGCGTGGTCAGCCCGTCCAGCGACCAGTGGGTGTCGAGCCCGTCCAGCAGCAGCCGCAGCGACTCGCGCTCGGTCTCGCCGAGCGAGGCCAGCAGCTCGGTGTCCGGCTCGTCCCGCACCCGGGTGCGCTGCTCGGCCGGAACCTGGGTGTTGATCCAGCGCTCGGCCCTGTCGAGCCGCGGCCGGGTCTCGTCCAGGGACTTCACGGGGTTGTCCGGGTCGAGCTCGCTGAGGATGCGCAGCGTCTGCTCGTCATGGCCGGTGGTGATGTCGACCACCGACGCGAGCATCCGGTACGGCAGCGGGCGCGGAGTGCGCGGCAGCTCGCCGGAGGCGGTGCGGGTGGCACGGCTGTACGCGGCCGCGTCCGCCGGCTGGGCCGCCCCCTCGGTGATCTTGCGCTCCAGGGCGTCCCACTCGTCGTAGGTCCGCTGGATCTCCTGGTCGAAGGCGATCTTGAAGGACTGGTTCGGCCGGCGGCGCGCGTACAGCCAGCGCAGCAGCGGCGCCTCCATGATCTCCAGCGCGTCGGCCGGGGTCGGCACGCCGCCCTTGGAGGAGGACATCTTGGCCATGCCGCTGATGCCGACGAAGGCGTACATCGGGCCGATGGGCTGCTCGCCGCCGAAGACCTCGCGCACGATCTGCCCGCCGACGACGAACGAGGAGCCGGGCGAGGAGTGGTCGACGCCCGAGGGCTCGAAGACCACACCCTCATAGGCCCAGCGCATCGGCCAGTCGACCTTCCAGACCAGCTTGCCCCGGTCGTGCTCGCGCAGGCGCACGGTCTCGCCGTGGCCGCAGGCGCAGGTGTACGCCAGCTCCGTCGTCTCGTCGTCGTACGAGGTGACGGTGGTCAGATCGCGCTCGCACACCGAGCAGTACGGCTTGTACGGGTAGTAGCCCGCGCCGCCCGCGCTGCCGTCGTCCTCACTGGCCGCGCCGGAGCCCTCGGCGGCCTCCAGCTCGGCCTCGTCGACCGGCTTCTGCTGCTGCTTGGCGGGCTTCTTCGCCCCGCCGGTCGCCTTGTCCTTGTCCTTGGTGCGGTAGCGGTCGAGCACGGCGTCGATCTGCCCGCGGTGGCGCATCGCGTGCAGGATCTGCTCGCGGTACGCACCCGAGGTGTACTGCTCCGTCTGGCTGATGCCGTGGAACTCGATGCCCAGCTCCCGCAGCGCCTCGATCATCGGCGCCTTGAAGTGCTCGGCCCAGCTCGCATACGGGGATCCGGGCGGGGCCGGGACGGAGGTCAGCGGCTTGCCGATGTGCTCGGCCCAGGAGGGGTCGACCCCGGCCGGGACCTTGCGATACCGGTCGTAGTCGTCCCAGGACAGGATGTGCACGCATTCATAGCCGCGCCGCCTGATCTCGTCGGCGACCAGGTGCGGGGTCATGACCTCGCGCAGATTGCCGAGGTGGATCGGGCCGGACGGGCTGAGACCCGAGGCGCAGACGATCGGTTTGCCCGGGGCGCGACGCTCCGCCTCGGCAATGACCTCGTCGGCGAATCGGGAGACCCAGTCGGTCTCGGTGCTCTGAGCCACGGTCGGCACTTCCTTCCTTGCGGTCATGGCGAAACCATTGTCCCAGACGGAACGAGGACCCCGGAGGTTTTCCACAGGGCGCCGAAGCACCGGACAAAAGCGTTGGACACGCCGTGAAATACTGAGGTGGACCCAACCATCTACCGGAATGGCATTCCACTCATGGCCTCGGTCCCATCCCTCGCCGCCACGGTCCACCAGCGTCTCGCGGACGCCCTCTCGGCTGCCCTGCCGGAGGCCGGCGCCGCCGATCCGCTGCTGCGACGTAGCGACCGGGCCGACTTCCAGGCCAACGGGATGCTGGCGCTCGCGAAGAAGCTCAAGGGCAACCCGCGCGAGCTGGCCGCCAAGGTCGTGGAGAGCCTTCCGGCCGGCGAGCTGATCGCGGACATCGAGGTCTCCGGGCCCGGTTTCCTCAACATCACGGTGTCGGACGAGGCGATCGTCAAGACCCTCGCCGCCCGCGCCGCCGACGCCCGGCTCGGCGTGCCGTACGCCGAGAGCCCCGGCACGACCGTGGTCGACTACGCCCAGCCCAACGTGGCCAAGGAGATGCACGTCGGCCATCTGCGCTCGGCGGTGATCGGCGACGCGGTCGTGCGGATCCTGGAGTTCGCGGGCGAGACGGTGGTCAGGCGCCACCACATCGGCGACTGGGGCACCCAGTTCGGCATGCTCATCCAGTACCTGCTGGAGCACCCGCACGAACTGGACCACAAGGCCGCCACGGGCGACCAGGGCGCCGGGGACGACAAGGACCTGGCAGCCTCCGGCGAGGAGGCCATGTCCAACCTGAACCGCCTCTACAAGGCCGCGCGGGCGCTCTTCGACTCCGACGAGGAGTTCAAGGAGCGGTCCCGGCGCCGGGTGGTGGACCTTCAGGCCGGGGACGCGGAAACCATCGCCCTGTGGCGCAAGTTCGTCGACGAGTCGAAGATCTACTTCTACTCGGTCTTCGACAAGCTCGACATGGACATCCGCGACCCCGACGTCGTCGGCGAGTCCGGCTACAACGACATGCTGGCCGAGACCTGCCGGCTGCTGGAGGAGTCCGGCGTCGCGGTGCGCTCCGAGGGCGCGCTGTGCGTCTTCTTCGACGACGTCAAGGGCCCGGACGGCAATCCGGTGCCGCTGATCGTGCAGAAGTCCGACGGCGGCTTCGGCTACGCGGCCACCGACCTGTCCGCGATCCGGGACCGGGTCCAGAATCTCCAGGCCGACTCCCTGGTCTACGTGGTGGACGCCCGGCAGTCGCTCCACTTCAAGATGGTCTTCGAAACCGCCCGCCGGATCGGCTGGCTGAACGAGAAGACCCACGCCTACCAGCTCGCCTTCGGCACCGTCCTCGGCAAGGACGGCAAGCCGTTCAAGACCCGTGAGGGCGAGACGGTGCGGCTGGTGGACCTGCTGGACGAGGCCATCGAGCGGGCGACGGCCGTCGTCCGCGAGAAGAGCGAGAACCTGGGCCTGAGCGAGGAGGAGATCGCCGAGCGCGGCGCCCAGGTCGGCATCGGCGCGGTCAAGTACGCGGACCTGTCCACGTCGGCCGCCCGCGACTACAAGTTCGACCTGGACCAGATGGTCTCGCTCAACGGCGACACCTCGGTCTACCTCCAGTACGCGTACGCCCGGATCCAGTCGATCCTGCGCCGCGCCGGCGAGGGCCAGAAGCCGGTCGCTCACCCCGAGCTTCCCCTGGCCCCCGCCGAGCGGGCGCTGGGCCTGCACCTGGACCAGTTCGCGGAGGTCCTGCGGGAGGTCGCGGCGGGCTACGAACCGCACAAGCTGGCCGCGTATCTGTACCAGCTGGCCTCGTTCTACACGACCTTCTACGACAAGTGCCCGGTCCTGAAGGCCGAGGGCGGCCCGGCCCAGGTCGAGAACCGCCTCTTCCTGTGCGACCTGACCGCCCGCACCCTCCACCAGGGCATGGACCTGCTCGGCATCCGCACCCCCGAGCGCCTCTGAGCGCTCCCGCGCGCCCCATGACGGCGGCGCCGACCCGGTAGTGGTCCGGCGCTGCCGTCAGGCGTACTGGGTGAAGCCGCTGGTGGAGATCTTCACGCCGAGCGCCGGGATTTCGACGTCCTCGCCGTACAGCCCGTGGAGGACGCCCTGATACGCCCCGTCGCGGGGAACGGTGTATAGGATCCATGTCCCATTTCGGGGGTCGACCAGCAGATACGCGGGAATGCGAGCGTCGGCGTACCAGCCGACCATCTCGCTCGTGTCCTTGGAGCTGTTGCCCTTGGAGACGACCTCACAGACGAGCTCGACATCGCCCGGGTCGAGCAGCCATTCGTCGGACTCGCCGAAACCCGCGTCGCAGACGAGCAGGTCGGGGGTGGCGTAGTCGTCCCGGTCGTCCGGCATGGACACGGAGGCGGCCTGGTACGGACGCAGATGGTCCGGCAGCGCCGGGCGCAGATGGTCGTAAAGCTCGTTGATGATCCCGGCGTGCTTGCCGCGCGGGGTCGGGGACATCATGAGAACTCCTCGGATGATCTCGGCGCGCAGGCCGGTCGCTTCTTCAGCTGCTTCGGCGGCCTTGCGAAGTCGGCTCATGCCAAGCTCCGGGATGGTGAGGGTCATGGTGTCCAACCTTCCGATGCGAAAAGTCTAGCCACAGGGCCACCGCTGTACGGTGACCCTGGCAGCACGCTCGGCGCCCCGTCAGGCACCCCGTCGGCCATCACCGCATCGGGTGATGACGCCGCTACCGGCTCCCCTCCGCCCCGCAGAACGTGTCGCGTTCCGGCCGCTGTCCGCCGACCAGGAAGTCGGTCACATAGCGGTCGGAGCAGGCGTTCCCGTTGGTCACGTACGCCCCGTGCCCCGTCTCGTCCGCCGTGACCATCCGGGCCCGCTTCCCGAAGGCCCGGCGCAGCTTCAGTGCGCCGCTGTAGGGCGTCGCCGGGTCGCGCCGGTTCTGGACCAGCAGGACGTTCGACGGGCCGTCCGAAGTGATCCGCACCGGCTTGTCGCGCGGCTCGTCGGGCCAGAAGGCGCACAGCATGACGTTCACCGGCATCCCGGCCGTCAGCGGGTGGCTCGTCCGGCTGGCGGCGACATCGCGGGCGTAGCGCGGCAGGGACTTCGGCCATGAGACGTCGTTGCACATCGTCGCGGCGCCCGAGGCCAGGGCGTTCTGCATCGCCTCGTCCGGCACCGTGGCGGGCTCGGGCAGCTCCTCGCCGTCGCGGGCGGCGCGGATCAGCTCGGCGAGGGCGGCGTAGTCGCTGCCGGGGAGGTCGGCGTAGCGGCTCGGGGCGTAAAGGGTGTTGAGCAGCTGCTGGCGCAGCACATTGCCGTTCAGCTCGGGCGGGTTGGCGCCCTCCCAGGGGATCGGACGGGCGTCCAGCCGGGCCGCGAGGTCGAGGAAGAGCCGGCGGACGCCGTCGGGGGTGGCGGCGAGCCGGTGGGCGCCGGGCCGGGAGGCGTACGCGGCGAAGGCGGGGAAGGTGTCCTCGACGCCGACGGCGTAGCTGGCCAGCCAGCCGCGCCCCACGCGCGTCGGGTCGGGGTCGTCGTTGCTGTCCAGCACCCAGCGGTCGGTGTGCTCGGGGAACATCTGCGCGTACACGGCCCCCGCGTACGTCCCGTACGACACGCCCCAGGCCGACAGCTTCTCCTCGCCGAGCGCCTGGCGGATGCGGTCGATGTCCCGGGCCTCGTTGACGGTGCTGATGGACGTGCGCAGCGGGCCGATGTTGCGGGCGCAGGCGTTGGCCAGGCGCCGTCCGGTGGTGACGTTCCCGGCGATGCTCCCGTCCGGGGCGGGCCAGGGGCGGGAGGCGGTGATGGCCAGGTCGTCGTGGCCGAGGCCGCAGCTGACCGGGGTGGACCGGCCGACGCCCCGGGGGTCGAAGCTGACGAGGTCGTACGCGTCCCGCACCGCTCGCGGCAGCTTGGCGCCCAGGGCGGACGGCCTGTCCAGGCCGGTGTCGCCCGGTCCCCCGGGGATCAGCAGCAGGGTGCCCCGGCGGGCACCCGGTTTGGCGCTGGCGACGCGGGAGACGGCGAGCGAGATCTCGTCCCCGCCCGGGTCCCGGTAGTCCAGCGGCACCTTGAGCGTCGCGCACTCCTGCCTCGGGTCAAGGCCGGTCCCCTCGCAGGCGCCCCAGCTCAGCGGCGCGGCGGATCGTGGGGCGGCCGCGTCGGCGGCGGCCGTGGAGGCGAGCAGGGAGGCGGTGGTGGCGGCGGCGAGTGCTAAGGAGGCAGCCTTGGCGTTCGTGATTCTCATGGCCTTGAGCCTCACGGAGTCCGCGGCGAAATCCCATCCGGCCAACTGGCCACTGCGGACGGGGGATATCCCCCGATCCGCTGCGTCAGCCTGCGTACCCGGTGGGCTGCGTGTCAGGCCTTCCAGGTTTCGTCGTCCGGGTAGGCGATGTAGTTGCCCTCTGTCAGGGCCACCATGAAGCTGTATCCCCGGCCTTCGACGAGGTTCCATCCAGAGTAGGAGGCGTCGCGGCGCTTGCAGTTGCCGTTGCCGCCGACGGTGAGGGTGCGGGTTTGGCCGGTTTTGGGGTCGTAGATCTCGGCGTAGGCAGCGAAGCCGTCGGCCTCGATGTCGCAGAGCTCGACGATGTCGCCGTTGGCCTCGAACCGCAGGCGGGCCCCGGGGTCCCCGTCGTCCGAGTGGATCGTGTGGTCCCAAGCGATGGCGTGGGCGTTCGGCGAGGCCAGGACGGGCAGCGAGACGGCGGCGGCGAGAACCGCAGCGATCCGCAGCCCGGCCCCCTTGGTTGGCCTCCGAAGCTTCGGCACAGGGTGCTCCTTGATTTTTCTGGGGGAGGCCGCATCAACCGGCCTGCGGCGCAGTGATCTTGAGCCGGGAGATTAGCCGGGGCGTTTCCGGCCGTGAACAACTTCCCCCGTTTGTTGAGCATTTCCTGAGTTAACTTCGCCGACCCGCGCCTTTTGTTATGCGTCCCGCCAGCCCTCCCCGAGCTCGAACCAGACGGTCTTGCCGCCGACCCCGAACAGCTCGTCGCCAATGGCGCAGCCGCCCCAGCTGTCGGCGATCACATCCAGAAGGCCGATTCCACGGCCCTGCTCGGCATCGGCGTCACCGGCCCAGTCCGCAGCCATGTACGGGAGTTGGGGGTTGGTGTCGCAGACGCTGACCCGCACCCGCTTATCGCTTCGCCTGACGTTCATGGACGCCGGGCCGTCCGAGTGGGCGTAGGTGTTCGTGACGAGCTCGGAGGCCAACAGCTCGGCAGTGTCGGCCAGATCGTGTACGCCGTGCTCTTCGAGGATGAGGCGCAGTATGCGGCGGGCGATGCGCGGAGCGAGGGGGTCGCGGGGGAACTGGAGGGTGTAGTCCCAGTCTTCGGGCACACGGGGGTCGTTGCACATACGCGCCTCCGTAGAGTGAGTGACGTGACACACACCGTAGAGCATGAGGGTCATACAGGTCACAGTATTGGGAAAATCTATGTTCCGATGGACCACTGAGGGCGACGACGGCAGACTGTGCACGACAGGGAAGAGAGGCCATGCCACCGAGGAATGACCCCACGGCACGTCAACAGCGATTGGGTTCCGAGCTTCGTAAGCTCCGTGAACGAGCCGGGTTGACCGCCTCGGCTGCTGGCGCGCTACTGGGCGCCGACCAGGCCCGGATCAGCAACATCGAAGCGGGCCGCGTCGGAATCAGCGCCGCCCGCCTGCGTACCCTGGCGGGCCACTACGACTGCACCGACCAAGTGCTGATCGACGCGCTGGCGGCAATGGCCGGCGGACGCGGCCGATTCTGGTGGGAGGAGTACCGGGGCGTTCTCCCCAACGGCCTCCTGGACCTCGCCGAGCTGGAACACCATGCCGTGAAGATGCGCACAGGCCAGACGGCCACTCTGCCCGGACTGTTCCAAACGGTCGACCACTCACGGGCGTTGTTCCAACAGGCCATGCCTCCGCTGCCACCCCACGAGGTGGAGCACCGCGTCTCTCACCGCATCAAGCGCCAAGTGGTCCTCCACAGGGACCACCTCCTCGACTACACGGCGGTCATCCACGAGGCCGCACTGCGTATGCAGTTCGGCGGCAGAAACGCCACACGGGCGCAGTTGGAGCACATCCTCGCGCTGAGCGAGCGTGACAACGTCACCGTCCTCGTCCTGCCGTTCGAGGCAGGAGTCTTCCCTGCACCCGGACAGACGATCTTCTACGCCACGGGGCCGGTCCCCCAACTCGACACCGTTCAGATCGACGAGGCCCACGGCCCCGTCTTTCTCGACAGCGCAGGGAAGCTGGAGACCTATCGCAGCATCCTCGACCGCATGGAAGCCCTCGCCCTTAAGCCGGAGAAGTCACGAGACTTCATCCGCGACATCGCACAGTCACTCTGAAAGGCAACACATTGTCCACGCTGGACTGGCACAAGTCTTCCTACTGCCAAGCGGCGAACAACTGCCTCAACGTCGCCTCCGCCGCCGACGGAACCATCCGTCTCCGCGAGAGCGAGGCCCCCGACACGGTCCTCACCACCACCCCCACCCACCTCGGCCACTTCATACGCGCCGCCAAGGCAGGTGAATTCGACCACCTCAACCCCTAGCCGCATGGTTTGCGACAAACTTCCCGATCGGCCTGGCAGAAAATCGCCGACGCGGACAACCTCCTCCCAACCGGGGCAGTCGGACGTCACGTAACTGGCAACCGATCTTTTTGGAGGAAGTCATGCGACGCTGGGGGACCGCACTCGCGGCGCTCACGCTGGCCGGCGCCGGACTGGCGGCGACGGCGGGGACGGCCGGTGCCGCCACCACGTCGAGGACGGCCAACGCTTCGGCAGAGGCCTGTGCGACCGTGTGGGGCAGCGGCGAGAAGACCGCGCAAGATGCGAGCTACAAGCCGCTGAAGAACATCAGGGCCGGACAACACACGTGCTACGACCGCCTGGTGTTCGACATCAAGGGCGGCACGACGGCCGGCCAGACCGGCTACCGCGTCGGCTACGTCCACGCGATGTACCAGGACGGCTCCGGCGACCCGATCGCCGTCGGCGGCGGCGCGATCCTGGAGATCCATGTGGCCGCGCCGAGCTATGACCCGGAGGCCGGCGGCGAGACGTATCCGGGGCGGGCCGGGAAACCGCTGCCCGGGGTGAACATCGCCGGGTACCGCACCTTCAAGGACACCCGCTACGGCGCCAGCTTCGAGGGTGAGACCCAGGTCGGGCTCGGCGTGCGCGCCCGGCTGCCTTTCCGGGTGCTCCAGTCGGGCGACCGGCTGATCGTCGACGTCGCGCACTCCTGGGCCACCGCCCGCTGACCTCGGGCGCCCCGTCCCCTCCCGCCCCGCCCCACGGCCGAATGTCAGTGGCACGCGCTTCACTGTCCCTGTGAACGAGAAAGAACTGCTGTCGTCGCTCCACGGTCTGCTGTGGCCGGACACCGGCAAGCTGGACTGCCGGTCGGCCGGGCACGGGGCGGGGCATATGTGCCTGACGATCCCCGACGGGGCGGGCCTGAGCGAACTCGTGGACACGCTCAGCGACTGGTACGGGGAGCCGCGCACCCTCGTATCGGAAGGGCGTGCCGACCCCGCCGCGAGCGAGCGGACGGGGCTGCCGCTCATCGCTCCCTTCGGGGACGGCGAGCGCGTCGCCGAGATGCGCGCCTGGGCGTTCGGCGGCCGGTGGATCGGCTGCGGCGTGGTCCGCGTCGACGGGGAGGCGCGGCTTGTGGTGGTCCTGGCCTCGCGCACCACCCCGGCGCCGGACGAGCTGCCCGCCGGCGCCTCCTGGCTGGACCGGCTCACCGCCGTGACCGGCTGGGACGCGGACCAGGTGGGCATCGACCCGATCCGCCTGGACCGGATGTACTCGGGCCGGATCCGTACGGCCGACTGCGCGGCGGCCGAGGAGCGGCTGGGCACGGCGCTGCCGAGCGACTACAAGAAGCTGGTCGAGACGTTCGGGGACGGCGCCTTCGACGGCTTCCTGGACGTCCGTCTGCCGGCCGACATCGTCAAGGGCGCCGAGTTCGCGTCCGGTTGGGCGAAGGCTCACGGCACCCCGTCCTGGGAGCCGCACCCGCCGTTCCCCGAGCCTGGCGGGCTGCTGCCGTGGGCGGGCACCGAGCACGAGACGTCGTTCTATTGGATCACCGAAGGGCCCGACCCCGACGCCTGGCCCGTGTACGTCACGGAGGTCGGCCCCGAGGCCGGGACCCGGTTCGCCATGACCACCACGGAGTTCGTCTTCCGTATGCTCGCCGACCCCGAGCACCCCTACTCCATGCCCGCCGACTTCGCCGCCCACTGGTTTATGAACTACAACAGGCCCCGGGCGGTAGCGTGACGGCCCGAACCAGCAAAGGGACGGGCGAAAGGGGAGCCGGGATGCGCTACGTCGTCATCGGAGCGGGCGCCATCGGGGGCGCGATCGGCGGGCGGCTCTCCCAGAGCGGGCATGACGTCGTCCTGGTGGCGCGCGGAGCGCACTACGAAGCGCTGCGCCGGGACGGGCTGCGGCTGCTGACGCCCGACGGCACGCACCGGCTCCCGGTGCCTGTGGCCGACCGGCCCGAAGCCGTCGAGCTGCGCCCCGACGACGTGCTGGTCCTGGCCGTGAAGACCCAGGACAGCGTGGCCGCGCTGGACGCCTGGGCGCCCCGCCCGGTGGCCGGCGGCGGGACGGCGGCCGACCGGCTGCCGCTGGTGTGCGCGCAGAACGGGGTGGAGAGCGAGCGGCTGGCGCTGCGGCGCTTCCGCCGGGTGTACGCGATGTGCGTCTGGCTGCCCGCCACCTATCTGGAGCCGGGCGAGGTCATAGCCCCCTGCGCGCCCTGCACCGGCGTGCTCCACCTGGGCGCCTATCCGTCCGGAGCGGACGAGACGGCCCGGCGGATCGCGGCCGACCTGGAGAAGTCCCACTTCCTCGCGCCGGTCGTGCCGGACGTGATGCGCTGGAAGTACGCCAAGCTGCGGGCCAACGTCGCCAACGCCGTGGAGGCGGTCTGCGGGCCGGACGGGGGCGATGAGGCGGCGGCCCTGGTGCGGCGCGCGAAGGCGGAGGCCAGCGCCGTCTTCGACGCGGCGGGCATCGACCGCGCGAGCGACGCCGAGCAGAGCGCGGTGCGCGACGGAAAGATGGACATACGCCCCGTCGCCGACGGTGCGGCGTGGGGCGGCGGCTCATCGTGGCAGAGCCTGGTCCGAGGCTCAGGAACGGTCGAGGCGGACTATCTGAACGGCGAGATCGTGCTGCTGGGCCGGCTCCACGGAGTGCCGACCCCGGTCAACGAGGCGCTGCGGCGCACCGCGAACGAATGCGCGCGCGAGCGCCGCACCCCCGGCACGATCACCGCCGCGCAACTCACCCGGATCATCGACGCAGCCTGAACTTGCGGTGAGTATGAGACAGCGACACGCCGAAACGACGGCGTGTCGCTGTCTCACTACTCACCACAAATGCCGCGGTCTCAGACGTCGCCCCGGCTCAGCCACTGCGCGACCTCGGTCGCCCAGTAGGTCAGGACCATGCCCGCCCCCGCCCGCCGTACGGACGTCAGCGTCTCCATGATCGCCCGGTCCCGGTCGATCCACCCATTGGCCGCGGCGGCCTCGACCATCGCGTACTCGCCGGAGATCTGGTACGCGGCGACCGGCACATCCGACTCGTCCGCGATCCGGCGCAGGATGTCCAGGTACGGCAGCGCGGGCTTGACCATCACCATGTCGGCACCCTCGGCCAGGTCAAGCGCCAGCTCGCGCAGCGCCTCCCGGGCGTTGGCCCCGTCCTGCTGATACGTCTTGCGGTCGCCCTTGAGGGAGGACCCCACGGCCTCGCGGAAGGGCCCGTAGAAGGCCGAGGCGTACTTGACGGCGTAGGCGAGGATCGACACGTCCTGGCGGCCGATGCCGTCCAGGGCCGCCCGGGCGACCCCCACCTGCCCGTCCATCATTCCGCTCGCGCCCACCACATGGGCACCCGCGTCCGCCTGCACCCGCGCCATCTCGGCGTAGCGCTCCAGCGTCGCGTCATTGTCGACCCGGCCCTCGGCGTCGAGCACGCCGCAGTGGCCGTGGTCGGTGTGCTCGTCGAGGCACAGATCGGACATGACGATCAGTTCGTCGCCGACCTCGGACCGCACATCGCGCAGGGCGACCTGCAAGATCCCGTCCGGGTCGGTGCCCGGCGAGCCGATCGCGTCCTTCTTGCTCTCCTCCGGCACGCCGAAGAGCATGATCCCGCCGACGCCCGCCTCGACCGCCTCCACGGCGGCCTTCCGCAGCGAGTCGCGGCTGTGCTGCACGACGCCCGGCATCGACGCGAGCGGCAGCGGCTCGTTCGCGCCCTCCGCGACGAAGGCGGGCAGGATCAGCTCGGCCGGGTGCAGCCGGGTCTCGGCGACCATGCGTCGCATGGCCGCGTTCACCCGCAGCCGGCGCGGCCGGGCGCCGGGGAAGCTCCCGTACGGGGTGGGGCCGTGCGTGCTGCTGTGCGTGCTCAAGAGCGTGCCCTCCTTCGTGAACCGGGCCGCCGCTCGCTCGGGCGGGTGACCGGCTCCCCTGCCTGGCTCGCGGCCCGCCGCCGGGCCGCCCCGAACTCCGCCAGCGCCTCGGCCAGCTTGTGCACCGAGGGCTCGGGCGACAGTACGTCCACCCGCAGGCCGTGCTCCTCCGCGGTCTTCGCGGTGGCCGGGCCGATACAGGCGATGACCGTGACGTTGTGCGGCTTGCCCGCGATGCCGACGAGGTTCCGCACGGTCGACGACGAGGTGAAGAGCACCGCGTCGAAGCCGCCGCCCTTGATCGCCTCGCGGGTCTCGGCCGGCGGCGGCGAGGCGCGCACGGTGCGGTACGCCGTGACGTCGTCGACCTCCCAGCCCAGCTCGATCAGCCCGGCCACCAGCGTCTCCGTGGCGATGTCGGCACGCGGCAGGAAGACGCGGTCGATCGGGTCGAAGACCGGGTCGTACGGCGGCCAGTCCTCCAGCAGCCCGGCCGCGGACTGCTCACCGCTGGGCACCAGGTCCGGCTTGACCCCGAAGTCGATCAGCGACTTGGCGGTCTGCTCGCCCACCGCCGCGACCTTGATCCCGGCGAAGGCGCGGGCGTCGAGCCCGTACTCCTCGAACTTCTCCCGCACCGCCTTGACCGCGTTGACCGAGGTGAAGGCGATCCACTCATAGCGACCTGTCACCAGGCCCTTGACCGCGCGCTCCATCTGCTGCGGGGTGCGCGGCGGCTCCACGGCGATGGTCGGCACCTCGCTGGGCACCGCGCCGTACGAGCGCAGCTGGTCCGAGAGCGAGGCGGCCTGCTCCTTGGTGCGCGGCACCAGCACATGCCAGCCGAACAGCGGCTTGGACTCGAACCACGCCAGCTGTTCGCGCTGCGCGGCCGCGCTGCGCTCGCCGACGACGGCTATCACCGGCTGGGCGCCCTGCGGCGACGGCAGCACCTTTGCGGCCTTCAGCACCTGCGCGATGGTGCCCAGCGTCGCCGTCCAGGTGCGCTGCCGGGTGGTCGTACCGGCGACGGTGACGGTCAGCGGGGTGTCGGGCTTGCGCCCGGCGGCCACCAGCTCGCCCGCGGCGGCCGCGACCGTCTCCAGGGTCGCGGAGACCACGGCGGTCGCGTCCGAGGAGCCGACCTCGCTCCAGCAGCGGTCGTCGGCCGTACGGGCGTCCACGAAGCGCACATCGGCGCCCTGCGCGTCCCGCAGCGGCACCCCCGCGTACGCGGGCACGCCCACCGCGGCCGCCACGCCCGGCACCACCTCGAAGACGATGCCCTCGGCGGCGCACGCGAGCATCTCGTCGGCGGCGTATCCGTCCAGGCCAGGGTCGCCCGCGACCGCGCGGACGACCCGCTTGCCGCTCCGCGCGGCGCCCATGACAAGATTGGCCGTGTCCCTGAGTAGGGCCACGTCGGCGGTGCTTGACGACGCGTCAGCTCTCGCCTGCTCCGGTGTGCCCTGAGCGTCCGCGGCCACGCCCGGCCTGACGTGCGTACGTACCACGTCGAGCACTTGTGGATCGGCGATCAGCACATCAGCGGCGCCTAGTGCCTCCACGGCACGCAACGTCAGCAGACCTGGATCTCCTGGGCCCGCACCGAGGAAGGTGACGTGCCCATGTCCGGGTGGGTGGTTCGGGGCGTTGGGGTTCAATGTGCTCGCTCCCCCATAAGACCGGCCGCACCCTTCGCGAGCATCTCGGCGGCGAGCTCATGTCCCATGAGCTGGGCCGCCTCCTCGCCAGGCGCCGCGGGAACGGGACCGGTGATGGACAACTGCACCAGCGAGGAGCCGTCGGTGGTGCCGACGACGCCACGCAGGCGCATTTCGGTGACAGCCTGACCGTCGCCGAGCAGGTCGGCCAGCGCACCGACAGGTGCGCTGCAGCCGGCCTCCAGGGCGGCGAGCAGGGAACGCTCGGCGGTCACGGCGACCCGGGTGTACGGGTCGTCGAGCTCGGCGAGCTGAGCAGCGAGCGCCGCGTTGGCGGCGGCGCACTCGACTGCCAGTGCCCCCTGGCCGGGGGCGGGCAGGATGTGGTCGGCGTCCAGGATCTCGGTCGCCTCGTCGAGCCGTCCCAGGCGGGTCAGGCCGGCGGCGGCCAGCACCACCGCGTCCAGCTCCCCCGAGCGGACGTAGCCGATACGGGTGTCGACGTTGCCGCGGATCGGCACGGTCTCGATCCGCAGGCCCAGCGAGCGCGCCCAGGCGTGCAGCTGGGAGGTGCGGCGCGGGGAGCCGGTGCCTATCCGGGCGCCGGGCGGAAGCTCGGCGAAGGTGAGGCCGTCGCGGGCGATCAGCGCGTCGCGCGGGTCCTCGCGAGTCGGCAGCGCGGCCAGGACCAGGTCCTCGGGCTGCCCGGTCGGCAGGTCCTTCAGCGAGTGGACGGCGAAGTCGATCTCGCCGCGCAGCAGCGCCTCGCGCAGCGCGGTGGCGAAGACGCCCGTGCCGCCGATCTGCGCGAGGTCCTCGCGCGAGACGTCCCCGCGCGTCGTGATCTCCACGAGCTCGACGGGACGTCCGGTGACACGGCGCACGGCGTCCGCTATCTGCCCGGACTGGGCCATGGCCAGCGCGGAGCGGCGGGTGCCGAGCCGCAGCGGCGCCGGGCCGCCGGAGGTGTGTGCCCGGCCGGAGGCGGCGGGAGGTGTCGCGTTCATGCCCGGCCTCTCTTCGGGTCGTTCGGTACGGCCGCGGCGCCGGGCCGGCCGGTGTCGCCGCCGCCGTTCGGACGGGTGCCGTTCGTATCGGCCCGGCTGACGGCGGCCACCGCCTGCGGGTCGAGGTCGAACAGCTCGCGCAGCGCGTCCGCGTACCCGGCACCGCCGGGCGTGCTCGCCAGCTGCTTGACCCGCACGGTGGGCGCGTGCAGCAGCTTGTCGACGACGCGGCGCACGGTCTGGGTGATCTCGGCGCGCTGTCTTTCGTCGAGGTCGGGGAGGCGCCCGTCGAGCCGGGCGATCTCGCCGGCGACCACATCTGCCGCCATGGTACGCAGCGCGACCACGGTCGGCGTGATGTGCGCGGCGCGCTGAGCAGCCCCGAAAGCGGAAACCTCGGAGGAGACGATGGCCCGGACCTGGTCGACGTCGGCGGCCATCGGCTCATCTGCCGCGGCCTCGGCCAGCGACTCGATGTCCACCAGGCGCAGCCCGCCGACGCGGTGCGCCGCCGCGTCGATGTCGCGCGGCATCGCCAGGTCGAGCAGCGCGACGGTCTGAGCCGCGCCCGCCGCCGGACGATCCTGTGTACGCCGGTCGAGGGCTTCGCGCAGCATGTCGGCGGTCAGCACCAGGCCGGTCGCGCCCGTACAGGAGACGACGATGTCGGCGTGCGGCAGCTCGGCGGCCACGGCGTCCATCGGCACCGCGCGGGCGCCGTCGACAAGTCCGGCCAGCGACTCCGCGAGGCGCCGCGCCCGATCCAACGTCCTGTTGGCGATCACCAGTTCGGCAACACCGGCGCGCGCGAGCGTGGTCGCGGCCAGCGAGGACATCGAGCCCGCCCCGATCACCAGGGCACGCCGCCCCGCCGCCCAGTCCGCCACCGGCGTGGTGCCCCCGGCCAGCTGTTCGAGGCCGAAGGTGACGAGCGACTGGCCGGCCTTGTCGATACCGGTCTCGCTGTGGGCCCGCTTGCCGACCCGCAGCGCCTGCTGGAACAGATCGTTCAGCAGCCGGCCCGCGGTGTGCAGCTCCTGCCCCAGCGCGAGCGCGTCCTTGATCTGGCCGAGGATCTGGCCCTCGCCGACGACCATCGAGTCCAGGCCGCAGGCCACCGAGAACAGGTGGTGGACGGCCCGGTCCTCGTAGTGGACGTACAGATACGGGGTGAGCTCGTCGAGGTCGACCCCGGTGTGCTGGGCGAGCAGCGTGGACAGCTCGGCGACCCCGGCGTGGAACTTGTCCACGTCCGCGTACAGCTCGATGCGGTTGCAGGTGGCCAGCACGGCGGCCTCGGTGGCGGGCTCGGCCACGAGGGTGTCCTGCGCCAGCTTGGCCGACTCCTCGCCCACCAGGGAGGCGCGCTCCAGCACGCTCACCGGCGCGGTGCGATGACTCAGTCCGACGACGAGAAGGCTCATGCCGGCATCACGGCGGGCACATCCCCGTCAGGTCCCTGGCGACCGTTGTCCTGGCGACCGTTGTCGGTGCCCGCGCCCGGCGCCGCGCGGTGCGGGGCGAGCGGGGTCGGCGCCGCCGCGGCGGCCCCCGGCGACCCCGGAGCGTCCTGGGCGGCCGACTGCGCGCTCGCCGCCTCGTCGGGCGCGCCCGTCTCCTCGCCCGCCTTGCGCTGCTCATGGAAGGCGAGGATCTGCAGCTCGATCGACAGGTCGACCTTGCGTACGTCCACCCCGTCCGGCACCGAGAGCACGGTGGGGGCGAAGTTGAGGATCGAGGTGACCCCGGCGGCCACCAGCCGGTCGCAGACCTGCTGGGCCGCGCCGGCCGGGGTGGCGATGACGCCGATCGACACGCCGTTGTCGGTGATGATCTGCTCGAGCTCGTCGGTGTGCTGCACCGCGATGCCCGCGACCGGCTTGCCGGTCATCGCCGGGTCGGCGTCGATCAGCGCCGCGACCCGGAAGCCGCGGGAGGCGAAGCCGCCGTAGTTGGCGAGCGCCGCGCCGAGGTTACCGATACCGACGATCACAACCGGCCAGTCCTGGGTGAGGCCCAGCTCACGCGAGATCTGGTAGACGAGGTACTCCACGTCGTAACCGACCCCGCGGGTGCCGTACGACCCGAGGTAGGAGAAGTCCTTGCGAAGCTTGGCCGAATTGACCCCGGCCGCGGCCGCGAGCTCCTCCGAGGAGACCGTGGGCACCGAGCGCTCGGAGAGCGCGGTCAGCGCACGGAGATACAGCGGAAGCCGGGCGACGGTGGCCTCGGGGATCCCTCGGCTTCGGGTCGCCGGTCGGTGAGTTCGGCCAGTTGCCACGGTGCTCCTGCGGGTAGAGCGGGGCTGCGGGCGTCCGTATGTTTCAGGACGTCCCCATCGACAGCAGGCTATGTCTTTGTGAACGCGTGCACAAAGATGGTGTCCGCTTTGTCCGAGCAAAGTGACCGGTGTCACGCATCCATTCGACCTGCTCGTGGAACCGCAACGGGTGTCACACCGTTCCCGGCGGTCACATCCGCACGGCCGGGACGCCGACGGGAGCACGGGCCCTCACTCCTCACCGCTTGCCCCACAGGGCAGCAGCACAGACAGCAACAAATCGCCCTCGATCGTAATCGACGGCGCGGGGCACAATGGCGGACATGAGCCCGCTGCTGCGCCGCACCCCGCGCAAGAACCCCGCCGAACGCACGGTCACCCTGATCGGCAAGCCCGACTGCCATCTGTGCGAGGACGCCGAGGCCGTGGTCGCGAAGGTCTGCGGCGAGCTGGGCGCGTCCTGGGAGAAGAAGGACATCACCCAGGACGAAGAGCTCTACCGCAAGTACTGGGAGCAGATCCCCGTGGTCCTCGTCGACGGCGCACAGCACGACTTCTGGCGGGTGAACCCGGATCGGCTCCGGAAGGCGCTGCGCGGCTGAGCGAGCGCCCGCGCCCCGCCCCCGCCCCGGGCTGCTCCGCGGCCCTTCCGCAGCCCTTCCGGACCCGTTCCGTATCCGGGAAGTCGGCGCGGCTGAATCGTCCCGACACCCGGCCGTAACGGGATGCGGGGAATGGCTGGCTATGCTCAGCCCATGGCCGCATTGGGATGGTTCACCCGTCGTCGACACCTCGCCACCGAAGCGAGCGTCCTCGCCGGAGAAGCCTCGGCCGAGGCCGCGCGCAAGTCCTCGGCCCAGACGCCCCCGCCCCCCGAGGCCCCCGAGCCGGAGTTCCCCGTCGTCGGGGACGAGCGGGCGGCCGCCTTCTTCGACCTGGACAACACGGTCATGCAGGGCGCCGCTCTGTTCCACTTCGGCCGCGGCCTCTACAAGCGCCATTTCTTCCGCAAGCGCGAGCTGGCCCGCTTCGCCTGGCAGCAGACCTGGTTCCGGCTGGCCGGCGTCGAGGACCCGGCCCATATGGAGGACGTGCGCAGCAGCGCCCTGTCCATCGTCAAGGGCCACCGGGTCTCGGAGCTGATGACGATCGGCGAGGAGATCTACGACGAGTACATGGCCGACCGCATCTGGCCAGGTACCCGCGCCCTCGCCCAGGCCCACCTCGACGCCGGACAGCGGGTCTGGCTGGTGACCGCCGCCCCGGTGGAGACCGCGACGATCATCGCCCGGCGGCTGGGCCTGACCGGTGCGCTCGGCACCGTGGCCGAGTCGGTCGGCGGGGTGTACACGGGCAAGCTGGTCGGTGAGCCGCTGCACGGGCCGGCCAAGGCCGAGGCGGTACGGGCGCTGGCGGCGGCCGAGGGCCTTGACCTGTCGCGCTGCGCCGCGTACAGCGACTCCTCGAACGACATTCCGATGCTGTCGATCGTCGGCCATCCGTACGCGGTGAACCCGGACGGGCGGCTGCGCAAGCACGCCCGCGAGCACGGCTGGCGGCTGCGCGACTACCGTACGGGCCGCAAGGCCGCCAAGATCGGCATCCCGGCGGCGGCCGGGGTCGGCGCGGTGGCGGGCGGCACGGCGGCCGCCGTGGCCCTGCACCGCCGCCGCCGCTTCTGACACCTCCGCTTCTGACACCTCCGCTTCTGACACCCCCGCTTCCGACACCGCGCGGCTGACGCGGCGCGGCACACAGACACCACGCAGAGCCACAGGCCGCATTCGATATGCGGCTCCGCCGCGTGGCACAGAGGCGCCACGGAGCGTCGCCCAGCCGCCTGCCGTCACCCTGCGGCCTCGACCTTCACCCTTGACCGCTTGCGCCGACACCCGACCACTAGCGCCGGGCGATGACCGTCCGTGATGACGGCCCCCGGCGCGCCACCCCGCCCCCGGAGCGTCATCGGCTGACCACGGCCGCGCCCGGCCGGTCAATCCCGGTTTCCCGACCCACAAGGCCCCGGCCTGCCCTCTTACCGCCTCTTTTGCACAACACGCCACGAAATCGCGCAGACCCCGACACTTACCGGTCAAGAGCCCTACTGCATTCGATACTTGATCGGTCATCAACCCATAACGGAGCAGACTGAAACGATGATTTGGACAACTGGGTGTAGCGTTGCCTGTACGAAGCGTTATTCTCCTTAGACGCAAATCGGTACCCACGCGTCCCTACGGCGGGTGAACGGTCCCGTACTGCACGTGATGGAAGCTCTGCCTCTGGGAGTCCCGTGTACCCACACGTCGGGGTTGACGCCTCGGGCCTGGCTACGCTGCGCGCAACGGTCCTCGACTGTCTGCGCGGCTTCGTCCCCACCGCGTATGCCGTCCCCGCCCTCGCCACACCCGTGCCCGTCGGCGCTGTCGGCACCGACGGCGCGGCCGGCCCCGCCAGCTCCTGCTATGCCCTGGCCGACGGCGGCGCGGCGGTCGGCAGACGTTCCCGCGGCGGCACGTCCACCGCCCGCCGTCCAGGCGCGGACAGCGACAGCCGCCGCATGATGGACCTCGTCGAGCGCGCCCAGGCGGGTGAGGCCGAGGCCTTCGGCCGGCTGTACGACCAGTACGCCGACACCGTCTACCGCTATATCTACTACCGCGTAGGCGGCCGGGCCACGGCCGAAGACCTCACCAGCGAGACGTTCCTGCGGGCGCTGCGCCGCATCGGCACCTTCACCTGGCAGGGCCGTGACTTCGGCGCCTGGCTGGTGACCATCGCCCGCAATCTGGTCGCCGACCACTTCAAATCCAGCCGCTTCCGGCTGGAGGTCACCACCGGCGAGATGCTCGACGCCAATGAGGTCGAGCGCTCCCCCGAGGACTCCGTCCTGGAATCCCTCTCCAACGCCGCGCTGCTGCAGGCCGTGCGCAAGCTCAACCCGCAGCAGCAGGAGTGCGTGACGCTGCGCTTCCTCCAGGGCCTTTCCGTCGCCGAGACCGCCCGCGTCATGGGGAAGAACGAAGGCGCGATCAAGACCCTCCAGTACCGGGCCGTCCGTACCCTGGCCCGGCTCCTCCCCGAGGACGCCCGCTGACCCTCGGTGGCGGCGCCACCACGTCCCGTCCGATCATCGGGAGGGCGTAACCCTGGTGCTGCGCCGCTCGTTGAGGAGGATGCAGGCTCCTTGCGGTCACGTCCTTCCACAGACACCCCACTCGTTCGGGTGGAAAGGCATGCGGCGTGCAACCTTCCAGGTGTCCTGGGGAGTGGACCGTCATGATGAGAGGAGGTGCCGCCTGTGATCGCGAACGTATCGGCGCACCGGCGGGCTCACGCCTTCGCCAAGGCCCTGGAGGCCCTGGAGGCCCTGGAGAAGGACAGCCGCCAGGATTCCCAGGGCGCGGCGGGCGCCGAGCAGCCCGGCTCTTCGGCCGACAGCGCGGAGCACAGACGGCTGCTGGCCCTGACGAGCGGGCTCGGAGAGTTGCCGGCACCGAAGCTGGATCCCGAGGTCCGGGTCACCCAGCGGGCCCAGCTGGTCGCCGCCATGGAAGCGGCCTTCGCCGAGGGCGCGCCCCAGGTGCCCGGGCAGCGGCCGCCCCGCGCCCGCCGGGCGACCCCCCTCAGCAGACTGCGCCCCCGCTCCCGCTGGTCCAAGGGGCTGGCCGCCGGAGGGCTCACGGTCGGGGTGGCGGCGGGCGCGTTCGGCGGCGTCGCCGCGGCCAGCTCCGACGCCCTGCCCGGTGACACCCTCTATGGCTTCAAGCGCGGCATAGAGGATCTGAAGCTCGAGATGGCCGACGACGACGCGGACCGCGGCCGGCTGTATCTGGACCAGGCGTCGACCCGGATGAGCGAGGCGCGCCGGCTGATGGAGCGGGGCCGCTCGGGCGACCTGGACCACGAATCGCTGAGCGAGATCCGCAAGACCCTCGCCGGGATGCGCCATGACGCCTCCGAGGGCCACCGGCTGCTGCACAAGGTCTATGAGCGGGACGGCTCGCTCGGCCCCATGCGGACGCTGTCGTCCTTCTCCCGCTCCCACCGCGACGGCTGGTCCCGGCTGCGCGAGAAGCTGCCCGTCCAGCTCATGGACGTGGGGGACGAGGTGAGCTCGGTGTTCGACGCCATAGACCAAGAGGTCGGTCCGCTGCAGTCCCTGCTGCCCTCCTCCCGCGACGGCCGGGACAACACCGGTCATTCGGTGGTCGAGCCACCCGAGCAGACCACCACGGGCGGTTCCAACATTCCGGCGCCCGCCGTGACCACGCCGAGCGCCCCCCGCCCCAGCGGGGACGACACCCGCCCGCACCCCTCGGCGCCGTCCCACCTCGAGGACGGCGGCCTCATCGGCGGCGCCGGCGACCTGCTGGATCCGCCGACGGGCGAGCCGACCCCGCTCCCGTCCTCCGGCAAGGGCGACCCGGGCACCAAGCCGACCCAGCCGGAGATCACCATCCCGCCGCTGCTGCCCGACCTGCTGCCGGGCCTCGGCATCGACGGCGACGGGAAGTAGGGGCGCGCACGACGGAGGCGGCGCCCGGCGTTCCACACGGAACGCGGGCGCCGCCTGAGAAAGCGCTCAGAAAAAGACAGACCGCCGCTGCACCAGCAGCTTGTAAAGCGTGTGCTGGATCGTCTCGCGCACCTGGTCGGTCAGGTTGAACATCAGCATCGGGTCGTCCGCCGCCTCCGGCGGATACGAGTCCGTCGGGATCGGCTCACCGAACTGGATCGTCCACTTCGTCGGCAGCGGCACCCCGCCGAGCGGCCCCAGCCAGGGGAAGGTCGGTGTGACCGGGAAGTACGGGAAGCCCAGCAACCGCGCCAGCGTCTTCGCGTTCCCGATCATCGGGTAGATCTCCTCGGCACCGACGATCGAGCACGGCACGATCGGCGCCCCGGCGCGCAGCGCCGTCGAGACAAAGCCGCCCCGCCCGAAGCGCTGCAGCTTGTACCGCTCGGAGAACGGCTTGCCGATCCCCTTGAAGCCCTCCGGCATCACCCCGACCACCTCGCCGCGCTCCAGCAGCAGCTGGGCGTCCTCGGCGCACGCCAGGGTATGCCCGAGCTTGCGCGCCAGCTCGTTGATGACCGGCAGTACGAAGACCAGGTCGGCCGCGAGCAGCCGCAGATGGCGGTCCGCCGGGTGGTGGTCGTGGACCGCGACCTGGAGCATCAGCCCGTCCAGCGGCAGCACCCCGGAGTGGTTGGCGACGACGAGCGCGCCCCCGCTGTCCGGGATGTTCTCGATGCCCTTCACCTCGACCCGGAAGTATTTCTCGTACATCGGGCGCAGCAGTGACATCAGGACCTGGTCGGTCAGGTCCTCGTCATAGCCGAAGTCGTCGACCTCGTACTCCCCCGTGACCCGGCGGCGCAGAAAGCTCAGGCCGTGCGCCAGCCGCCGCTCCCAGCCGCCGGCGGGGGCGCCGCCTCCCGGCGGGTCGTGGGGCGGCAGCGGCGGCGTCGCGGCGGCCGCCGCAAGCGTCTCCGCCCGCTGGTCGCGCTCCTCGTCGCGCTGCTGCGGCACGGGCTTGAGCGGGCCCTGGGCGGCCCGGTGCGTACGCCCCTGCCGCTGACCCTTGCGCCGGGACCGCGGCTCCTCACCGAACGGAATGACCTTGGCATCCGCCATGGTGGTTGCGCTCCTCAATTCTGGGCGGCGCCGCGGGCGGGCAGCAGCCCGGCGAGCCGGTCGACGGTACGGGCGAGGGTCTCGGGCGGGAGCAGCCCGGGCCCGCGGCTGCGGGCGTAGTCGGCGAAGGCGCCGGCCGTGGAGTATCGGGGCTCGAAGCCCAGCGTCTCGCGCATCTGATTGGTGGCGACGACGCGGCCGTGCGTGAGCAGCCGGATCTGCTCGGGCGAGAAGTCGGTGATCGCGACGGAGCGCAGCGCGGTACGGGCCCATCTCAGGGTCGGCAGCAGCAGCGGGAGCGTCGGGCGGCCGAGCCGCCGGGCGGCCTGTGAGAGCAGCAGCACACCGTCGCCCGCGATATTGAAGGTGCCGCTGTTGAGCGTTCCCCGGGACGGCTCGGAAGCGGCGATCCGCAGCACCTCGATGGCGTCTTCCTCATGGACGAACTGCAGCCGCGGGTCGTAGCCGATGACAGTGGGCAGCACGGGCAGCGCGAAGTACTCGGCGAGGGGCGAGTCCGCGCAGGGCCCCAGGATGTTGGCGAAACGCAGCACACAGACCGCCACATCGGGGCGGCGCCGGGCGAAGCCGCGCACATACCCCTCGACCTCGACGGCGTCCTTGGCGAAGCCGCCGCTGGGGAGCGACTTGGGCGGGGTGGTCTCGCTGAAGACGGCGGGGTCGCGGGGCGCGGAGCCGTACACATTGGTGCTGGACTTGACCACGAGCCGCTGGACGGACGGCGCCTTCTGGCACGCGCCGAGCAGCTGCATGGTGCCGATGACGTTGGTCTCCTTGACCGAGGTGCGGCTGCCGCGCCCGCCGAGCGGGGTGCCGTTGATGTCCATGTGGACGACGGTGTCGACGCCGGTCTCGGCGAGCAGCTTCCCGATCGCGGGGTGGCGGATGTCCGCACGTACGAAGTCGGCCCCGCCGAGGTGGTGTTCGGGGGTGACGGCGTCCACGCCGATCACCCGGGCGACATCGGGCTCGCGCTGTATGCGCCGTACGAAGCGGCCCCCCAGGCGGCGTGCGACTCCGGTGACGAGCACGACCTTTCCCAAGATCAGCGCCTTCCTTCCCACCCTCGTGCGAGCTGGGCCGAGGCGAACACCGTAGCCGCTGGATGTTGCCCTGTGATGACCACTCGCCGCACGTTACGAGGTTTTAGGACGAGGGCCCGGCGGCGCTGGGAACGCCCCGTGTGCACGCGCCGCAGCCCTCCCACCGACGGTGGAAGGGCTGCGGGACGAACACAGCGTCGCTTGCTTACTTCTTGTTGCGACGCTGGACGCGCGTGCGCTTGAGCAGCTTGCGGTGCTTCTTCTTCGCCATCCGCTTGCGCCGCTTCTTGATAACAGAGCCCACGACTACCCTCGCTCACTTCGATTCACTCGGTGCGGGGCGTCCGAGCCCACACGACCTACATCGGGCCAGCCTACCCGGCGCCGAGCGAAGCGCGTAATCCGAGGGGCGCCCTGGGCCCTGCCGTCAGGCCCGTTCCGGGCCTAGGCGGACTCCACCCCCACATAGGACTCGCGGAGATACTCATGAACCGCCTGCTCTGGGACCCGGAAGGACCTGCCCACCCGGATCGCCGGCAGATGACCGCTGTGCACCAAGCGGTACACGGTCATCTTGGACACTCGCATCACCGAGGCGACTTCCGCCACGGTCAGAAACTGAACCTCGTTCAGAGGCCTTTCGCCAGCAGCCATGACACACCTGAACCTTCCGCACATGTCGGGCACCGGCTTCCCCTCCGGTGACTCCTGCTCGCATGCGCGCTCCTCACCAGATTAGGGGCGCGTGATACGAGTGGGGAAGAGGAGTAGCGATCGGACGCCTACTGTGACAGACACGCCCGATTGAGTACATAGCGAGTAATCGGTCGGTAGTAAGCGGACCGCACAGCGTCGTCAAGCGGAACCGCCACCGACACCCGCCCCTCCGCCTGGCCGACGAACGGCGCGGGGTCGTCCGCGTCCGCCAGGCCGATGGCCTCAAACCCCAGCTGACCTGCCCCGCAGACCCATCCGTGGTCCCCGATGACCAACCCGGGGAGGGGGCCGCCACGGTCGGCGGCACAGCCGAGAGCCACCCGAACCGGGAGCGGTGAATGACTGTGGCAACCCGGGTCGCGAGCCCCGTTTCGCGCGCCGGGTTCCCGCACCATCGCGACTCCTCGTACGTAGACGATGTTGTAGGTGCGTACGCCGAACTGGGTCGTTATGTCGATACATCTATTCTGCGCGGGGGTGAGAACAGAGCAGCCGGCCGCCGAGAGCGCCGCCGCCAACGCGGCGTAGAACCCGAGGAGGCGGTGCGGATGCCCGGTCCCGAGCAGCACCGGCGCGCCCACGGCGGCGGCCGCGGCCAGCCGCTCCGCGAAGGCGTCGAGCGCGGCGATGGTCAGATCCGGATCGATCACATCCTGACCTGAGGTGAGTGCTGGATTGGCCGAAACCCCGCATTTGTCGCTCATGAGGCGAAGTAACTCCGGGAAGGACCAGTCATGTTCGGGCTCGATACCGATCAGCACCCGGGGGTCGCGCGCGGCGAAGAGCCGGTAGCTGCGCAGGCTCCGCTCCCGGCTCGTGGCCACCGGCCCGGCGAGCCGCGCGGCCAGCAGATGCGCACGCAGCGCGGCGGTACGGGGCACGTCATCGATGCTGACGGATCACCGCGACCGCGGGCCGAAGAACGCCGAGACTTGCCACGGTTGGCCTAACGGCGCCCGGGGCCCACCGCCCAACGCGGTCAGCCCCGGACCACGTGTGGTTCAGGACCTCGTGTGGTTCAGGACCTCGTGTGGTTCAGGACCTCGTGTGGTTCAGGACGGCAGGGCCGGGCGTTACGGGACGGCAGCGCCCGGTCGTCTCAGGGCAGCAGCCCGTGATGGGGGAAGACCGCCCGGCGGGTCGCGAGGATCGCCTGGTCCAGCCGGTCCCCCGGGTCGTACCCCTCCTCCCCGAAGTCCCGCCACTGCGGCGACCGCCCGTCGGTCATCCGCCGCGGCGCCGACTGCCGGGTCCGCCGGTACACCTCGTGCCCCCACTCCTCCGGCACCTCCGCCTCCGGGGCCACCGGACGCCCGGCGGCGATCGCCACCAGATGCGTCCACGTCCTGGGCACCACATCCACCACCGCGTACCCGCCGCCGCCCAGCGCGATCCACCGCCCGTCCGCGTGCTCATGCGCCAGCTCATGACAGCTCTCCGCGACCGCGCGCTGTGCGTCCACGGTCACCGCCAGATGCGCCAGCGGATCCTCCACATGCGTATCCGCGCCGTGCTGCGTCACCAGCGCCTGCGGCCGGAACGCCGCCAACAGCTCCGGCACCACCGCGTGATACGCCCGCAGCCACCCCGCGTCCCCGGTCCCGGCCGGCAGCGCCACATTCACCGCACCGCCCGGCGCCCGCTCCCCGCCCGTCTCCTCCGGCCATCCGGTCTGCGGGAACAGGGTCCTCGGGTGCTCGTGCAGCGAAATGGTGAGCACCCGCGGGTCGTCCCAGAACGCCGCCTGCACCCCGTCCCCGTGGTGCACGTCCACATCCACGTACGCGACCCGCTCCGCACCCATCTCCAGCAGCCGCGCGATCGCCAGCGCCGCGTCGTTGTACACACAGAACCCGGCGGCCCCGCCCGGCATCGCGTGATGCAGCCCGCCCGAGAAGTTCACGGCGTGCAGCGCGTCCCCGCGCCATACGCTCTCCGCCGCGGCGACCGACTGGCCGGCGATCAGCGCCGATGCCTCGTGCATCCCGGCGAAAGCCGGATCGTCGATGGTGCCAAGACCGTACGAGCCGTCCGCCGAGGCCGGATCAGCCGACGCCCGCCGCACCGCCTCGATGTAGTCCTGGCGGTGCACCAGCCGCAGCGTGGACTCCCCGGCGGGCTTGGCCGCGACCACCTCGACGGTGCGGTCGAGCCCGAACGCCTCCACCAGACGCATGGTCAACGCCAGACGGACCGGATCCATCGGATGTCCGGCGCCAAAGTCGTACGCCGTCAGACCCTCATCCCACATCAACTGTGCGCGACCGCTCATGTCCATCACCGTATCGGGCAGGAGTGGGCGCAAACGACCTCGCGTACCACAGCGTCGCGAGCACCAGCGCCATGGGCACCAGCATCGCCCCCCGGTAACTCCATGCGCCGCCCAGTGCGCCGACGAGCGGGGAGCCGATCAGAAAGCCCACGTAATTGAAGATGTTGAGGCGCGCGATCGCGGCGTCCGACGCCCCTGGGAACAGCCGCCCGGCGGCCGCGAAGGTCTGCGGCACCAGCACACACAGCCCCAGCCCCAGCAGCGTGAACCCCAGCATCCCCACCCACGCCCCGGGCGCCGCCGCGACGACCGCGAACCCGCCCGAGGCGAGCAGGGTGCCGACCCGCACGACGGCGACCGCGCCGAAGCGGCGCACCCCGAGGTCGCCGAAGGTGCGGCCGAGAAGGGCGGTGACCATATAGACGTTGTACGGGACCGTGGCCAGCTGCTCGGAGCTGTGCAGCACGTCCTCCAGGTACTTGGCACTCCAGTTGGAGACCGTCGAGTCACCGATATAGGCGAACGACATCACCAGGCAGAGTGGCAGCAGCAGTTTCATGCTGACGGCGGCGGACGCCTGCTCGTCCTCCGGGCTCTCCTGCTCCCTGTCCTTTTCCTGTTGCCCCGCTTCCCGTTGCCCCGCATCCTGTTGCCCCGCTCGATCCACGTACCAGCGGCTGGCGAACAGCGCGACCGGCACGAGCGTCGCGACAAGTGGCGCGTACAGCACCGGCAGCGACACATCCCAGTGCGCGCCCGCCCAGGCCAGCGACGCCCCGCCGATCCCGCCCAGGCTGTACGCGGCATGGAAGCCGAGCATGATGCTCCGCCCGTACGCATGCTGCAGGGTGACGCCGAGCATGTTCATCGACGCGTCGAGGGCACCGACGGAGAGCCCGAAGACCGCGAGCGCGAGGGCGAGCTGCCACAGCGCCGTACCCGACCCGGCCGTGAGCAGCGCGACGGAGACCACTGGCTGGGCCCAGCGCAGCACCAGCCCCGGCCGCACCCGCTTGACCAGGTGCTCCGTCCCGACGCTGCCCACACCCGCGAGGATCGGAACCGCGGCGAGGATCGCGGGCAGCAGCCCGTCGGACACCCCATACCGGTCCTGCAGCGCGGGTATTCGGGTCACCAGCAGAGCAAAGACCGCGCCCTGGACGAAGAAACTGACGGCCAGCGAGGCCCGGCCGTGCCGCAGCCGCGGGGTCGGGCGCGTATCTGTCATGGCCGAGGAGCGTACGGCCCCAGGCTCTCTTAGGCGAGATCAGGCGAGCAATTGCGGAAGTTCTGCCATCTTCGCGAAACGGGCGTGGGCGCGGGCGAGCTTGGTGGCCGGCGTCATCGCCGTATATCCGTATACATCCATCCCGGCGGCGATGGCGGCCTGCACACCCAGCGGACTGTCCTCGACGACCGCACACCGCTCCGGCGGCACCCCCATCGTCCGCGCCGCATGCAGAAACAGATCCGGTGCGGGCTTGCCCCTCCCCACATCCTCGGAGCTGAAGATGCGCCGCTCGTCGAAGAGCCCGTACAGCCCGGTCTTCCGCAGCGCGACGCGTATGCGCTCATGGCTTCCGGAAGAGGCGACACAGTACGGAACGCCGTCCGCGTTCAACTTCTCCAGGACATCGGCTACGCCTGTGACAGGCTCCAGTTCCTGGCGGAAGGCGTCGAACACGCGGCTGTGGAAGGCCGCGTCGAAGTCGGCGGGCAGCCGGCGGCCGGTGCGCTCGAGGACCAGCTCATGGATCCGGTGCATGGCCGACCCCATGTAGTCGCGTATGGAGTCCTCGTAGGTGGTGGGGTGGCCCAACTCCGTCAGATAGGCGGCGAGGAGCCGATTGGAGATCGGCTCACTGTCGACGAGCACGCCGTCGTTGTCGAAGATGACCAGGTCGTAGCGCATGCCGCTCAGACTACTCGGGCGGTGCACGGGAAAAAGATAAAAGCCCGGTTGGGAGCTTGGCTCCCAACCGGGCTTTTATCAAAGATTGTTCGGCGGCGTCCTACTCTCCCACAGGGTCCCCCCTGCAGTACCATCGGCGCTGAAAGGCTTAGCTTCCGGGTTCGGAATGTAACCGGGCGTTTCCCTAACGCAATAACCACCGAAACACTATGAAGAAAACAAACCAACACCACACACCACCATAACCATGGCGTGGATCGGTCGGTCGTTACTTCAGAACCAACACAGTGGACGCGAGCAACTGAGGACAAGCCCTCGGCCTATTAGTACCAGTCAACTCCACCGGTCACCCGGCTTCCATATCTGGCCTATCAACCCAGTCGTCTACTGGGAGCCTTACCCTCTTATAGAGGTGGGAGCCCTCATCTCGAAGCAGGCTTCCCGCTTAGATGCTTTCAGCGGTTATCCCTCCCGAACGTAGCCAACCAGCCATGCCCTTGGCAGAACAACTGGCACACCAGAGGTTCGTCCGTCCCGGTCCTCTCGTACTAGGGACAGCCCTTCTCAAGACTCCTACGCGCACAGCGGATAGGGACCGAACTGTCTCACGACGTTCTAAACCCAGCTCGCGTACCGCTTTAATGGGCGAACAGCCCAACCCTTGGGACCGACTCCAGCCCCAGGATGCGACGAGCCGACATCGAGGTGCCAAACCATCCCGTCGATATGGACTCTTGGGGAAGATCAGCCTGTTATCCCCGGGGTACCTTTTATCCGTTGAGCGACGGCGCTTCCACAAGCCACCGCCGGATCACTAGTCCCGACTTTCGTCCCTGCTCGACCCGTCGGTCTCACAGTCAAGCTCCCTTGTGCACTTACACTCAACACCTGATTGCCAACCAGGCTGAGGGAACCTTTGGGCGCCTCCGTTACCCTTTAGGAGGCAACCGCCCCAGTTAAACTACCCACCAGACACTGTCCCTGATCCGGATCACGGACCCAGGTTAGACATCCAGCACGACCAGAGTGGTATTTCAACAATGACTCCACCATGACTGGCGTCACAGCTTCACAGTCTCCCACCTATCCTACACAAGCCGAACCGAACACCAATATCAAGCTGTAGTAAAGGTCCCGGGGTCTTTCCGTCCTGCTGCGCGAAACGAGCATCTTTACTCGTAATGCAATTTCACCGGGCCTATGGTTGAGACAGTCGAGAAGTCGTTACGCCATTCGTGCAGGTCGGAACTTACCCGACAAGGAATTTCGCTACCTTAGGATGGTTATAGTTACCACCGCCGTTTACTGGCGCTTAAGTTCTCAGCTTCGCCACACCGAAATGTGACTAACCGGTCCCCTTAACGTTCCAGCACCGGGCAGGCGTCAGTCCGTATACATCGCCTTACGGCTTCGCACGGACCTGTGTTTTTAGTAAACAGTCGCTTCTCGCTGGTCTCTGCGGCCACCACCAGCTCCGAGT
>NZ_JBHWES010000006.1:1893-3911 GCF_042734105.1 Streptomyces sp. NPDC059679 | reverse complement strand
GCCTTCCTGCGTCACCCCATCACTCACCTAATACAGGTCTGGTCCGTCGGCTCCACCACTCCCCTTCACCCGAAGGATCCAGGGCGGCTTCACGGACTTAGCATCGCCTGGTTCAGCGCTGGCGCTTCAAAGCGGGTACCGGAATATCAACCGGTTGTCCATCGACTACGCCTGTCGGCCTCGCCTTAGGTCCCGACTTACCCTGGGCAGATCAGCTTGACCCAGGAACCCTTAGTCAATCGGCGCACACGTTTCTCACGTGTGAATCGCTACTCATGCCTGCATTCTCACTCGTGAACCGTCCACAACTACCTTCCGGTGCTGCTTCACCCGGCACACGACGCTCCCCTACCCATCACAGCAACCGTTAGGCCTACATGCTGCAATGACACGACTTCGGCGGTACGCTTGAGCCCCGCTACATTGTCGGCGCGGAATCACTTGACCAGTGAGCTATTACGCACTCTTTCAAGGATGGCTGCTTCTAAGCCAACCTCCTGGTTGTCTCTGCGACTCCACATCCTTTCCCACTTAGCGCACGCTTAGGGGCCTTAGTCGATGCTCTGGGCTGTTTCCCTCTCGACCATGGAGCTTATCCCCCACAGTCTCACTGCCGCGCTCTCACTTACCGGCATTCGGAGTTTGGCTAAGGTCAGTAACCCGGTAGGGCCCATCGCCTATCCAGTGCTCTACCTCCGGCAAGAAACACACGACGCTGCACCTAAATGCATTTCGGGGAGAACCAGCTATCACGGAGTTTGATTGGCCTTTCACCCCTAACCACAGGTCATCCCCCAGGTTTTCAACCCTGGTGGGTTCGGTCCTCCACGAAGTCTTACCTCCGCTTCAACCTGCCCATGGCTAGATCACTCCGCTTCGGGTCTTGGGCGCGCTACTCAATCGCCCTATTCGGACTCGCTTTCGCTACGGCTACCCCACACGGGTTAACCTCGCAACACACCGCAAACTCGCAGGCTCATTCTTCAAAAGGCACGCAGTCACGACCGCCAAGCAAGCTTGACGGCGACGCTCCCACGGCTTGTAGGCACACGGTTTCAGGTACTATTTCACTCCGCTCCCGCGGTACTTTTCACCATTCCCTCACGGTACTATCCGCTATCGGTCACCAGGGAATATTTAGGCTTAGCGGGTGGTCCCGCCAGATTCACACGGGATTTCTCGGGCCCCGTGCTACTTGGGAAATACGCAAGAGAGCCGTCATGATTTCAGCTACGGGGGTCTTACCCTCTACGCCGGGCCTTTCGCATGCCCTTCGCCTACCACAACGGTTTCTGACTCTCCGACCAGCCGGCAGACTGATCAAGCACACTCCCACGACCCCGTATGCGCAACCCCTGCCGGGTATCACACACATACGGTTTAGCCTCATCCGGTTTCGCTCGCCACTACTCCCGGAATCACGGTTGTTTTCTCTTCCTGCGGGTACTGAGATGTTTCACTTCCCCGCGTTCCCTCCACATACCCTATGTGTTCAGGTATGGGTGACAGCCCATGACGACTGCCGGGTTTCCCCATTCGGACACCCCCGGATCAAAGCTCGGTTGACAGCTCCCCGGGGCCTATCGCGGCCTCCCACGTCCTTCATCGGTTCCTGGTGCCAAGGCATCCACCGTGCGCCCTTAAAAACTTGGCCACAGATGCTCGCGTCCACTGTGCAGTTCTCAAACAACGACCAGCCACCCGTCACCCACCCACACGAGATGGTTCACCGGGACCGGTGTCACGTCGAAGGAACGAGCTTTCGCCCGTGCCCTCAGACACCCAACAGCGTGCCCGGCACAACCCATCGCTCGGATCCGTGTTCCATGCCCCGAAGGGCAGTACTAGCGGTCCTCACACATGATTGTGCCGAGTAGTCAACGTTCCACCCATGAGCAACCGTGCGAGTCATTCGCTCGCAGTCGGCTATGTGCTCCTTAGAAAGGAGGTGATCCAGCCGCACCTTCCGGTACGGCTACCTTGTTACGACTTCGTCCCAATCGCCAGTCCCACCTTCG
>NZ_JBHWES010000005.1:199885-290665 GCF_042734105.1 Streptomyces sp. NPDC059679 | reverse complement strand
TGGCGTTGACTTTTGGCACGCTGTTGAGTTCTCAAGGAACGGACGCTTCCTTCGAAACCGTTTCACCGGTTTCTCCGGGCGCTTCCCTTCGGTGTTTCAAACACTATCAGACCGATTTCTTTTCTCCGAATCCGCGCTTTTCGCAGACATGCGAAAGCTGATCCGAAGATCTGTCGTCAGGTGACTGATGGCGCTGCCCAGACCTGGATGTTCCCGCAGTGGACTGCGGCGCTTCATCCGGGGCAGGGGTACGACAGTACAACCCTCGCGGAGCCGTGGCAAATCGATTCGGTGCCTCATGGGTGCCCTTCGGCCTGCACAGCTTGTGCGGAATCCGAAGTTCCTATGACTTACGCTTCTGGGCAGTGCGCTGCCCTGGACGGGCGGTGACCATGTGTGACGAGTTCTCCACCCCCCTGGGAGGCTTCCTATGACCACCGTGACCTCCCCGCTCGCCGGGCGTGTGATCGGACTCGCGGCCGTACCCGATCCGGTGTTCTCCGGGGCGATGGTCGGTCCCGGCACCGCGATCGACCCCGTACTCGAGCCCACCGTGGCAGTGGCCCCAGTCGATGGCATCGTCGTCTCGCTGCATCCCCATGCGTTCGTCGTCGTCGACGGGGAGGGGCACGGTGTGCTCACTCACCTCGGTATCGACACTGTTCAGCTGGGTGGCAAGGGATTCGAGGTACTGATCAACAAGGGCGACACCGTGCGGCGCGGGGACCCCGTGGTGCGCTGGGACCCCGCGACCGCGGTTGCCGCCGGGAAGTCGCCGGTCTGCCCGGTCGTGGCGCTTGAGGCCACCGCCGACTCGCTGGTGGAAGTCAGTGCGGATGTGGATGTGAAGTCCGGCGACACTCTTTTCAGCTGGACATGAGCTCAGTGCCGGTCGGAGCCGGTCTGATCGGCCGTTACGGCGAGTAGACAACCACCGCGGCGGGTTATCCCGCCACATCGAACCGGAGACGGGTGTGATGGAGACAACGCTGCGAGGCGTCGGCGTGAGCCACGGTGTGGCGATCGGCGAGGTGCGGCACATGGGGACCGCGGTCCTGGAGCCGCCGGCGAAGCAGATTCCGTCGGACGAGGCGCCACGCGAGCAGGGGCGTGCCCGGCAGGCCGTCGAGGCTGTGGCGGCCGATCTGATGGCGCGCGGCAACCTGGCGGGCGGTGAGGCGCAGGCCGTGCTCGAGGCGCAGGCCATGATGGCGCAGGACCCGGAGCTGATGGCCGATGTCGAGCGGCGCATCGCCGTGGGCAGCACCGCTGAGCGCGCGGTGTACGACGCCTTCGCCGCGTACCGGGCGCTGCTCGCCGGGGCCGGGGAGTACCTGGCCGGGCGGGTGGCCGACCTGGACGATGTGCGGAACCGGATCGTGGCCCGGCTGCTGGGGGTGCCGATGCCCGGTGTGCCCGACAGCGACCAGCCGTACGTACTGATCGCGCGGGACCTGGCCCCCGCCGACACCGCGCTGCTCGACCCCACCCTGGTGCTCGGGTTCGTCACCGAAGAAGGCGGGCCGACCAGTCACAGCGCGATCCTCGCGCGTGCCCTGGGTGTGCCCGCGGTGGTGGCGCTGCCCGGCGCCGGTGAGCTGGTCGAGGGGACCCTGATCGCGGTCGACGGCAGCACGGGAGAGATCTTCGTGTCCCCGACCGCGGAGAAGCAGACCGAGCTGGCCCTGGCCGCGGAGGAGCGAAAGGCCGCGCTGGCCGCGTCCTCCGGGCCGGGTGCGACCTCGGACGGTCACAAGGTGCCGCTGCTGGCGAACATCGGCGGCCCGGCTGATGTCGCGGCGGCCGTGGAGGCCGGTGCCGAGGGTGTGGGGCTGTTCCGCACGGAGTTCCTGTTTCTCGACGACAGCACCAAGGCGCCGTCGGAGGAGAAGCAGATCGAGGCGTACCGCCAGGTGCTCGAGGCCTTCCCCGAGGGCCGGGTCGTGGTGCGGGTCCTGGACGCGGGCGCCGACAAACCGCTGGACTTCCTCACCCCGGCCGACGAGCCCAACCCGGCGCTGGGCGTGCGCGGGCTGCGCACCCTGCTGGACCACCCGGATGTGCTGCGGACGCAGCTCACGGCGCTGGCCAAGGCCGCGGCGGGGCTGCCCGTCTACCTGGAGGTCATGGCCCCGATGGTGGCCGACCGGACCGACGCCAAGGCGTTTGCCGACGCGTGCCGGGAGGCGGGGCTGCGGGCCAAGTTCGGCGCGATGGTGGAGATTCCGTCCGCCGCGCTGCGGGCGCGCTCGATCCTCCAGGAGGTGGAGTTCCTGTCGCTGGGCACCAATGACCTGGCGCAGTACACCTTCGCCGCGGACCGCCAGGTCGGCGCGGTGTCCCGGCTCCAGGACCCGTGGCAGCCCGCGCTGCTCGATCTGGTGGCCGCTTCGGCCGACGCCGCGCAGGCCGAGGGCAAGAGCTGCGGCGTATGCGGCGAGGCCGCGTCGGATCCGCTGCTCGCATGTGTGCTGACCGGCCTGGGCGTCACCAGTCTGTCCATGGGCTCCGCGGCGATTCCGTATGTGCGTGCCACGCTGGCCAAGCACACGCTCGCCCAGTGCGAGCGTGCGGCTGCCGCGGCCCGCGCGGCGGACACCGCCGAGGACGCGCGCGTCGCCGCGCAGGCGGTGCTGTCCGGCGAATGAGCCGATGATGTTGTGAGGCCCGTCCCCAGGGGGCGTTCCGCCGCAAGGTGTGCGGTGGGACGCCCCCTGTGTCTGTGCCTGCCTCGTGTGTCTGTGCGGTCATTCCCCTTCCGGGGCAGTGCGGTCCGGTGTGTCCGGGGCATCCGGTGCGTCCGGAGCCGGCAGTGGGATGCCCGGCCGGTACTCGACGCCGTGCTCGGGCGGGACCGGCTCGCCGGTGTCCGCGTCCGTGCAGTACGCGCTGAAGACCTCCGCCTCGCTCAACGGCCGCAGCCAGCCCTGGTGCAGCGACCAGCCGCGGACCGTGTCCGGGGATCCGGGCGCGCTGGTGCGCAGCACGATGCCGCCAGGGCTGTCCGTGGCGATTCCGCAGGCCAGCACGGTGCTGAAGATCAGGACCTCGGTGCCGTCGAGGTCCGCCGACCTCTCCACCGGCCCCTCCCCCGTCGCTTCCGCGTGCACCACGGCCACCAGCGGGACGCTGCTCGCCATGACGCTGCACACCACGTGGTGGCTGCCGGGCCCGGCAGCCGTGAGCAGTCGCCGCAGCGCGGCCCGGGCGCGGCGGAACGCGGCGTGGCCCGGATCGTCCGCGCAGCCGCAGCCGCCCGCGCGGGACAGCAGGGCCGTGGCGTACTCCCAGGTGGCCTGCTGCTCGGCCGCGCCGATGAGCCGCTGGAGGAGCTGGTCGAGCGGCTGGCCCTCATACGTCACGGTCGGGCCCGCGGCGGCGACTTCGGCCGTATAGCGGGTGCGGGCGGCGGAGGTGTCGGGGTCGATGCCGGAGTCCGCGCAGAACTCGTCGTACTCGACCGGGTCGAACAGCGCGATGGATGTGTGCACGCCCTGCGACGCGAGCATCCGCAGCAGCCCCTCCGTCTGCCGCAGATACACGGTGTGGTCGTCGAAGGCGAACGACGCATACTGCCGCATGGCCGCAAAGTCCTCCTCGTCGGCCAGCAGCGCCACCGTGCTGGGCGCCTCTCTGCGCAGCGCGCGCCGCGCGGTGCGCTCCCTCCGCTGTGTGCCACCCGGTGTGCTGTGTGGTGTGGTGTGCGCCATGACTCCCCCTCAGCGCGGTCGATCAGTGCTCACTCACCGTAACCGGGGGCACTGACAACGCACCGTCGCCGAGGTGGTGTCAGGCGTCCGGCCCGGCCGGCCGCTCACGCGCCAGGCGCTCGTAGAAGCGCAGCAGCTCCACGTTGTCGACCGAGCCCGGGTTGACGGCCTTGTCCAGGGCGGTGCCCTGGAGCAGGCGCTTGACCGGCACCTCGATCCGCTTGCCGGTGAGGGTGTGCGGCACGCCGGGCACCTCGATGATCTCGTCGGGCACATGGCGCGGGGAGAGCTGTTCGCGGATGGTGCGCTTGATGCGGTCGCACAGCCCCGCGTCGAGGGAGGCGCCCGGCGCGAGGTGGACGAACAGCGGCATCCAGTAGCCGCCGTCGGGCTGTTCGACGCCGATGACGAGGGATTCGCGGATCTCGGGGAGGCGTTCGACGGCCTCGTAGATGTCCGCGGAGCCCATCCGTACGCCCTGCCGGTTGAGCGTGGAGTCGGAGCGGCCGTGGATGACGACCGTGCCGCGCGAGGTGAGGGTGATCCAGTCGCCGTGCCGCCAGACCCCGGGGAACATGTCGAAGTAGCTGTCGCGGTAGCGGCTGCCGTCCGGGTCGTTCCAGAAGCGGACCGGCATGGACGGCATGGGTTGGGCGACGACCAGCTCGCCGACCTCGTCGATCACCGGTTCGCCGCTCGGGTTCCATGCCTGTAGGTCCGTGCCGAGCCCGGGGGCCTGAAGCTCCCCGATGTGGACGGGGAGGGTGGGGACGGCGCCCGCGAAGCAGCTGCACACGTCCGTGCCGCCGCTGACCGAGGCGATCCACATGTCGCCCGTACTGCCGGCGGCGAACTCGTCGTGGATCCAGCGGAAGCCGTCCGGCGGGAGCGGGGAGCCGGTGGTGGCGACGCAGGCCACGCGTGAGAGGTCGAAGTCGCGGGCCGGGTGGACCCCCGCCTTGCGGCAGGCCATGACATAAGCCGCCGAGGTGCCGTAGAGCGTGGTCCCGGTGCGTTCGGCGATCCGCCACTGGGCGGCGGTGTCCGGGTAGCCGGGGCTGCCGTCGTAGAGGACGACGGTGGCGCCCGCCAGCAGGCCCGACACCAGGAAGTTCCACATCATCCAGCCGGTGGAGGTGTACCAGAAGAACCGGTCGCCGGGTCCCAGGTCGCAGTGCAGGCCGAGCTGTTTGAGGTGTTCGATCAGGATGCCGCCCTGGGACTGGACGATCGCCTTGGGCAGTCCGGTGGTGCCCGAGGAGTAGAGCACCCACAGCGGGTGGTCGAACGGCACCTGCTCGAAGACCGGTTCCGCCGCCTCGCGCACCACGGCGTCCCAGTCCAGCGCGCCCTCGGGGGCGGGGGTGCCCAGCAGCGGGATGTGGACGACGGCGCGCAGGGTGGGCAGTTCGCGGCGCAGCTCGGCGACGGTCTCGGTGCGATCGTGCTCCTTGCCGCCGTAGCGGTAGCCGTCCACGGTGAACAGGACCACCGGCTCGACCTGCTGGAAACGGTCCAGGACACTGCGCGCGCCGAAGTCGGGGGCGCAGGAGGTCCATACGGCGCCGACGGCGGCGGTGGCCAGGAGCGCGACGACGGCCTGCGGGATGTTGGGGAGGTAGCCGCTGACCCGGTCTCCGGGGCGTACGCCCAGCCGGCGCAGCTCGGCGGCGACCGCGCCGACCTGGCCGCGCAGCTCGGCCCAGCCGACGGGCCGCGGTTCGTGGCTCTCGTCGACGTGGAGCAGCGCGGGTTCGGCGGCGCGGGCGGGGTCCTCGGCGGCGCGCAGCGCGTGTTCCGCGTAGTTGAGGGTGGCGCCGGGGAACCACTGGGCGCCGGGCATGGCGGCGTCGCCGAGCACGGTGTCGTACGGGGTGGCGAAGCGCACCTCGAACCACTCGGCGACCGCCTGCCAGAAGCGCGCCAGCTCGGTCACGGACCAGCGGTGCAGCGCCGCGTAGCTCGCCGCCGGGTCGGCGGGGTCGGGGGCGGGGGCGCCGTGCCGCTCGGCCGCCCAGATGTGGAAGCGGGTGAGCTGGGCGCGGGCGATCCGCTCGGGGCCCGGCTGCCACAGGGGTCTCGGCAGGTGGTCTGGGTGCGCTGCGGTGGTCATCTGTCGGCTCCCGGCTCCCGGCGGTGCGCGGCTGCGCGTGGTGTGTCCGTTCAGGACGATGCCATGTGATCGACTTGTACACCAGGGCCGCCACTCCATATAGAGGGCCGTGGGGATGTGTGGGGACCACGGGTGAACGGCAGTTGAACAGCCGCACGCACGGGGTGTTGTCAGTGGCAAGGTGATCATCATGGATGCGCGTGACCTGGTGCGGTCGGTGAAGGTGGTCAGTACGGCGCAGGGGCTCAGGTCGCTGCGCTCGGCATGGCGGCGTCGGCGTTCCGACGCGGTCGGGCTGCCGCGGCGCGGACCGGAGCGCGCTCGGGTGCCGGGCCTGGTGCGGGGCGCGGACCCGGAGCCGGGGGGCGGGGTGGTGCGCTTCGCGCGGTCCTCGCTGCGGGTGCGGGTGACGGCGGGCGGCGCGGTGTTCTGCGGCTGGGACGGCGCCGAGCCGGAGCCCTCGTACGCGCTGGACGGGTCCTGCCCGGACCCGGACGAGCGGGTGCGGCTCGAGCCGGATACGGACGGTGGCTGGCGGGTGGTCGCCGAGCGGGTGACGGTGACGGTCTCGCGGAACGGGGCGGTGGAGGTGCGCACCCCGGGCGGGGTGGTGCTGCGGCGGGATCTGCCACCGCGCTGGTGGGAGCCGGTGGCGGGTGATGCGGCGGGTGATGTGTCGGGCGCCGGCGGTGTGGCGGCGCGCTGGGAGCAGCGGTCGCAGGTCGCGGCGGACGCGCGGTTCTTCGGGCTCGGCGGGCGGGCGTCCGGGCCGCGGCTGCGGGACGGCTCGTACCGGCTGTGGAACACCGATCCGGGCGGCAGCTTCGAGCCGGGGGACGATCCGCTGTATCTGACCATGCCGGTGCAGCTGGTCGTGGCGGACGCGGGCACGCATCTGGTGTTCCACGACAACTCGTGGGACGGCACGGTCACGCTGCGGGAGGGCGAGGAGGGCGAGGGGTCCGGGCACGACCGGCCGGGCGGCTGCCGGACGCGGATGGAGGGCGGCCCGCTGCGCTACTGGGTGATCGTGGGCACGCCCGCCCGGGTGCTGCAGAGCTGGGCGGCGCTCACGGGCGCCGCCGCGGTGCCGCCGAGCTGGGCGCTGGGCTACCACCACGCCCGCTGGGGGTTCGGCGGTCAGGAGGAGGTGCGGCGGGTGGTGGCGGGCTACCGGGAGCGGGGGCTGCCGTTGTCGGCGCTGCACCTGGACATCGACCACCTCGCCGGGCACCGGGTGTTCACGGTGGACACGGAACGCTTCCCCGATCTGCCCGGGCTGGCGGCGGAGTTGCGGGAGGGCGGGACGCGGCTGGTGTCGATCGTCGATCCGGCGGTGAAGGCGGAGCGCGGCACCGCGGTGTACGACAGCGGCGCCGCGCAGGACGCGTTCGTACGCGACACGCGCGGGCGCGAGGTGCGCGGGGTGGTGTGGCCGGGCGAGGCGGTGTTCCCGGACTTCACCGATCCGCGGGTGCGCTCATGGTGGGGCGGGCTGTACGCGGACCGGCTTGAGCAGGGTTTCTCCGGGGTGTGGCACGACATGAACGAGCCGGTCTCCTTCGCGGCCTTCGGCGATCCGACGCTGCCGCGCTCGGCCCGGCACGTCCTGGAGGGCCGCGGCGGCGACCACCGCGAGGCGCACAACGTCTACGGTCTGGCGATGGCGCGGGCCGGCTACGAGGGGCTGCTGAAGCTGCGGCCCGAGGAGCGGCCGTTCCTGTTCTCCCGCTCGGGGTGGGCAGGGCTGCAGCGGTACGGGGGCAGTTGGTCCGGGGATGTGGCGACCGGCTGGCCGGGGCTGCGCGCCTCGCTGTCCCTGGTGCTGGGGCTCGGCCTGTCGGGGGTGCCGTACTCCGGTCCTGACGTCGGCGGGTTCACCGGCAGCCCGTCCCCCGAGCTGTATCTGCGCTGGTTCCAACTGGCTTCGTATCTGCCGCTGTTCCGCACCCATTCGGCGATATGGGCGGGGCGGCGGGAGCCGTGGGAGTTCGGGGAGCAGGTCCTGGAGCACGCGACGGCCGCGCTGCGCGAGCGGCAGCGGCTGCTCCCGTACTTCGTCACGCTGGCGTACGAGGCCCGGCGCACCGGGGCCCCGTACGCGCGGCCGGTGTGGTGGCGCTGGCCCAAGGACCGGGCGCTGCGCGACTGCGAGGACGCGTTTCTGCTGGGGGACGCGCTGCTGGTGGCGCCGGTGCTGGAGGAGGGCGCGGAGCGGCGGTCGGTGCGGCTGCCGCGCGGCCGCTGGTACGACACGGCGACCGGCCGGGCGTACGAGGGGCCGGGGCAGGTGGTGCTGGACGCGCCGCTGTCGCGCGTCCCGGTGCTGGCGCGGGCGGGCGCGGTGGTGCCGGTGGCGGGCGCGGACGGCGGGGTGGAGCTGGAGGTGTGGGCTCCGGCGCAGGCCCGCGGGCACGGCTGGACGCTGGTCGTGGACCCGGGCGACGGCTGGGACAAGCCGGAGTCGGTGCGGTTCACCACGCGGCTGCGGGACGGCGAGGTGGTGGTCGAGCGGGCGGGCGCGGCGGAGCCCGGGTATCCGGTGCGGGTGCGCGGTCAAATGCCGCAGGAGCGGCCGCGCGGGCGGTGAGTCGCGTACTGGCAGCGATTCGCGTACTGAGTGAGGCAGTCAGTCGCGTACTGGATAAGGGCGGCCGGGGCTTGTTCGGAACCCCGCCGTCCTGATATCTGAGGGGGCCATGCCGAGATTCACTGCCGCGCTGCGCGCGCTCGCCCTGCCCTTCGCCGCCCTCCTGGCCGTCTCCGCCTCGCCCGCCCCGGCGCAGGCACAGGCCGAAACCAAGGCCCCGAAGGAGTTCGTGGCGCTGAGCGACGTGGACCCGACGATCCTTCAAGAGATCCGCTACTACACCCCGCACAACTTCACCGGCCACCGCGTGGACGGCTACCGCGAGCCGCTGTGCATCCTGACCCGCCCGGCCGCCGAGGCGCTGCACCATGCGCAGTCCACCCTGCTGCGGCAGGGCTACACGCTCAAGGTGTACGACTGCTACCGGCCGCAGCGCGCGGTCAACGACTTCGTCGAGTGGGCCAAGGACCTCGACGACCAGTCGATGAAGGGGGAGTTCTACCCGGACGTCGACAAGACGCGGCTGTTCGAGGACGGCTACATAGCGGAGAAGTCGGGGCACAGCCGGGGCAGCACCATGGACCTGACCATCGTGAAGCTGCCCGCCGTGCCCACCCGTCCGTACGAGCCGGGCGAGAAGCTGGTGCCGTGCTACGCGCCGAAGGACGAGCGGTTCCCGGACAACTCGGTGGACATGGGCACGGGTTACGACTGCTTCGACACCCTCTCGCACACGCTGGACCCGCGCATCCAGGGTGCGCAGCGGGCGAACCGGCTGCTGCTGAAGGACACGCTGGAGGGTCTGGGCTTTGTGAATCTGGCCGAGGAGTGGTGGCACTACACCTACAAGCCTGAGCTGTTCCCGGACACCTATTTCGACTTCCCCGTCTCGCACAAGGCGCTGCGCGGAAACTGAGACCGCGGGCGCACCCGGTGGGCGGCACGGCTCACAGCCGTCCGCCCGCCGGGTCGGCGGAGAGCCGCTGGGCGACGTGGACGGGGAGCACGGACAGGGCGACCAGCAGCGCGGCGACCACGTTGACGACGGGGGCCTGGTGGGGCCGGGCCAGGTTTTCGTAGATCCAGATGGGCAGGGTGCTGGTCCCGGGTCCGGCGGTGAAGGTGGTCACCACGATCTCGTCGAAGGACAGCGCGAAGGCCAGCAGCCCGCCCGCGAAGAGCGCCGAGCGGACGGCCGGGAAGGTGACGTACCGGAAGGTCTGCCAGGGGCGCGCGCCGAGGTCGGCGGATGCCTCGGCCATCGAGGGCGCGACGCGGCGCAGCCGTGCCCCGACGTTGTTGAAGACCACGACGACGCAGAAGGTGGCGTGCCCGACGACCACCGTGAACAGGCCGAAGCCGACGCCGAAGGGGTCGAGGACGGTGCGGAAGGCCGCGTTGAGGGCGATGCCGCTGACGATGCCGGGCAGCGCGATGGGCAGCACCAGCAGGAAGGACACGGTGTGCCGCCCGAAGAAGCGGTGGCGGTGGACTGCGAACGCGGCCATGGTGCCCAGCACCAGGGCGATGGCGGTCGCGGCGAGCCCGGCCCGTACGGAGGTGAGCAGCGCCTCCCGCGCGCCCTCGCTGTGCAGCGCGGCGCGCCACCACCGGCCGGTCAGGCCGCTGGGCGGCCAGCCGAAGGAGCGGTCGGAGTTGACGGAGTTGAGCAGGACCAGCAGCAGGGGCGCGTAGACGACGGCGAGCCCGGCGGCGGTGACACAGCCGAGGGCGATACGGGCGGTGCGCGACAGCCGCACGGGTGGTACCTCCTTCAACAGGCCGAGTGGGCGGGCGGGCAGGGTGTCAGAGGGAGTCGAGGGCGCCGGCCCGGCGTACGGCGGCCAGGTAGCAGACGATGAGGACGACGGGCACCGCGGAGAGCGCGGCGGCCATGGGCAGGTCGAGGGTGACCTGTGCGGCGATGACGTTCCCGATCAGCTGGGTCTTGCCGCCGACGATCTGCACGGTGATGTAGTCGCCGAGGCTGAGCGAGAAGGTGAAGACCGATCCGGCCAGCAGCGCGGGGCGTACGGCGGGCAGGACGACCGAGCGCAGCGTGCGCCAGGGCCCGGCGCCGAGGTCGGCGGAGGCCTCAAGCGCCCGTTCGGGGATCCGCTCCAGGGCGGCGTACACCGGCAGGATCATGTACGGCAGCCACAGATACGCCAGCACGATGATGACGGCGGTGGTGCCGTATCCCGGCCCGTGCAGCCCGAGCGGCGCCAGGGCCGCGTTGACGACGCCGTCCCGGCCGAGCATGACCCGCCAGGCGTACGCCTTGACCAGGTAGCTGGCCCAGAGCGGGGTGAGGACGGCGACCAGCAGTGGCCGGCGCCACCGGCGGCCCGCGACGCGCGCCATGAAGAAGGCCATGGGCAGGGCGAGGAGCGCGTCGATGAGGGTGACGGCGACCGCGATGGACAGGGTGCGCAGCGCGACGGTGCGGTAGACCGGGGTGGTCAGCAGCTCATGGAAGTTGTCGGTGTTCCAGGTGCGGACGACGTCCGAGGTGAAGGAGTCGGTGGTCCAGAAGGCGGAGATCAGCAGGACGCCGAGCGAGCCGAGATAGGCCAGGGTCAGCCACAGCAGCGGCGGGCCGAGCAGGGCCGCGAGGCGCAGCCGGGCGGCGGTGCGGGGGCCTGGGGCGGGACCGGAGGCGGGGTGGGCATCTGAGGGTGCGCCCGGGGCGGAGCTGGGTCCGGGGTCGGGGGCGGGGGCGGGGGCTCGCATCTCAGCCCTTGATCTCGGTCCAGGCCCTGGTCCATTGGGTGTAGTCGGTGCAGGTGGTGTTCTTACGGCCGTCGAGGCACTGCTTGATGGGGGTGGTCCAGAAGTGGACCCGCTGGTAGTAGCTCTCGTCGTCGGCGTGGTAGACGGCGCAGTGGCGGGGGTCGGCGGTCTTGGCGCATGCCTTGGCGTTGGCGGGGGCCTCGCCGAAGTACTCGGCGACCTGGGCGTTGACCTTCGGGGAGACGATCCAGTCGAGCCATTTGTAGGCGCAGTTGGGGTGTTCCGCCTTGGCGGAGACCATCCAGGTGTCGGACCAGCCGGTGGCGCCCTCCTTGGGCAGCACGGCCTTGACCGGTGCCTTGTCGGCCTGGGCGAGGTTGGCGATGACCTGCCAGGTGGTGCCGATGACGCTGTCGCCGCCCTTGAAGGAGGTGATCTCCTTCTGGTAGTCGCTCCAGTACTCCCCGACCGCCTTGTGCTGCTTCTTGAGCAGTGCGACGGCGGCGTCGAGCTGGGTGCGGTCCAGGGCGTACGGGTCCTTGATGCCCAGGGACGGCTTGGTCTTCATCAGGTACAGCGCGGCGTCGGCGATGTAGATGGGCGAGTCGTACGCGGTGACGTGCCCGCGGTAGGCGTCGGCGTCGTCGAAGACGGCGCGCCAGGAGTCGGGGGCGGGCTTGACCTTGTCGGTGCGGTACATGAGGAGGTTGGCGCCGCGGCCGTGCGGAATGCCGTACATCTGGCCGCTCTTGGAGTTGAACGGGCGCATCTTGAGGCCCTGGAAGATGTCCTTGTAGTTGGGCACCAGCTTGGTGTTGACGGGGGCGGCGTCGCCGGAGGCGATGAGGCGCAGGGTCGCGTCGCCGGAGGCGGAGACGGTGTCGTACTGCCCGGTCTTCATGAGGGAGACCATCTCGTCGGAGGTCCCGGCGACTTTGGTGTTGACCTGGCAGCCGGTCTTCTTCTCGAAGGGATGGACCCAGTCGGCCTCCGGGTCGTTGGAGCCGTCCTCCGCATAGCCCGCCCAGGCGATGATGTTGACCTTGCCCTCGCCCTTGCCGAGTTTTTCCGGGGCCTTCGCCCGCTCGCCGCCGTCGTCCGAACCGCAGGCCGTGACGGCCAGCAGCAGGGCGCACACCGCGGCCGCGGACCTCCCCACAGATGTCTTCCGCATCTTGGTCCTCCCCTATGACATGGCTGTCCGGGATTTCGTCAGTATCGCGCTGTCAGCTCGGTACGGGAAAGGCGTCGTTGTCGTCCCACAGCAGCCGGATCTCGGCGTCCGGGCGAACGGAGCGCGGCAGATCGGCCAGGTTCTGCCGGATCACGGTCAGCCGGTCGCCGTCCGGGAGCGCGACGGTGAAACGGGTGTGCGCCCCGGCGTGCACGATGTCCGCGATGCGCCCCGTCACGGTCCGCTCCCCGTCGGCGGGCGGCTCGGTGAGGCCGGCCAGGCGGATGCGCTCGGGCCGGATGCTGTACGCACCGGGGCGGCCCACCACGCGGACGGCCGCCGGGCCGCGCAGCAGGTTGGTGGTGCCCATGAAGCCCGCGACAAAGGCGGTGGCGGGGCGTTCGTACACGTCCACGGGCGGGCCGACCTGTTCGATCCGGCCGTCCGAGACCACCGCGACGCGGTCGCTCATGGTCAGCGCCTCCTCCTGGTCGTGGGTGACCAGGAGGAAGGTGATGCCGGTGGTGCGCTGAAGCTCCTTCAGCTCGGTCTGCATCTCCCGCCGCAGACCGAGGTCGAGCGCGGCGAGGGGTTCGTCGAGCAGCAGCACGGCGGGCCGGTCGACCAGGGCTCGGGCCAGGGCGACGCGCTGCCGCTGGCCGCCGGAGAGCTCGGCGGGGCGGCGCGGCCCGAAGCCGTCCAGTCGGACCGTGGCGAGCGCGTCGCGGGCGCGGGCGATGCGCTCGGCCTTGCGTACACCGCGCACCGTCAGGGCGTAGGCGACGTTCTGCTCGACGCTCATATGCGGGAAGAGGGCGTAGTCCTGGAAGACGGTGCGCACATCGCGGCGGTGCGGCGGCAGGGCGGTGACATCGCGGCCGGACAGCTCGACGCGGCCCGCGGTGGGCCGCTCGAAGCCGGCGACGAGGCGCAGCAGGGTGGTCTTGCCGGAGCCGGAGGGGCCGAGGAGGGAGAAGAACTCGCCTTCCGTGAGGGAGAGATCGACGCCGTCGACCGCCCGTACGGAGCCGAAGTCCTTGACCACGGCCACCAGCCGGACCGCCGCATCCGTCATGGCCACGCCTGCTCCCTCCATGGGGCGTCGTCAGGGCCCTCCGGGCTTTTGGTCACGCGCCCCGGCTGCGCCGGGAGGCGCCCTCCGTACCGGGGTTACGTGCCCCACGGCCGCTGTGCCACACTTCTGACGTATCGTCAGTTAATCGATTCCGCAGTCTGGGAGGCGTTGTGCCGCGCACCCGTACCCCGGTGGTCCCCGGGTGGTTCACCACCGAGGGTGAGGAGTTCCGGCTGCTGGGGACGCGGTGCCGGGCCTGCGGCTCGGTGTTCTTCCCGCGCGAGGACTCCTTCTGCCGCAGCCCCGGCTGCGCGTCCACCGAACTGGACGAGGTGCCGCTGTCCCGGCGCGGCCGCGTCTGGTCGTACACCGACGGGCGCTACCGGCCGCCCGCGCCGTACGTCAGCGATCCGGACGCCGAGTGGCGGCCGTACACGCTCATCGCCGTGGAGCTGGCGGCCGAGCGGATGGTGGTGCTCGGGCAGGGCGCGCCCGGGGTGACCCTGGCCGACCTGGCCGTGGGGATGGAGGTCGAGGCGGTGCCCGGGGTGCTGAACGAGGACGCCGAGCACATCTGGACCACCTGGAACTGGCGGCCCGTCGTGCCCGTCGTGCCCGTCGTGCCTGTCACCGGGGAGCGGTCATGACCGGCGACGGCCGCGATGTGGCGGTGCTGGGCGCGGGGATGCACCCGTGGGGCAAATGGGGCCGCGGTTTCGTCGAGTACGGCACGGTGGCCGCGCGCGCCGCACTGGCCGACGCCGGTCTGGACTGGCCGGCCATCGGGTCCGTGGTCGGCGCGAACACCTTACGGTCCGGCTACCCCGGACAGGTGGCGGGCGCGACCTTCGCGCGAGCACTCGGCTGGCAGGGGGCGCGCGTGACCAGCGTGTACGCCGCCTGCGCCTCCGGTGCGCAGGCCATCAACACCGCCCGCACCCAGATCCTGGCCGGGCTGGCGGACACCGTGCTCGTCGTCGGCGCGGACGCGGCGCCCAAGGGATTCTTCGCCCCCGTCGGCGGCGACCGGCCCGACGACCCCGACTGGCTGCGCTTCCGGCTGCTGGGCGCGACCAACCCCGCGTACTTCGCGCTCTGGGCGCGCCGCCGGATGGCCGTATACGGCGACACGCCCGAGGACTTCGCGCGCGTCAAGGTGAAGAACGCGGCCGCGGGAGCCGCCAACCCCCGCGCCCGCTACCGCACGGCCGTCACCGCCGAGGACGTCGCCGCCTCCCCGGTCGTCGCCGATCCACTGCGGCTGCTGGACATCTGCGCGACCTCCGACGGGGCGGCGGCGCTCGTGCTGAGCAGCATGGACTTCGCCCGGCGGCAGGGCGTCCCGCGGCCGGTGCGGATCCGCGCGGTCTCCACCGTCACCCCGCGCTATCCGCGCACCGCGCTCGACCTCCCGGACATCGCGACCGACTCGGCGGCCGCCGCCCTGGACCCGGAGCCCGACACCTTTCGCGCCGCCATCGCACGGGCGGCGTACGAGGAGGCGGGGCTCGGGCCCGAGGAGCTGTCGCTGGCGGAGGTGTACGACCTGTCCACCTCGCTGGAGCTGGAGTGGTACGAGGACCTGGGGCTGTGCGGGGCCGGGGAGGGCGCGAAGCTGCTGCGCGAGGGCGCCACCGCGCTCGGCGGGCGGCTGCCGGTCAACCCGAGCGGTGGCCTCGCGTCCTTCGGCGAGGCGGTCCCGGCGCAGGCCATCGCCCAGGTGTGCGAGCTGACCTGGCAGCTGCGGGGCCAGGCCGGGGAGCGGCAGGTGGCCGGGGCGCGGGCCGGGATCACCGCGAACCAGGGGCTGTTCGGGCACGGGTCGTCGGTGATCGCGGTCCGGTGAGCGCGGCGGGCGTGTGTCGGTGCGTGTCGGGCATCGCGGTCCGTCGGGCGCGCCGCGCGTCTGAGCGTGTCGCGCGGGTCAGGCCAGTGACAGGAACAGCTTCTCCAGCCGCGCCCGCGTGCGCTCCCGGGTCTGCGGCCGGGCGCCGTTCTCCTCGGCGAGGCAGTGCTGCAGACCGTTGGCGATGATCGCGAACCCCGCCCGGTCCAGCGCCCTGGACGCGGCCGCCAGCTGGGTGATCACCTCTTCACAGTCCCGGCCTTCCTCGATCATCCGGACGACCCCGGCGATCTGCCCCTGGGCCCGGCGCAGCCGGTTCAGCACCGCGGTCAGCTCCTCGGCCGCCAACTCCAGCCCCAGTTCCGGCTCCACAGCCCCTCCCCTTCCAGATACCCGGCGGGCGACCTGCCCGGCCGGAGAAGTCCCGAGACACACCACGGCCCGCACCCCGGACGGCGGGGTACGGGCCGTATCGCCGACGCGGCCTGGCGGCGCCTCGCTAGCGCCTGGCCGCGGAGGCCATCATCGCGTGCTCGACGACCGAGATGAGCACGCTTTTGGCGGATTCCCGCTCCCGGGCGTCACACAGGATGACCGGTGTGCCCGGGTCGAGGTCGAGTGCGTCGCGCACCGCGTCCTCGGGGTAGCGGGTGGCGCCCTGGAAGCAGTTGACCGCGACCGTGAAGGCGATGCCGCGCCGCTCGAAGTAGTCGACCGCGGCGAAGCAGTCCTCCAGCCGCCGGGTGTCGGCGAGGACGACGGCACCCAGCGCGCCCGTCGCCAACTCGTCCCACAGGAACCAGAATCGGTCCTGTCCCGGGGTGCCGAACAGATAGAGCACCAGGTCCTCGCGGAGCGTGATGCGCCCGAAGTCCATGGCCACGGTGGTGGTCGTCTTGGCCTCCACCCCCGCGATGTCGTCGACCGGCCGGCCCGCCTCGCTGAGCAGTTCCTCGGTGCGCAGCGGTTTGATCTCGCTCACCGCGCCCACCAGAGTCGTCTTGCCCGCGCCGAACCCGCCCGCCACCAGAATCTTCAGCGTGATGGGGTCAACGACATGAGAGCGGCCCATGTCAGAGTGCCCGTAGACCATTGATCACCTCGCGCAGAATCCTCTCGTCCGGCAGTTCCGCCGGAGGTACGGGCCGGGACACTCGGACGAGTGCCGCGTGCAACAGGTCCCCGATGAGCACCCGGACGACGCCGACCGGCAGGTCGAGTTCGGCTGCCAGTTCGGCGACGGACTGAGGGGAGTCCCGGCTCAGCTCGACGATGTCGATGTGCTCCGGGGACAACGTCTGGTCGGCGACGGGCATGTGGTTGACGCTGTCGGCGACGACCACCGCGATGAGGTCGAGCTTTCCCTCGGCGGCGCTACGGGTGCGACCCCGTGTCATCGCGTAGGGCCGGACCACCGGTCCCGCCGCGTCGTCGAACCAGCGGGCGTCGCCTTCACCCTCTGCGGACATCTCCCCTCTCCCCCGTCACCCGCCGGCTCGAGGCGCGCTGCCCAGATGCACGCCCACCCGCTTGACCAGCAGCGTCATCTCGTACGCCACCTGTCCGACGTCCGAGTCGGCGTCGGCGAGCACCGCCAGACAGCTGCCGTCGCCGGCCGCGGTGACGAACAGGAAGGCGTCGTCGAGCTCGACGATGGTCTGGCGGACCCGCCCGACGTCGAAGTGGCGGCCCACTCCCTTGGCGAGGGAGTGGAAGCCCGAGGCCACGGCCGCCAGGTGCTCACCGTCCTCGCGGGACAGGTCACGGGATCCGCCGGTGGGCAGGCCGTCGCCCGACAGCACCAGCGCCTTGCGGATGCTGCCGACGCGCCCGACCAGTTCATCGAGCAGCCAGTTCAGCTCGCCAGAACCTCTCGGCGAGGCGTTCCGTGCTGCGTGCGGTGCGGTCATCGACCGTCCCCCTCATATGTTGTTCCAGGTGCTGTGTCCGACCCGCCGTTCCCAGTGGCCGTCTGGCGCCGGCCGCGCTGCCATCCCCGTTGGAGCGAGGCCATGGTGGCCCGCGCCTGTTCGGCGTCGCGCTCGGGGTCGGTCTCGGCAGGGTATCGGTCCGCCTCGGTCTGCGGAGCGGGGTCGTTCTTCAACTGGGGTGCCAAGCTGGCCTGCCGCACCCGTTTGGGCAGACCGGACGCCGACCGCTGGGCCGGCACCGGGCGTTCCGGTCGCTCCGGGCGCTCCGGTCTGGTGCGCTCCCCGTTCCAGGCTGCCTGCGCCTGCTGCTCGGGGGCGGGGGCTCGGCCCGCGTTCCAGGACGCGGATCCACCCTGGCCGTCGGCCGGGCCCGGGCCGTCGGAACGGCCCTCCCTCTGGGCCCAGGACGGCTGCGCACCGCTCTGCGTACGGTCCTGCTGTGCACCGCTCTGCGGGCGGGCGTGCCGGCCGCCGGCCGGGGCGCCCCGCACCGGGCGGCCGTTGTCGGAGACGAGCACCGGCGGGACGCGGCGGGGCAGCGGCGCGGGGCCCTGGTCCCGGCCGCCCGGCGCGCCGTCCCGCGCCTGCTGATGCTGCGCCTCGGGCATCCGCTGATGCGGCACGGGCCCGGTGGGCCTGGCGGCCGCGGGCGGCGTCTGCGACAGCCCGCGGGCGCGGAAGATCGCGCCCGCTTCGTCGTCGTCCTCGACCGCGTCCTCGGCACCGGCCTGTGCGAGCGGCGCGACGGACGGCTCGAGTTCGACCGGCCCGTCGACCACCGACACCTTGCGGCCCGCCCGGTCGGAGAAGTCGGAGAAGGAGACCGGCGGCTCCTCGTAGGAGACCGGCGGCTCCGCGACGGCCTGCAGCCTGCTGTCCGGACCCATCCTGACGTCGGAGACGCCGCGCCCGCGGTCCCGGCCGCTCTCGTACGCACCGCTCTCGTAGCTGTCGTCGGCGTCCTGGCCGCCCTCACCGCTGTCGGTGAGCAGGGCCGAGGGGATGAGCACGATCGCGGTGGTGCCGCCGTACGGGGAGGGCTGCAGCGAGACCCGTACGCCCTGCCGCTGGGCGAGCCGGCTGACCACGAACAGGCCGAGCCGGTCGGTGTCGGACAGCTCGAACTCCGGGGTCTCGGCGAGCCGCTGGTTCGCCTCCAGCAGCGCGTCGGACGTCATGCCCAGGCCCCGGTCGTGGATCTCCAGCGTGAACCCCTTGGCGACCCGCTCGCCGTGCACCTGAACAGCGGTGTGCGGGGGCGAGAAGACGGTGGCGTTCTCCAGGAGCTCGGCGATGAGGTGGGTGAGGTCGCCGACCGCCGGGCCGTTGACCGCGAGCCGCGGCATGCGCCGGACCTCGATCCGCTCGTAGTCCTCGACCTCGGCGACCGCCGCGCGGACGACGTCCATGAGCTGGATCGGCTTGCGCCACTGCCGGGAGGGGGCCGCGCCGGAGAGGATGACCAGGCCCTCGGCGTGCCGCCGCATACGGGTGGTCATATGGTCCAGGCGGAACAGGTCGGCGAGCTCGTCGGTGTCCTCGGTGCGCCGCTCCATCGCGTCCAGCAGGGTCAGCTGGCGGTGCAGCAGCACCTGGCTGCGGCGGGCCAGGTTGACGAAGACGTCGGAGACGCCCTGGCGCAGCTCGGCCTGCTTGACGGCCGCCTCGACGGCGGCGCGCTGCAGGGTGTTGAGGGCCAGGCCGACCTGACCCATCTCGTCCTGGCCGAACTCGCGGCGGGGCGCCTCGGTCTCCACATCGATCTGCTCGCCGGCGCCCAGACGGCGCATCACGTTCGGCAGCCGCACGCTGGAGGCGTCCTGGGCGTCCTTGCGCAGCCGGGACAGGTCGCGGATCAGAGTGCGGCCGATCCTGAACGACACGAAGATCGAGGCGAGCAGGGCCAGCAGGCCGAGGATTCCGGCGGCACCGGCCCTGAGCATGACGTCGTCGGCCACCGGGTCGATGCGCTTCTGGAGGCGGTCGGTCGCCTCCTTGCCCAGCCGGTCGTAGTCGTTGAGCATCGGCTGGGCGGCGGCCTCCCAGTGCTTCCGGTCCAGGACGCGGAGCGCGTCGGACGGCTTGGTGGAGGCCATGAGCTTGCCCTCGGCCAGGCGCAGCGCGGCGGGCGCGGCGTTGTTGCGCCGGTAGTCCGAGAAGATCTTCTGCTCGGAGGCGGGCAGGATCGGCAGGCTGGTCTCGTACAGCAGATTGCGCTCGGCGATGAGGTCGGAGATCGCGTGCATATCCTCCGGGAGCATCTTGCGCGCCGTCAGCGCCGAGACGTACAGCGCGTCCTCGCGGGAGAGCGCCTCGCGGGCACGGATCATGGCGACCAGCGCACGGCCCTGCTTGTCCAGGTCCGTATCGGGCACGGCGTGCAGCGAACTGCGGAAGGTGTAGCAGAGGTCGACGAGTTTGTTGTAATACTCATATGCCGCCGCGCGGCTGGCGCCGTGGTCCTCCACCTTGCGCCGCAGGCCGTCCAGGCCCTCGGCCGCCTTGAGAATGGCGGCGAGCTGATCCTCCGAATCGGAGTTCATCATGTCGCGCACATCGCCGTCCGCGGCCGCGTCCCTCAGGACGCCGATGACCTCGTCGGTCTTGCGCTGCAGCGCGTGGAGCACGGGAAGTGCGTCGGCCTGGCGCGGATCGGCCAGGAGGACGAGGGTCTGCCGGCGCTCCTTCTGAATGGCGTGAACAGCCTCCTCGGCCGGCTGACCGGCCTTGTCGATGATGTCGGAGGCGTCCAGGAGCCGAATCGCCTCACGAGTGGTGATCACTGTAGCGAAGGCCCAAATTGCCGTCAGCGAGACAAGTGGCACCAGCAACAGCGCCACGATCTTCCGGCGGATCGATTTCCCGCGAAAGCGCATGGCCTCCCCAACGTCAACCCCGTTGTACGGGGGCGGTGTTCGAGTTCCGACAACAAGCGGCGCGAGCCTACTACTGCCCGTTCGACAACTCGAAGGGCTGTCCGCTTGATGCCGGGGCCGGTCACCCTGCCGCCATCATGAGTTGTCCGGTGATGGGCTGACTTACCCCCCGGCGCCCCACCCTCATTTGCCGGCCTCAGCGGGACGGAATGAGCCAACCCTTGGCTGGATTTCCCCCCTCCGGGGGAACCTCCCGCCGCTGTTATTCGTGCACTGAGGGGGCACACTAAGGGGGAATACGACCCATGTCCCGCTTTCTGAAACCGCCGGACTTGGGCAGCCGCTGAAAGGTGTAGGGGCTTCATGGACGCCATGGACAAGGATCGCGACATCCCGCAGCGCGCGGTTCGCCCGCTGTGGACAGAGGAGCCGGCCCGAAGGCGCCGGCTCCCCGATCCGGTCCGTACGGCGGCGGTGCGCGCGGTCATCATCGTCGCGGTGACCTTGGTGCAGGCGATGATCGCGGTGCTGAGCGCGCTGGCCGACTCGTGGCTGGCGTTCCCCTCGGTGCTGACCACGGTGGGCAGCACGGTTCTGGCCACCTGGGGCGTGCTGGACGTATGGGTGACGCGGCAGGTGTGGAACCAGCGTTACGGGGTGGTGTCCCGGCCCAGCAGCACCGCGCGGCAGCTGCGCAGGCAGCGCCGCCGGGCCCGCAAGGCGGGGCCGGTCGGCGCGCCCCCGCGGTCCGCGGAGCGCGGACCTGCGCGAGGGGCGGCGGCGTGACGGGCTGGGGCGGTTGACGGTGCCCGCGCCGGGCGGGGGCGTGCGCACCGGCCGCGAGCTCCCCGACGACAGCCGCAAGCCCCGCTGTCTCCGTAGGCCCCCGGCTCTGCCTCCGTACGCCCCCGCGGCCCCGGCTAGTCGGCCGGGGCCTCCGCCGGGTCCGGGGCGTCCGGGCGGCGGTACATACGGGTCGCCGTGATCTGCCCGTGCACCTGGCCGTCCTCCGGGTCCCGCTCGGGCAGCCCCGGCCGCAGATGCTCCTCGACGCTGATGTACTTCAGCCCCGCGCGCAGATCCGCGTCATTGCGCAACCGGATGACCAGCGGGAACTCGGCCAGCGCCGTCGTGTCGAACAGGCCCGTGGTGTAGAGCAGCTGCACGCCCAGCGCATCCGACACCGCCCGCTGAAGCTCCAGCAGATACGTCGCGTTGGCGCGCCCGATGGGGTTGTCGAGGAACAGCGTGCCCGCATGGCGGTGCCGGTCCCGGCCCCGGTCGTTGGAGCGCAGCGCCGCCATCGTGCAGTACAGGGCGATGGCCGCGGTCAGCAGCTGCCCGCCGGAGAAGACATCGCCCATCTGCCCGACCGGCACCCGCTCGGCGCGCAGCACCGCGTCCGGCTTGAGGATCTCCACGGCCACGCCCCGCGGCAGGAGCGCCGCGTGCACCCCGCGCAGCAGCAGCGACATGCCGTCACGGCGCAGGTCGGAGTTCTTCCGCACGGCGGAGCGGGTCGCCTCGTCGATGACCTCGCCAAGCCGCTCGGCGAGCGTCGCCTGGTCCGGGTCCTCGAAGCGGATCCGCAGGAACTCCTGCCCCGACCACTCCCCGAGCCCTTCGGGCAACCGGGAGAGCCGCTGGGCCGAGCGCAGCGTCGCCAGCGACGACTCGACCAGGCCGCGCAGCCGGTCCACGATGCTGTCCCGGTTGCGCTCCAGCTGGGCCAGCTCGTCGGTCAGCACCCGCAGCCGGGGCGCGAACGCCTCGGCCCAGGCCGCGGCGTGCTCCGGCAGGGCGGACGCGGGCAGCTCGCGGATCTGCTGCCGGGCGGGGGTGCGCACCTGCTCGTAACGGTTCGCGTTGGCATGCCGTACGAGCACATCGCTCGCCTCCCGGACGGCGGCCTCGGCCGCCGACAGGTCACCCGCGCAGCCGCGCAGCGAGCGGCGGGTCTCGGCGGCCGCCTGCCGGGCCTCCGCGAGGCTCCCGGCGTACGCCTCGGGCTGCTCGGGTGTTCCGTCGACGGCCGCGTCCTGGTGGTCGCGGAGCAGGTCCCGCAGCAGCGCGGCGGTCTCCTCGAAGCCGCCCGCCGCGTCCTCGGCGGCGCGGTGGGCGCGCAGCAGCTCGCTGTGGGTGGTGCGGGCGGTCTCCAGCGCGTCCGCACGGGTGCTGAGTTCGGCGTTCGCCGAGCGCAGCAGCTCCTTGGCCTGCTCGGCGTCCTGCGGGACCATCCCATCCGGCAGCTCGGTGTGCGCCTCGCCGTCCGCGGGCGCCAGCCGCTCCGCCTCGCCGCGCAACCGGCCCAGCTGCTCGCTCGCCGCCGACGCGCGCGTCTCCATCATGTGCACCAGCGACTCGGCGCGGGCCGCGGCCGCCTGGCGGGACGGGCCGTCCGCGCCGTCCGTGCTCTCCAGGAGCTGGGCGGCGCGGGTGCGGACCTTGTTGGTGAGCCGGTCCAGGGTGGCCAGCGCGGCGCTCTCGTCGCTCTCCGCACGGGCCTGTTCGGCGCGCAGATCGGCGCCGACGCCGACCTTCTCGTACACCTGTGAGGCCGCGCGATACGCCTCGCGGAGGGCGGGCAGCGAGGCGGTGGGCGGTGCGCCGTCCGCCACGTCGTCGGGCGCGCCCGCGATCTCGGCGCGCTCGGCGCGCAGCGCGCGGGCGGTGCGGTGCGCGTCGTCGGCCGCGCGCTGGGCGGCGCGCCGGTCCTCGTCCGCCGCGCGCGCCCGGTCCACACACGCGGCGGCCCGCTCCTCGTACTCCGCGGCCTCGTCCGCCAGTTCGCGCAGCCTGGTCTGCCAGGCGGCGCGCTCCCGCAGCCGGAACGCGAGCCCCGCCAGCGCGTCGGCGGCGCGGCGGGCCCGCTGCGCCGCCTCCTGCCGCTCATCGCGCACCCGGGCCGCCTCGCCGGCCGCCTCGTCCGCCTCCACCCTCGCCGTACGGGCCTCCGCCAGCTCCCGCTGCGCCTCCTCGGCCGCCTCACGAGCCGCCTCGGCCGCCTCCGCCAGCTCCGCGAGTCGCCCGGGCGGGCATCCCGTACGCCACGCCGACAGCCGCGCCGCCAGCGCCCGGTCCCCCGCCAGCCGGGCCGCGAGCGCCCGGATCTCCTCGTCCCGCGCGGTGGCCCGCGCGCGCAACTCCCGCCGCTCGTCGTCGGCGGCCCGCTCGTCGTGCATCGCCGGGTTCGGCGGCACCAGGAACACGCCGCTGTCCTGCGCCCCGGGCGGCGGCGTCGGCGCGAGCAGCGCGGCCGCCGTCCCGACGGCCACGGCGGAGCGCGGCAGCAGCGACGCCGTGCCGAGCACCTCGCGCGCCCGCGCGTGGGTGTCGGGGTCGGTGATGACCACCCCGTCGACCAACTCCGGCCGTGCGGCCAGCACCGCGGCGTGGTCGACGGGGTCCACGGCCTGCGCCAGATACCGCCAGCCGGGCAGCGCGGGGATGCCGTGCTCGCCCAGGTACTCCACCGCGGCCAGCACATCGGGGCTGGGCGGCAGCAGCCCTCCGTCGCCGAGCGCGCCGAGAATCCGCGCGTCGTCGGCCGCGGCCGTGCGCAGATCGAAGAGCTGCCGCTCGGCGGAGGCGACGCTCTCGTCAAGCAACTCCCGCAGCGCGTCGGCGTTCCGGTCCAGTTCCTCAGCGCTCAGCGGCCCCTCTTCGCGGGCCCGCTCGGCGACGCCACCCGCCGGCCGCGCGGCACCGTCGCCCCCACCGTCCCGCCGCCCGCCGGCCACGCCCCGGCGCACGGCGGCCTTGTCGGCCGAGCCTTCGCCGCCACGGGCCGAGTCCTCGCCTCCGTGGGCCGCGTCCTCCTGCCGCCCCTCGGCTCGCCCGTCCGCGGTGGCGCCCCGGTGTGCGGCGGCCCTGAGGGTGCTCCCGCCACCGGCCGTGTCCCCGGCCCCGCGCCCTGCGCCGCCCGTAGCGGCCTCGGTACCGCGAGCCGCACCATCTGTCGGGCCTTCAGCCTGCGCTCCGGCATCACCGGTCAGCCACTCGGGCTCGGCACCCGCACCGTCCGTCGCGCCCCCAGCGCCGGCACGTGCGGTGCCGGCCGCGCCACCGTTGCCGTCCTCGGCCCCACGAGTCACGCCCCCGGGCGCATCGGCTGCGCCGCGAGCCGTGGTGCCCCTTGCCGCGCTGTCGGCCGGGGCGGCGTCGCCCACTCCGGGGTCCCAGCAGTCCTCGGCCTCGTCGGCGGTCCGGGTGCTGTCGTCGGGGTCGCCGGCCGGCGGGGCGTACGGGGTGTCGGCCGCTTGCGTGTCGGACTCCGTCTCGTCCACGTGGGCGGAGACGCGGCCGGGCGGGCGGGCGTCAGCGGGCAGCGAGCGGGCGGAGGTAGCGGGCGCGGAGTGCGGCTGCTCCAGTTCGTCGACGCGCGTCGTCACCCGCCCGGGCGAGCCGGCCTCGGCCGCCAGCGGCCGCCCGGCGCGCGGGGCGGGAACGGACGGGGTGGCCGGGGTGGCGGTGGGGAGGCCGAGGAGTTCGACGATGCGCTGTTCGGAGCCCAGGGACTCCGCCGCGCGACGCTCCGCGTCGTACGCAGCCACCGCCGCGCTGGACGCGTCGGCCGCGCGGGCGGCGGCGAGTTCGGTGCGGGAGTGCTCGGCGGCGGCCTCCTTGGCGGCGTCCGCGGTGCGGCGGGCCGCCTCGCGGGCGGCGTCCCAGGCGGCGACGGCGGTCTTCTCGGCGTCGCTGGCGGCGAGAGCGGCGCGGGCCGGGTCGGCGTCCGGGGCGGAGTCGTCGAGCCAGCCGGCGCGCACCGCCTCGGCGGTCTCCTGCTCGACCTCCACGAGCCGCTGCCGCAGGTGCTCGGTCTCGCTGCGGGCGCGCTGGGCGGCGGTGGCGGCGGCCGTGGCGTCGCGGTGTGCGGCCTCTCCCGTCTCCTGGAGCGCGGCGGAGCGCTCCTCCTCCTCGTTGGCCAGCCGCTCGCCGTCCTCGGCCGCCGCGTGCAGGGTCCGTACGAGGTCGGCGGCGGCCTTGGCGCGGGCGGCCAGCGCGGGGGCGGCGTCCCGCTCGGCCTCGCGGATCGCGGCGGCGACGCGCGCCGAGCGGTCGGCGGCGGCGCGGTGGCGCAGCACCGTCTCGGCGGCCTGCCATGCGGAGTGCAGGGTGCGGGCGTCGTTGACCTCGCGCCGCTGCGCTGCCGCGCCCTTTTCCGCGGCGGCGAGCGCCAATGAAGCGTGCCGGTAGGCGAGTTCCGCGGCGACCAGGGAGCTGCGGCCGCGCGCACCCTCCGCCTCGGTGACGGCGTGGGCCGCGGTGGCGACCTGCTGGGCGAGCTCGGCGGCGCGCTCGCGCTCCTCGGCGCCGCGCCCCGACAGCCGCCGGGCGAGCGTACGGGTGCGGCGCTCGGCGCCCGCGTGCACCCCGCGGGCCTGCTCACGCCGCTCCGCGGCGTCGGCGATGCGGGACAGCAGGTCGAGTGAGCCGGCCGTGAAGTCGCGCTCGGCCGTCAGCTCCGCGCGGCGGCCGAGCTTGTGGGCGAAGCCGTGCACGAGGTCGGCGAGCCCGTCCGTATCGCGGGTGTCGGTGACGGCGCGCAGCAGCAGATCGGTGAAGTCGGAGTCGTTCTTGACCGCGAACAGGCCGGCGGCCTCGCCCTCGTCGGCGTTCATCTCCCGCTGGTAGCGGAAGAGTTCGGGGTCGAGTCCGAGCTCGCCGAGGTGTTCGTTCCAGCGCTCGTGGATCTCCACCCAGGTCACGTCGAGGTGCGGATAGGCCTTGTCCGCCTCGGTGATGGCGTCGCGGAAGCCCTTCATGGTGCGGCGGCGGCCGCGGGCCGTGGAGGCGCCCTCGACGAGGGGCCGCACGGCCGCGGACTCGGCGACCGGCAGGGAGTCCAGGCTCAGACCCGGCCCAGGGCGGAAGGAGTACCACGCCTCGGCGAACTTCCGCGGGTCGTTGGACACCTGGCGGCCGCGCCATTCGCTGACCTTGCCGACGACGACCGTCTCACCGGTGACCGTGTGCTGCCACTCCAGCGCGACGTGCCCGCAGTCGTCGGCGAGCAGGAACTTGCGCAGCACGCCGGAGCTGGCGCCGCCCAGCGTGTTGCGGTGGCCGGGCAGCATCACCGAGAAGATCAGCTTGAGCAGGACGGACTTGCCGCCGCCGTTCTCCAGGAAGAGCACGCCGGCGGGCGCGGGACGCCGCGGCGGGCCGACGGGCTCCTCCTCGAAGAACTCCGCCTGGGTGGGGGCGGGGCTGGGCACCGGCTCGCCGACTCCGCGCAGGTCCAGCACGGTGTCGGCATAGCGCGCACCGGCCGGCCCGATGGAGTAGAGGCGGACCCGGGACAGCTCGTACATGGCGGCGGACTCTCGTTGTCGTGAAGGGGGGAGGGTCGGATCGGAGAGGGAAGGTCGAAAAGGGGCGGTCGAAAAGGGGCGGTCGGGTGGTGGCTGGTCAGGGCGTGTGGAAGGGCAGACCCGCGTCGGCGACCAGCTCCAGGTCGTCGCTGTCGTCCGGCGGCAACAGCGTCGCGCTGCCGTCGCTCATGGGCACGACGCCCAGTTCGAGCAGTTCGGCCATGGCGGCGCTGCCCGCCATGTCGCGTACCTGAAGCTGGTAGCGGGCGGTCGTTCGGTACGCGCCTCCGGCGTCGTCCCCGGTGCGCTGGAGAAATCCGGAGTCGACGAGGAAGGCGACGGCCTTGCCGACGATGCCGGTCGTCGAACCGGCGAGCCGCCGCGCGTCCTTCGTGGCACCGGTGGCGCTGCGCCGCGCGTACACCCGCCAGGCTGCCTCCAGGCCGGGCGCGTCAGTGGCCGGGTCGGTGTTCTCCCCTTCCTCCTCGGCGCGCTCCTCCAGACGGCGGCACGCCTGCCGTACGAAGGCGTCGATGCCGTTGACCGTGACCCGGCCGATGTAGCCGTCGTCGGCAAGGTCCTCGGGGCGCGGGAAGGCCATGGCCGCTACGGCGAGATGGGCGAGGCCGTGCAGGAAACGGTCGGCGGAGTCGGTGGAGGCCCGGCGGGCGTAGTCGCCCATACGGACGGCGAAGACGGAGTCCTCCGCGGCGGCCACGGCCATCCCGGCCCGGGTGGAGACCTCGAGCACGATCAGGCCGAGCCCGGCGGCCACGGCGTCGGCCAGCCGCGCGAACGCCGGGTCGTCGCGGTGGCGGCGCAGCAGCTCGGCGTACTCGACGTCACGGGCGGGCAGCAGCTTCGGCTGCAGCCCGAAGGCGACCAGACGCGCCGCGTCGGCCGCGTCGGCGGGCGTGAGCGGAGCGGCGCCTTCCGCCGCGCCCGACGCTCCCGCCGTGCCCGCGCCCAAAACGCCCGATGCGCCCAGCGCGCTCTGCACCGAGGACGTCAGCTCCGGCTGCGCGCCGTCTGTGGGGTCGTACTCGCTCACGGGTGAAGCTCCTTGTGGGCCGCGGCCTGGTCAGAGCCGCGGGTCGCGGTGGATCCGGTGGCGCCGGCGTGCGCCGTCTGGGTCGCTCGCCGAAGCGGAAGCCGAAGCGGTGGAGGGTGCTGCCCGGCGCGGCGAGCGGCCGCCCTGCGGCAGGCCCCCGCGCCGCCGCCCGCTCGCGCGCATGCGCGCGGCGGCACCGGGGAGGGCCCCGGAGGTGCGGCGGAACAGGCGGGCAGCCACGCACCCAGCGCCTCCGGCGCCCGGCCGGTCACCGGACCGGGGCGCCCCGAGCACGGCGCCGAACCGCACCGTCGCGGTCCGGCCCCGCGGACGTACGGCGCCTCGCCCCGCCGTACGGCGCACCCGCCGCGGCACCGCGCCGCCCCACGACAGGGGCAGGGTGCCGCCCCATGGCAGAGCGCCGCCCCAAAGCACCGCACCGCACCGCGGCGTGGCACTGCCCCTCGCCGTGGCACCGCCCCACGGCGCGGCGCCGCTACCACCGGTCCGCCGCATCGGCACGACGCGGGCGTTACGCCACCTCCGCCGCGCCGGCACAACGCGCGCACTACGCCACCTCCGCGCGGTCCGCCGCCATTCCGGCCGCGTCCAGCAGCGCCATGCCCAGTATCAGGTCGGCACCGCCGAACTCCGGGTCGTCCAGCTCGGTGCCGTCGTCGACGGCGAACAGCAGCCGCTCCTCGCCCTGGCGGTAGGCGGTGCCGACGGGCGGGCTCGCGGCGTGGACGGCCAGCAGGGCGATGAGGTAGGGGAGTTCGGGGTCGCGGTGGCGGGCCTCGGCCAGCAGGCCGGAGAGCCGGCGGGGGGCGTCGGCCGGGAGATCGAGCAGCTGCATGGCGACCGCCAGCTGCTCCTCGCTGAAGCGGCTGTCGTCGGGGGTGGCGATCAGGTCGGGCTCGGGCATCTCCGCGCCCAGGTGCTCGCGCTCCACGGGCGGGGTCAGCAGCATGTCCACAAGGTCGCCGACGCGCACGGACGTCGGGGTGCGATACCCCGTGCCGCGGGCGAAGAAGGCGTCGGTGACGCGGAGGGCGCGGTCCACGGGGAGCGGCAGCAGGGGCGCGAGGAGCTGCCCGTACAGGTCGAGTCCGGCGTGCGCGGCCGGGGTGGCGAAGGCCTGGCGGTCCTGCTCGGCGCGGAACAGCGGCCCGGCCTCCAGCAGCCGGGACTGCAGCTGGGTGTGGCGGCGGATGCAGTCCTTGACTATGTCGACGAGCTCGGCGGCGCGCCGTTTGTTCTCGGCGCTCTCCGCCTCGTCGCGGGCCTTGCGGATGTTGGTCAGGATCGCGTTCTCATGGCGGTAGCGGTCGGCGACGTGGTCCAGGGCCTCGCTGATCAGGTCGGGGACCGTGCGCAGCCAGTCGACCGCGCGCACATTGCGCCGGGTGGCGTCGAGGGTGCGGCGCAGCGTCTCGGAGTACTGCACGGTGCGGTAGCGGGCCTGTTCGGCGGCGAGTTGGGCGTCGGCCAGGCGGCCGCGGCTGATCAGCACCTCCAGCTTCACCTCGGCGGCGATCTGGGCGCTGGTGACGTCCGTGTCGAGCGCGCCGACCAGGACGTTGACCGCTTCGTCGGTGGTGCGCAGATAGACGCTGCCGCCGGGCCCCGGCACCTCCTCGACCAGCTTGAAGTCGTAGTCACGGCGGACATAGACGCCGTCGGGGCCGAACGTGCCGTAGACGGCGCGGAAGCCGCGGTCCACACTGCCGACGTTGATCAGGTTTTCCAGCACCCAGCGGGCGACGCGCTCATGCTCAGCGGTGGGCCGGTCCGGGGCCTGCGCGCCGACGCGGGGCAGCAGCCTGGCCACTATCTGCTCGTGATCGGCGCCGGTGTCGAAGTCCATGTTGAGCGTGACCAGGTCGATCGCGGAGAGGGCGACCTCCGCCATCGCGTACACCGAGTACTCGCCCGCGAGGCTGCCCTTGCGCGCGTCGAGGTCGTGCAGCGGCGCGGTGCAGGCGAGCGCGCGCAGCCGCCGGGCCAGGCCCTCGTCTGCGGCCGGACCCGGGGCCGGGCGTGCGGCCCCGGCGTACCCGTTGAGCTGGGGCGCGGCGGCTCCAGGCGGTGGAGAAGTCACGTCCCACAGATTAGGCGCTCGCACCGACAACGGACGAAACGGCGCGGAGCGGCCGGGCACGCGGACGGATCCATCAGTCTACGACGCCTCCGGAGCCGCTGCGCGGACCCCGGACGGCCACTGCGCGGACCTGCCTTCGTCAGCCGCCAACTGTCTGCTCTGTGCGGCCCCCGGCCCCGTCAGCCGCCGGGCGGGCACTCCTCCAGGGCGAGTGCCGCGAAGGTGGCGAGCCAGTGGTCGCCGGTGAAGTCTCCGGAGACCACGTACGGCAGTCCGGCGGCGAGGTGGTCCTCGGCCGCCGAGGTCAGGACGGGGCCGCGCGGATCGCCCTCGGGCAGCGCCGCGGCGATACGGCGCAGCGCGGCCGCCCTGCTGAGCGAGAGCCCGATGAGATGGCCGATCTGCGGGTCGGTGGGGTCGGAGACGACCGGCGGGGTGAGCAGCGGGGCCGGAGCGCCGCGTTCGAGGCCGGGCAGGAAGCCGTCCAGCCAGCCGGCGAACCTGGCCCGAGGAAGCACCCGGCCGACCGCTTCGGCTTCGGTCAAGGCGGGTGAGAGGAAGTCCTGTCCTGAGGGCTCCCAGTGGGCCGGGGCGTCGTGGTCGTCGCCGAACCAGCGGACGACCGCCGCCGCGACCGGCTCGGCGAGTGCCGCCCGCCCGGCCGCAGCGGCGCTGTCGAGGATCAGGCCGAGGGCGAAGGCGCTGTTGGTGTGGACGCCGTGCCGGACCGGGTAGGTGGCCCGCCGCAGCCAGTCGTACAGCAGCGTCTCCACGGCGGCGGCCGCCGGCTCCAGCGCCGCCGCCCAACCGCTGCCCGCCGGTCCCAGGGCCCGGCATTCGGCGGTCAGCGCCAGCAGCCAGGCCCAGCCATAGGGACGCTCGAAGGACGGACGGGCGCGCAGATAGTCCGCCTCGGCCGCCAGGTGCGCGGCCGTGAGGTGCTTGTCCAGCACCCCGGTCACCTCCTCGGCGCGGACCCGGTCGGGGCAGCGGCGCAGCAGCCGGACCAGCAGCCAGTGCATATGCACCGAGGAGTGCCAGTCGTACGAGCCGTAGAAGGCGGGGTGGTGGTGACGCGGCGGCACCAGGTCCTCGGGGCCGCGCAGCAGATGGGCCGGGGCGTACGGGTAGGGCCGGGTGACGTTGGCCGTGGCCACGGCTGCGAACCGGTCGGCGAGTTGGGCGAGTTCGGTGCGTTCCGGGGACGCCGCGGTCCGGGGTGGCGTCGTATCGGGTCGGCCGCTGCTCAATGGGTGGCTCCCTCGGCGACTCGGAGGTCTTCGCGGGTGGTCACGGCCGCGGTGATGACCGCCCGCAGCGCCTGCGCCACCGTGTCGATGGGCAGGGAGGGTTCGGCCCGGTCCACGACCTGCTCGGGGGCGTACGGGACATGCACGAATCCGCCGCGCAGGGCGGGCCTGCGGGTGGCTATCAGGTGGGCGAGCCCGTAGAAGACGTGGTTGCACACGAAGGTGCCGGCCGTCTGGGACACGGAGGCGGGAATTCCGGCCGCCCGCACCGCCGCGACGCATGCCTTGACGGGCAGGGCGGCGAAGTAGGCGGCGGGGCCGTCCGCGACGACCGGCTCGTCGACGGGCTGCCGTCCGGCGTTGTCGGGGATACGGGCGTCGTCCACATTGATGGCGACGCGTTCCACGCTGATGCCGGTGCGGCCCCCGGCCTGCCCCACGCACAGCACCAGATCGGGGTCGGCCTGCTCCACCGCCACGGCCAGCTCGTCGAGCGCCGTGCCGAAGACACAGCTCAGCCGGGCGGCGGTGACCTGGACGCCGGGCGGGGGTCCGGCGGCGACCAGCGAGACGGCCTGCCAGGAGGGGTTGACGGCTTCGCCGCCGAAGGGTTCGAAGCCGGTGAGGAGCACGCGGGTCGCGGAAGTCTCGGGGCGCACGGGGATCGCGGCGGGCACGGGAATCACGGGGGTCCTTGGGGTCCCAGGAGCGGTCACTGACGTCACACGGGCCCCCTCAGAAGGCGAAGAGCGAGATGATGACGATGTTGCAGACCAGCAGCGCCCCGGCGGTGGGGATCTGGGCCTTGATGGGCCCGTACTGGTCCTTGAGTTCGAGCAGCGCGGCGGGCACGAGGTTGAAATTGGCGGCCATAGGGGTCACGAGAGTCCCGCAGAAGCCGGCCAGCATCCCGACGGCGAGGACGACCGCCGGTTCGCCGTGCATCTGCTGAATGAGCACGGGCCAGCCGATGGCGGCGGTCATCACCGGGAACGCGGCGAAGGCGTTGCCCATGATCGTGGTGAACAGGGCCATGCCGACGCAGTAGACGGCCACGGCGACGTACTTCTGGCCGTCCGGCAGCAGCTGTTCGGTGATCTTGCCGACCTGGGTGCCGACCCCGGCCACCTGGAAGATCGAGCCGAGTACGGCCAGCAGCTGGGGCAGCAGCAGCGCCCAGCCCATGGACTCCAGCAGGCCGCGTCCGGCGTGCAGCGGAACGGCGGGGTTGCGCTCGCGGACCACGAGCATGGCGACCACGAGACCGGCGATGGCGCCGAAGCCGAGGCCGAGTACGGTCTCGCTGCCCGGCTCCAGGACCGGTTCGCCGCCGATGCGCCAGTGCTTGAGGGCGGAGGCGCAGACCACCGCGACGATCGGGATGGTGAGGGCGGGGACGAAAAGTTTGCCGCGCAGCCGTGCCGCGAGCGCGGTGCGCTGTTCGGCGGTGGTGGTGCGCGGGGTGCCGCGCCCGGTGAGGCCAAAGCCGGCCAGGCAGACCATGACCAGCACGGCGAGGCCCAGCGGTTCGGCCGGGACCTGCTTCTTCACCACCCAGGTGCTGTAGAAGAAGCATCCGCCCAGCAGGCCCCAGAAGGCCGCGGAGCCAAGGCGCTTGGGGTTGCTGCGGTCGACCGCCATCTGTGCGGCCATGGCGAGGAAGACGGCGCCGACGAGCCAGTAGAACCACTCGACCTTGATCACTTGGCATCCTCCGAGGTGCGGTCGCCGGCCTGGGCCGAGCGGGAGCCCGCGGCCGCCAGGTCGCGGTCCAGGGTGCGGTCCAGGCGCAGCAGCCGGGCGCCGTGGATGAGGAAGGCGCATACGGCGGTGGGGATCGCCCACAGCGCCAGTTGCAGGGGCTCCAGGTGGGTGTCGTAGGTGGTGTTGACGAAGCCGGTGATCAGCAGGATCGAGCCGATGGCGAGAAAGCAGTCCTCGCCGAAGAAGAGGCCGACGGTGTCGGCGCTCGATGCGTACGAGCGGACGCGCTCGCGCACCTGCTCGGGCAGCGGGCCGTGGCGGCGCTCGGCGGCCCCCTCGGCCATCGGCGCGACCATGGGCCGCACGCTCTGTGCCGGTCCGCCGATGCTGGTGAGGCCGAAGGCCGCGGTGAGTTGACGGAGCCCCAGGTAGAGGGCGAGGAAGCGGCCGGCGGTGAGTTTGCCGAGCCGGCCGATGAGAACGCGGGCCTGCTCCTGGAGGCCGTTGCGCTCCAGGAGGCCGATGACCGGGAGGGTGATGACGAAGATCGTCACCGAGCGGCTGGAGGCGAAGCCGTTGCCGAAGGCCGCGAGGACTTCTTGTGGCGAGAGCTTGCCCAGCAGCCCGGTGACGATGCCGGCGACTCCCACCACCAGCAACGGGTTGCGTCGGGTGGCGAATCCGAGGACCACCACCAGGACGCCGAGGAGAACGATCATGTCCCGCCTTCCGTGCGCAGGACCTCACGAGCGACGCCGTGAGGAAGAATGCACCGGAGGCTAGGCGATCGTTGAACGATCCGACAAGACTTCGATATGCAGTTGTTTCTCGGCCTGAGGATCGTTTACGACTCGGAAACCCGCTGGGCGTAGGCGTCGGCCAATTGGAGCCGGGAGTCCTCGAGGTAGGAGGCGAGCAGCCGCTCGCCCTCAACGGCGTCCCCGGACTGCAGCACCTCCAGGATGTGCCGATTACGGACCAGATACGGCGCATGGAAGCGTCGTGGGTCGTCCATGACGTGGAAGACCAGCCGGAGTTCGGCCAGCACGCCCCGCATCAGCTCATCGGCTCGCGGGCTGCCCGCGAGCGCCACGATCCCCTGGTGGAAGCGGATATTGGCGGTGGACAGGTCCTGCCAGGCCCGCACCTGCGCGGCACACTCCCCGGCCAGGACGGCCGACTCGACGGCCTCCAGCGGGTACGGCGGCTTCCCGAGGCCGCGTACGGCGCCGCACTCCACCAGCGTGCGCACGCGGTAGATGTCGTTGAGGTCGTCCACCGTGACGACGCGCACGAACACGCCGCGGTTGAGCTTGTGCACCAGCAGCCGCTCGTGCGTGAGCAGCCGGAACGCCTCCCTGAGGGTGTTGCGCGAGACGCCGAGCGCCCCTTTGACGCTGTCCTCGGACAGCCGGGTGCCGGGCGGGAAGAACCCTTCGGCGATGCGGTCGCGCAGGACGTCCGCGACGCGCTCGGCGGTGCTCGTCCGCCCCAGCAGTGCGCGGTCGCCCTCCAACTCGGCCAGTGAGGACGCCTCCGCGATCCGCCGATCCGCCCCGTTTGTCACTCTTGCTCCCCTTTTTGGGTTATTCACCGCTTCTGAATGCCCTATGGCGAGAAGTCAATCCCAGAACCCCTCTCGGAACAACATTCATCTTGTCGGATCGTTCAACGATCGCTTAGGTTGTCATGTCATGGCGGACCTCACCATCGACCTCAACGCCGACCTCGGCGAGGGCTTCGGACGCTGGCGGCTCACCGATGACGACGCCCTGCTGTCCGTCGTCACCAGCGCCAACGTCGCCTGCGGCTTTCACGCCGGCGACCCCTCGACCATGCGCCGGGTGTGCGAGCTGGCCGCCGAGCGCGGTGTGCGCATCGGGGCGCAGGTCTCGTACCGGGATCTGGCGGGCTTCGGCCGCCGCACCATGGACGTACCGCCGCGTGAGCTGACCGACGAGATCGCCTATCAGATCGGCGCCCTGCGGGTGTTCGCGCGCTCGGCGGGGTCGGACGTGGTCTACGTCAAGCCGCACGGCGCGCTGTACAACCGCTGCGTACACGATCAGGCCCAGGCCGCCGCGGTCGTCGAGGGCATACGGCTGGCCGCCGACGCCCCGCTGCCCGTCCTGGGGCTGCCCGGCTCCCGGCTGCACGAGGCGGCCGACGCGGGCGGACTGCCCGTCGTAGGCGAAGGGTTCGCCGACCGCGCGTACACCGCGGCCGGGACGCTGGTCCCCCGCGGCGAGCCCGGCGCGGTCGTCCCCGACCCGGGCACCATCGTCAAGCGCTCCCTCGCCTTCGCCCGCGACAAGTCGGTGACCTCGATCGACGGCCGGCCGGTCGAGGTGGACATACGTTCCCTGTGCGTACACGGCGACACCCCCGGGGCGGCCGATATCGCCCGCCGGGTCCGGGCCGAACTGAAGGGTGCCGGCGTGCGCGTGGAGCCGTTCGCATGACCGGCGGCTCCGGCGGGCGCATCCGCGTGCGCGGCCTGCCGGTCGGGGACCACGCGCTGCTGCTGGAAGTGGACACCGGCGAGGCCGCCCTGGCCCTCCACGCCGAGCTGCTGCGCCGCTCCGAGGCCCGGACGCTGCCCGCGGTACGGGAGATCGTGCCCGCGGCGCGCACCGTACTCCTGGACGGGGTGGCCGATCCGCGCCGCCTGGCGGCCGAGGTGGCCCGGTGGGACATCCCCCCGCCGGCCGGCGGCTACGACGCCACCGTCGATATCGCGGTGCGCTACGACGGCCCGGACCTGGCCGATGTCGCCGAGCTGTGGGGGGTCGCCCCGCACGAGGTCGCGCGCATCCACGCGGACACCGAATTCCGGGTCGCCTTCTGCGGTTTCGCCCCCGGCTTCGGCTATCTGACCGGCCTGCCGGAGCACCGCCACGTACCGCGCCGCGCCACCCCGAGGACCAGGGTCCCGGTCGGCTCGGTCGCCCTCGCGGGCCCGTACACCGGCGTCTACCCGCGCTCCTCCCCCGGCGGCTGGCAGCTGATCGGCACCACCGACGCGGTGCTGTGGGACACCGCGCGCACCCCGGCCGCGCTCCTGGCCCCCGGAACCCGCGTCCGCTTCGTACCGGAGCGATCCGCCAAAGAAGCAGAGGAAGCGGAACAACACATAGGGGCAGGGAAACAGCCCACAGGGGACCAGCCCGCAGGGAAAGAGACCTCCGCATGACGGACAGCGCCTTCGCGGTGGTGCGGGCCGGCGCGCTGACCACCGTCCAGGACCTCGGCCGGGTCGGCCACGCCCACCTCGGCGTACCTCGCTCCGGGGCGCTCGACGAGCCCGCCCTGCGGCTCGCCAACCGCCTGGTGGGCAACCCCGAAGGGGCCGCGGCCCTGGAGACCACGCTCACCGGCTGCGCCGTACGGCTGCGCCGCGCCGCGACGGTGGCGGTCACCGGCGCGCCCTGCCCGGTCACCGTGGACGGCCGCCCCGCCGCATGGGGCGCGCCCGTGCGAGTGCGCACGGGCGCACTGGTGGAGGTCGCCGCGGCGGCCCATGGTGTGCGCAGCTATGTGGCGTTCGGCGGCGGCGTGGAGGCCGAGCAGGTGCTCGGCAGCCGCTCCACGGATCTGCTCTCCGGCCTCGGCCCGCCCCCGCTCGCCGACGGCGCGGTGCTGCGGCTGGGCGCGCCGTACGGTCCGGCGCCCGCCGTGGACGCGGCGCCCTGCCCGGGGCCGCCGCGCGAACTCGTCCTGCCGGTCGCGCTCGGCCCGCGCGACGACTGGTTCACCCCCCGGGCGCTGCGCGCCCTGGCGACCGGCGAGTTCCGGGTGTCGGCCGCGAGCAACCGCATCGGGCTGCGCACCGAGGGGCCCTCGCTGGAGCGCGCGAGGGACGGCGAACTGCCCAGCGAGGGCATGGTCCTGGGCGCGCTGCAGGTCCCGCCGGACGGCCGCCCGGTGCTGTTCCTGGCCGACCATCCCACGACCGGCGGCTACCCCGTCGTCGGCGTCGTCCCCGAGGGCCGTCTCGCCGCGGCCGCCCAGGCCGTCCCGGGCACGGTGGTGCGCTTCGTGCCACGCCGGGCCCGGTAGCCACCCGCGCTGAACAGGGCCTGCTAGAGGAGGCCCACCGTACGGCCGAGGGTCGCCACGGCTTGGCCGAAGAACTCCTCGCGCGCCTCGACGACGCCCTTGAACTGGCCGAAGAGCTCAAAGCTGACCAGGCCGAACAGCTGCGCCCAAGCCGCGATGAACCGCGCGAGCGCCGCGTCGGGCAGCTCGATCCCCAGGGTCCCGGCCAGAGCTCGCACATCTCCCCGCACCGCTTCGGGCACCCCGGCGTCCCCGGGGACGCGCAACGTACCCGCGGCGTGGGCGTCGCCCACGATGGCGAGCAGGGCGAGGCCCACGCGGGAGGCGGGTACGACGGTGGTCTGGGGCGCGGAGTAGCCGGGCACCGGGGAGCCGTAGATCAGCGCGTACTCGTGCGGATGGGCCAGCGCCCACTCCCGTACGGCCTGGCAGACCGCGCTCCACCGCTCGACGGGCTCCTGGCCGTCCGCCTTCGCCAGGGCCGCTTCCGCGGCGGCGCCGAGGGCGTCGTACGCGTCCACGATGAGCGCGGTCAGCAGCTCGTCGCGGCTCGGGAAGTAGCGGTAGAGGGCGGACGAGACCATGCCTAGCTCGCGGGCGACGGCGCGCAGCGACAGCTTGGCCGCGCCCTCGCGGGCGAGCTGGCGGCGCGCCTCTTCCTTGATGGCGGCGGTCACTTCGGTACGGGCCCGTTCCCTGGCCCCTCGGATCGCACTCATGGCAGCCAGTCTCTCATCCGGACGGAGCACCGGCCAACAACGAGAGCAGTGCTCTTGCGGCGGCACGCCGATTCATGCACACTGATCTCAAGCGAGAGCACCGCTCTCGAAATGGAGCACAGCGAGCACAGGAGGACACCATGTCGGAGCACCACATCAAGCCCAGCCGGTTCGACGGCGCCATGAACGCCACCATCACCTGGCTCGCCCGGCGCGGGGTGAGCTTCTTCGGCACCGCCGAACTGTCCGTCGTCGGCCGGAAGTCCGGCGAATGGCGTCGTGTGCCGGTCAACCCGCTGTCGCTGAACAGCGAGCGCTATCTGGTCTCCCCCCGCGGCGCCTCCCAGTGGGTGCGCAACATGCGGGCGGCGGGCGGCGGGCGACTGCGTCTCGGACGCCGCGAGCACACCTTCACCGCCACCGAGCTGCCGGAGGGCGCGGAGAAGACCGAGGCGCTGCGCGCCTACCTCGACCGCTGGGGCTGGGAGGTGAAGAGCTTCTTCGACGGGGTGACCGCGAAGTCCTCGGACGATGAACTGGCGCGGATCTCCCCGCTCCACCCGGTCTTCCGCATCACCACCGACGACGCCTCCACCGCCACCTCCGCCGAGCCCCCGGCCGCCAAGGCGTGAAGCGGCGGCCGGCGGAAGGCATCGGGGCCGCCCGGGCGGCGGGCCGGCCGTGCAACAGACCGGCCCCGTGCCGCTACCGGCGGTCGAACGCGGTCAGCGCCCGCCGGGCCGCCGGATGGGTGCGGACGATCTCGGCGAGAGTCGTCGTACCGCGCGTGATCTTCGTAAACGCCCGCCACGCCGGCCTGAAGCCCGTGAGCGCCGCGTGGAACATTCCGGGGCGGCGCGCGAACACCGAGTACAGCCGCCGCCCGACCCCCATCTCCACCCCGAGCCCCGCCTTGATCGCGAAGGCGTAGTTCAGCGCCTGGCGCCTGGCGTCGACCGCGTCATGGGCCTCGGCGATCCGTACCGCCCACTCCCCCGCGAGCCGCCCCGAGCGCAGCGCGAAGGAGATGCCCTCCCGGGTCCACGGCTCCAGCAGCCCCGCCGCATCCCCGCACACCAGCACCCGGCCGCGCGACAGCGGAGAGTCGTCGGAGCGGCAGCGGGTCAGATGACCTGAGGAGATACGCGGCTCGAACCCGGCGAGCCCGAGCCGGGCGATGAAGTCCTCGAGATAACGCTTGGTCCCGGCGCCCTCGCCGCGGGCCGAGATCACCCCGACCGTCAGCGTGTCGCCCTTGGGGAAGACCCAGCCGTAACTGCCCGGCAGCGGGCCCCAGTCGATGAGCACCCGGCCCGACCAGTCCTCCGCCACGGTCGGCGGCACCGGAATCTCCGCCTCCAGACCGAGGTCGACCTGGTCGAGCTTGACCCCGACGTGGGCGCCTATCCGGCTGGCGCTGCCGTCCGCGCCGACCACGGCCCGGGCCAGCACGGTCTCGCCGTCCGAGAGCACCACGGCCACGGTGCGCCGGTCGGGCACGGACGGGCCGTGCTGCTCGACACGCGCCACCGCGGTGCCGGTACGCACCTGAGCGCCCGCGTCCTTGGCCGCCTCGACCAGCCCGGCGTCGAACTCTGGCCGGTTGATCAGCCCGAACAGAGCCTGCTTGGAGCGGCGGGTACGGGTCAGCTTGCCGTTCAGCGAGAACGTCACGGCGTGTACGCGCTCACGCAGCGGGAGTTCGAAGCCGGGCGGCAGCGCATCGCGCGTGGGGCCGATGATGCCGCCGCCGCACGTCTTGTAGCGCGGCAGCTCGGCCTTCTCCAGCAGCAGCACCCGGCGGCCCGCACAGGCGGCGGCGTAGGCGGCGGAGGCACCCGCCGGGCCCGCCCCCACCACCACGACGTCCCATACCGACTCGTCCGCCGGCTCCGCCGGGGAGGCCCCGTTCCGGGCCGCGTTGTCGCTGCTCACGTGTGCTTCCGCTCCCACTCGACCGACCTGATCGCCCTGCGCCACCACCGCCGCGGGCCACCGTGGCATCCTACGGCTCACCAGGGTGTGACCCCGCTGTGGGATGATCAGCAGCACAACTATCAAGTCGTACAGTCGTACATCCGTGCCATCGCGCGCATCCCACAGGAGCGTCCCCACATGGAGCAGGCACCTCACGCCCGACCCGACGGCCCCGCGGCCACCGCCCCGGCCGACCGCCGGGCCATCGCCGCCACCGTCGCCGCGCTGCAGCCCCGCGCCAAGGCCGAACTGTCCGAGCTCGTGGCCTTCAAATCGGTCGCGGACCCGGCGCAGTTCCCCAAGAGCGAATGCGAGGCCGCCGCGCGATGGGTCGCCGACGCGCTGCGCGCCGAGGGGTTCACGGATGTGGCGCTGCTGGACACCCCCGACGGCACCGAGTCGGTCTACGGCTTTCTGCCCGGCCCGTCCGGGGCCCCGACGGTACTGCTCTACGCGCATTACGACGTCCAGCCGCCGCTGGACGAGGCCGCCTGGATCTCCCCGCCCTTCGAGCTGACCGAGCGCGACGGGCGCTGGTACGGGCGCGGCGCCGCCGACTGCAAAGGTGGCTTGATCATGCACCTCACCGCGCTGCGCGCGCTGGGGCAGCACGGCGGGATCCCGGTGAACGTCAAGGTCATCGTCGAGGGCTCGGAGGAGCAGGGCACGGGGGGCCTGGAGCGCTACGCGGAGGCGCACCCCGAGCTGCTGACCGCCGACGCGATCGTCATCGGCGACACCGGCAACTTCCGCTGCGGGCTGCCGACGGTCACCGCGATGCTGCGCGGCATGGCGCTGCTGCGGGTCCGGGTGGACACCCTGGAAGGCAATCTGCACTCCGGCCAGTTCGGCGGCGCCGCCCCGGACGCGCTCGCCGCGCTGATCCGCATCCTGGACTCGCTGCGGGCCGAGGACGGCTCCACGACCGTCCAGGGTCTGGCGGCCGACGAGACCTGGGACGGACTCCAGTATCCGGACGACGACTTCCGCAAGGATGCCAAGGTGCTGGACGGGGTCGAGCTGATCGGCTCGGGCACGGTCGCCGACCGCGTCTGGGCCCGCCCCGCGGTCACCGTCCTGGGCATCGACTCCCCTCCGGTCGTCGGCGCCACCCCGTCGGTGCAGGCGAGCGCGCGGGCGGCGGTGAGCCTGCGGGTGCCGCCGGGCGTGGACGCGGGCCAGGCGGCCGAACTGCTCACCGCCCACCTGCAGTCCGCCGCGCCCTGGGGCGCGCGGGTCGCCGTCGAACAGGTCGGCCAGGGCCAGCCGTTCCGCGCGGACACCGCCAGCCCCGCGTACACGGCGATGGGTCGGGCCCTGAGCGAGGCGTACGACGGTCAGGAGATGGCGATCGCGGGCGCGGGCGGCTCGATCCCGCTGTGCAACACGCTCGCCTCGCTCTACCCGGAGGCGGAGATCCTGCTGATCGGGCTGAGCGAGCCGGACGCGCAGATCCACGCCGTCAACGAGAGCGTTTCACCGGAGGAGCTGGAACGGCTCTCGCTCGCGGAGGCGCTGTTCCTGCGCTCTTACGCGGACGAGGCCGCGAATACGCCGGCCGCCCCGACGCGATAGCCGCTGCGCGGGGCGTCGCCGTCTGGTGTCTGGCGTCTGCTGAGCGGGCGTCACGCCCCGCGGGGCATGGCGCCCGCTGATGCCGCCCGGCCGGTCCGGCCGGTCCGGTCGGGCGCGGTGCCCGGCCGGGCCGGTTCCGGCGGCCGGGCTGAGAAAGGGCCGGAACAGCTTGGGGCCGCGGTCCCGGCGGCCCCAAGCCCGCACCCGAAGCGCGACCGACCCTGGCCCCGGCCGCCGTCGGCCGCAGACCTGAACCGGGGCCGAGAACCCCGGCCAGGACAGGCCGGGGCAGCCCGGCGCAGACCGAGCCGACCAGGCCGGTCCCGGCGGCCGGGCCGGAACAGGTCGGAGCAATTCGGGGCCGCAGCCCCGGCGGCCCCAAGGCCGCCCCCGAAGCGCGGCCGGTACCGCCGGAACAGGAGCCCCACACGAACTCCCGGAAACCGGCCCGACGCAAGCCGGGCCGGGCCCGGCCGAAACACGCCCGGTCCAGGGCAGGGCCGACCCGGGCCGGGGCAGGGAGCCGCCGGACCAGGCCGCGTGCTCGCCGCCGGGCCGTAAGCCGCCCGTACCGCGGCGCGGCACGGGCGCCGCGGAGCCATCCCGAGCCCGCCTCCCGCGGTCAGCCCGTCGGCGTGCCCGCCTCGAGGTACAGGGGGCGCCCCTGTTCTCGGGCGCGCAGCGCCCAGCGCAATCGGCTCAGGCGTACCGGAGGCAACAGCTCCGCGGCTTCCCCCTCCGTGACGAAGCGCCAGGCGCGCAGTTCGGAGGCCGGGAGCAGGACGTCGCGGGCCGCCTCGGCGGTGAGCCGTCCGCCGTCGAAGAGCAGCCGCAGGCCGCCGTAGCCGGGTGGGCAGGGCTGCTCCCAGTCGACGACCAGCAGCCGCAGCGGCTCGGCCGGTCTGAGGCCCAGTTCCTCGACCACCTCCCGGACGCCGGCGTCGGTGGGCGGTTCGCCGGACTCGACGACGCCGCCGGGGAACTCCCAGCCGGGCTTGTACGTGGGATCGACGAGCAGGACCCGGTCGTCCTCGTCGAAGAGCAGCACCCCGGCCGCCAGGGTCTCGGCTCTGGGCTCCGGGGTCTGCACGATGTCGCAGCTGCCCGCGCCCTCGCGGACGGCGTCGGCAATGTGCTCGGCGGTCTGCCGGGGGGTGAGCCCGGTGGTGTCCACGACATACGCGTCGTCGACGAGCCACGGCAGGGCCGAACGGTAGGGCGCGAGGTGGTCCAGGCACCAGCGGCGGACGGATTCGCTGCCGTCCGCGTCGCCCGGGATGGCCTCGCGCTCCGCTATTCGCTCGCGCAGTATCGTTTCGTCGGTGTGCAGCAACACATGCCGCACGGGAATGCGCCGGGCCGCGAAGCCGCCGAAGATCTCATCGCGGTACTCCTGCCTCAGGACTGTCATCGGCACCACCAGCGGGCCGCCGACCTCGGCGATCAGCGCCGCGCCCGTGTCGACGACCAGCCGCCGCCAGGACGGCAGGTCCTGGTAGTCGGACACCTCGTCAAGGCGCTTGCGCGGCAGCATCATCCGCAGGCCGTCGCCGACAAGTTCCGGGTCATAGAACGTGCTGCCCGGCAAGAAGTCCACCAATTCGCGGGCCGCGGTGGTTTTGCCCGCGCCGAACGCACCGTTCAGCCAGACGATCACATTTCCCCCTATTCCATCGCCCCCTGTCAGTTGCCCGCATCACCCTGTTGTGAAAACGCCCGGGGGCCGCGGAGTGACGGATCGCGCCGCCGCCGGGGCGGCGGCGCAGGCCGTCGGCGCACCCCGGAGCCGCCCTTCAGCCCTTGCTCGCGCCGAGGGTGAGACCCGCGATGAAATGCCGCTGGAGGAGTAGAAAGACCAGCACAGTGGGCAGCGCCACGATCACGGAACCGGCCGCCAGCAGGTTGTAGTCCGTGAAGAACTGCCCGCGCAGGTTGTTGAGCGCGGAGGTGATGGGGAGCTTGTCGCCGTCGGAGACGAAGACGAGGGCCCAGAGGAAGTCGTTGTACATCCAGGTGAACTGGAGCGTGCCGAGCGCCGCCAGCGCCGGGCGGCACAGCGGCAGGGTGATCCGCCAGTACTGGGTCCACACCCCCGCGCCGTCCACCACCGCCGCCTCCAGAATCTCCAGCGGCAGGGTGCGCATGAAGTTTGCCAGGACGAAGACGCAGAAGCCGACTTGAAAGGCGACCTGGACGGCGATCACCGCCCAGTAGGAGTCGTACATCGTCATCGAGTCCGACATCCAGTACGGCAGGTTGATCTTGGTGAAGAGCACATACAGCGGGGTGACGATCACCTGCTGCGGCAGCAGGTTCCCGGCCGTGAAGACCATCAGCAGGATCAGCCCGCCGCGCATCTTCAGCCGGGAGACGACGAAGGCGACGAACGAGGCGAAGAAGAGCGTCAGCAGCACCCCGGGCACCGCGATGATGAGCGAGTTGACGAAGTACTTGCTCATGCCCGAGTCGCTGAACGCCTGCTTGTAGTAGTCGAACGACAGATGGCGCGGCAGCGAGAAGTAGCCGTGCTCGGCGGTCTCCTCGTACGGGCGCAGCGAGGCGTAGACGGCCAGCAGCAGCGGGGCGAGGAAGGCGAGCGAGACGGTCATCAGGAAGGCGTGCAGCCCCAGGCGCGCGGGGCGCGTCCGGCGGCGCCCGCCGCCCGCGGGCGTCGCGGGCGCGGGGGTCCGCGCGGGTGCGGTCCGGGCCGGTGCGGTCATCCCCCTGGTCATCCCTTCTTCTCCCCTCGCAGCTCCTGCACCAGATAGGTCACGATGAATCCCAGGGACACGGTGAGCAGGACGACGGCGATGGCGGATCCGAAGCCGATGCGGCTGGCCTCGCCGATGATGTTGTCCGTGACGAGCACGGAGAGCAGTTCCAGGCCGTTGCGCCCGTGGTTGATGGCGTAGACGATGTCGAAGGCGCGCAGCGCCTCGATGACGGTGATGACGCCGACGATGACGTTGACCGGCCGGAGCGTGGGCCACACGACCCGGAAGAAGGTCTGCCGCTCGTTGGCCCCGTCGAGGGCCGCGGCCTCCTTGAGTGAGGGGTCCACGGACTTCAGCCCGGCCAGATAGAGGATCATCACATAGCCGGTGTGCCGCCAGGCGGCGGCCAGCAGCACCACCCAGATGTTGAGGTCGGGGTCGCCGAGCCAGTCGACCGGGTCGTCGGTGTTGCCGATGATGGCGTTGAGCACGCCCTGGTCGCGGGAGAAGACCAGTTGGGCGATGAAGCCGACGATGGCGAGCGAGAGCACCACCGGCATGTAGAGGGTGGACTGATAGAAGCGGCTGAACCGGACACCCTTGTCGAGGAGTACGGCCAGCAGCAGCCCGAACGGAGTGGCGACGAACCCCAGGAACGCCAGCCACAGCAGGTTGTTGCGGGCGGCCGGCCAGAACGGCGGATAGTCGGTGAACAGGGTGCGGTAGTTGTCGACGCCGACCCAGTGGATATCGCCGATGCCGTCCCAGCTGGTGAAGGACAGACCGATGGAGGCGAGGGTCGGCCCCCAGATGAGGGTGAGGTCGAGCAGTACGGGTATGCCCAGCAGCACGCCGATGACGGCGAGGTCGCGGGTGGTGAACTTCCGCGGACCCCGCCGCCTGGCACGCCGCGCGGTGGTGTGCGGCACGGCGTGTGTCTCCTAGTCGCTGGTGAAGATGGTCTTCTTCTGGGACTCGATGCTCTTCGTCAGGGAGTCGATGTCGTTCGGGCTGTTGATGAACTGCTGGATGGCCCGGATCATCACCTGGGACGCGAAGTCGGGGCGGGTGTCGCGGTCCATGAACTGCGAGATCTGCTTCGCGTCGGCGATGAGCTCGACGGCCTTCTTCTGCAGCGTGTTGTACGAGGAGTTGGACGCGCCCTCGTTGACCGCGATGTTGTTGGGGTCCCGTTTGAGGTAGATCTCCTCGGCGGCCGGGGTGGCGAGGTACTTCAGCAGCTCCTTGCCCTGCTTCTGCCGTTTGGACTTCTTGGACAGCAGGAAGCCGTCGATCGGCGCCTCGACCGCGTCCTGGCCGTAGGCGGAGTCGATCTCCGGGAAGGGGAAGAAGTCGAGGTCGTTCCGGTCGGCCTCGGGGAACTGCTGCCCGGGGTGCGGAAGCCCGAAGACCGCCATGCCCGACTTCTTCTGCGCCAGGCTCTGCGCGGCCTCCTGCCAGGTGCGGCCGTTGGCCCCCTTCTGGTGGTACGGCATCAGACCACGCCACAGGTCGAAGACCTGCTTGACCTTGGGGTCGGTCCAGGACTCCTTGCCCCGCATCAGCGAGATGTGGAAGTCGTAGCCGTTGGCCCGCATATTGAGGTAGTCGAAGGTGCCCATGGCGGGCCAGCCGTCCTTGTCGCCGAAGGCGATCGCGTCCAGGCCGTCCTTGTCCATCCGCTTGGCGAGCGCGCGGTACTCGTCGAAGGTCTTGGGGATCTCGTAGCCGTGCTGCTGGAACACGCTCTTCCGGTAGAAGACGGCCCATGGGTAGTAGTAATACGGTACGAAGTACTGCTTGCCGTCCTCGCCGGAGGACTGCTGCTTGAGCGCGTCGGAGAAGCCTTCGAACCCCTTCCAGAGGTCGCTGATCTCGGCGAGCAGCCCTTGTTTGGCGAAGAACTGCATGCGGTACCCCGCGAACCACATGAAGACATCGTCCGGGGTGCCCTTGAGATAGCGGTTGATGTTCTCCTGGAAGGACTCGTGGTTGACGGTGTTGACCTTGAGCTTCTTGTCGGACTTCTTCTCGTACGCGTCGAATACCTCGGCGAACGCCTTGCGCGGTACGGCATCCGAGGCGTTGGACCCTATTTTCACCTCGTCACTGGGGCCCCCACAGGCGGTGAGCAGCGTCGGGAGGGCGACCGCACCGGCTCCGATCGCGGTGCCCCGGAGCAGAGCACGACGGGAGATCCGATGTTCTGACGAAGACTGTGCCATGTGCCCCTCCAAGGAGGTTCAATCGAACACAACCGAACGCGAGTGAGTGGATCTCACCCGTCGGACGGGGCCCAGTCAAGAGTTATGACGAGATATCGAACAACCGTTACCGGTTCTCTTCCAACAGACTCCAACACGGTCTACCGTAAACGACCGCGAGTTACGTGCTTTGACGCAGCGTCACCCCGTCGAGAACGGAGGACACGCATCATGCGCCATGTCTCTTCCCTGGCCATCCGCCGAAGAATCATCGGAGGAGTGGCCGCAGCACTGCTTGGTACGACCGGGGCCGCCGGGCTGACCGTCCCGGCCGCAGCCCAGCCCGCGCCCCAGCCCACGGCCCAGCCCACGGCCCAGCCCGCCGACGCCAACTCCGTTGCCGCCGCAGACGCGGCACCAGTCGCCGCGGCACCGGGCGACGGGCTCGCCCTCACTCCCCCGATGGGCTTCAACAACTGGAACTCGACCCACTGCCGGGCCGAGTTCAACGAGGCGATGGTCAAGGACATCACCGATATCTTCGCGACCAAGGGTCTGAAGGAGGCCGGATACCAGTACGTCAACCTCGACGACTGCTGGGCGCTGCCCCAGCGCGACGCGGACGGCAAACTGGTCCCGGACCCGGTGCGCTTCCCGAACGGCATCAAGGCCGTCGCCGACTATGTGCACTCCAAGGGGCTCAAGTTCGGCATCTACACCAGCGCCGGCACCAAGACCTGCAATAGCGCCGGCTTCCCCGGCGCCCTGGGCCATGAGCGGTCGGACGCCCAGCAGTTCGCCGACTGGGGCGTGGACTACCTCAAGTACGACAACTGCAATAACCAAGGCGTGGACGCCAAGCAGCGCTATCTCGCCATGCGCGACGCGCTCCAGGCGACCGGCCGCCCCGTCGTCTACAGCATCTGCGAATGGGGCCAGAACAAACCATGGGAGTGGGCCGCGGACGTCGGCCAACTGTGGCGTACCACCGGCGACATCAGCGACAGCTGGGGCAGCATGCTCTCGATCGCCAAGGCGAATCTCCCGCTCGCCCCGCACGCCGGGCCCGGCCGCTGGAACGACCCCGACATGCTGGAGGTCGGCAACGGCGGGATGACGCCCACCGAGTACCGCAGCCACTTCTCCCTCTGGTCGATCATGGCGGCGCCGCTGCTGATCGGGACCGATCTGCGCAAGGCCACCCCCGAGACATACGAGATCCTGGGCAACCGCGAGGTCATCGCCGTCGACCAGGACGGGCTCGGCAAACAGGGCCAGGTGCTCTCCTCCGAGGGCGGGGGCTGGGTCGTCGCCAAGGAGCTCGCGGGCGGCGACCGAGCGGTCGCGCTCTTCAACGAGACCGACCGGCCCCGGCACATCGCCACCACGGCCGCGGCGCTCGGCCTGCCGGAGGCGGACGCGTACCGGCTGCGCGACCTGTGGGAACACCGGAGCTACAACACCGCCGGAGACGTGGCAGCCACCGTCCCGGCCCATGGCACCGCGCTGTTCCGCGTCTCGGCCGACCGGCGCTGGACCGCCTATCCGCCCGCCGTGGAACTGGGCACCGGCGCGGCCGCGCCGGCCGAGGCCGGGACCACCGCCAAGGTCGCCACGACCGTGACCGACCTCGGCCGCACCCCCGCCCGCCAGGTCTCGGTCCGCCTCATCGGCCCTGACGGCTGGCGCGTCGAGGCCACCTCCCCGACCAGGGCCGCCACCCTGCCCACCGGCCGGAAACTGACCACGCGCTGGCAGGTCACCGCGCCCGCCGGCACCCCGGCCGGTGCGTACGAGCTGAAGGTCTCGGCGGACTACCGTTCCCCGCAGGGCACCCGGGCCGCGGCACAGCTGCCGGCTCCGGTGCATGTGGTGGTGGCCCCGCCCTCCGGAACCTCGTACGCAAGCGATCTGCCGTGGCTGAGCGCGGTCAACGGCTGGGGTCCGGTGGAGAAGGACACCAGCGTGGGCGAGAACGCGGCGGGCGACGGACATCCGATCACCATCGGCGGCACCGTGCACGCCAAGGGCCTCGGGGTGCACGCGCCCAGCGAGGTGACGTACTACACCGGCGGCCGGTGCACGAGCTTCACCGCCCAGGTCGGCGTCGACGACGAGGAGGACGCCGCCGGGACGGTCGCCTTCGAGGTGTGGGCGGACGGCGAGAAGGTTGCCTCGACGGGGACGCTCACCAACGCCGACCCGGCCACGGCAGTCACCGCCGCGCTCGGCGGCGCGACGACCGTCAAGCTGGTGACCACCGACGCCGGGGACGGTGTGACCAGCGACCACGGTGACTGGGCGGAGGCGGCCTTCAGCTGCTGACTCCGCTACGCGGGCGGAGCCACCGCGCTCCGCTCCGCGGTCGGCCGGCCCTTCCCCGCGCGCCCGTCAGCACACGGGCAGCCCAGGGAGGGGCTGGTCGTTGTCCCCGCCCTTGATGTAGACGTCGCTGATGAACACGTTGGTGTGGCCGCTGTCGTCGTCCGTCTTGGCCCACCACACGTTCGTCCACTTGCCGTAGGTCTCCCGGCGGCCCAGGTTCTGCTGGCAGTAGAAGTAGTTCAGGCCCTGGTTGAGGGTGCCGACCGGCTCTCCGGAGGCCGTGTACGACGTGGCGGCGCGCCAGACCTCGCAGTTGTACTTGCCCCCGCCGGCGTCATGGCAGACCGGCGGGGGGTCGGGGTCCGCCGTGCCGCCGCCGGCCCCGCCCCCGTTGGCGGAGTTGCTGTCGTCGCCGCCTCCGCCGCCGCCCGAAGTCCCGTCGCCTCCGCCGCCGCCCTTGCCGCCGTCCGAGCCGCCGTCCGAGCCTCCGGACGCGCCGTTTCCGCGGTCGCCGGGCTTGCCCGAGGCGGACGGGGAACCGGAGCCCGAGGGCTCCGCGGTCTTCTTCCCGCCCTTGTCGCCCTTGTCTCCCTCACCGTCCTCGTCGTCCTCGCTGTCCGTGCTCCCCTTGTCCCGGGCCTTCCCGCCGTCCGGTGAGGCGGAGTGGGTGGGGGACGCCGATGTGTCCTCCTGGCTCCCGGCCGCGGTCTTGTCGCCGTCGTCGCCGACAAGCGCGTACGTCACGCCGCCCCCGGCGAGCAGAACGGCGACGGCCATGGCCGCGATCAGCGCCTTCTTACGCCCGGGCCGCCGCGGCGCCGCGCCCCCCGGAGCCCCGCCGCTCACCAGCGGCTCCTCGGGCACCTGCGGCGGCCCGAAGCCGGGCGGGGCCGAGGACAGCAGGGGGGAGGGGGACGGCGGAATGGGCGACTGAGCGGCCGAAGGCTGTGGGGCGGAGGGCGGCGGGACGGCGGGCTGGGAGTCGTGGGGTGCGGGGGGCTGCGGCTGGGTGGACCACGGTCCGCCGGACGGGTCGGCGGCCTGCCCCCCGGACGAGCCGAGGGACGAGTCGCCGGGCGGACCCCCTGAGGGGCCGAAGGCCGGGCCGCCGAACTGCCCGCCGGGCGAGCCAGCAGGCGAGCCGCCGGCCGGACCGGAGGACGAGCCAGCGGGCGAACTGCCGAACTGGCCGCCAGCCGGGCCCAAGGCCGGACCAGCCGGCGATCCGCCGGCCGGACTGACCGCCGGACCGCCGACCGGGTCGCCCGTCCGGGCGCTGCGCGGCGCCGCGGAGCCCAGCACGTCCGGTGTCGTCGGCGTCCGCCCGGCCCAGCCCGCGGCGGCCCAGGGGTCCTCGCCGGCCGCGACGGCCTCCAGCATCACCCGCGCCTGGCCCACGGACGGCCGCGCCGCCGGGTCCTTGTCCATCATCGCGTGCAGGACCGGCGTCAGCGGTCCGGCCCGCCTTGGCTCCGGGAGCGGTTCGGTGACGATGGCCGTCAGCGTCGACCACACCGACGTACGCCGGAACGGGGACGAGCCCTCCACCGCCGCGTACAGCGTCATGCCGAGCGCCCAGATGTCCGAGGCCGGGCCGGGCTCCTGGCCCTGGGCGCGCTCCGGCGCGAGATAGTCGAGGGAGCCGATGAGCTCGCCGCTGCGGGTCAGCTTGGTCGTCGCGTCGTCGCCCGGCGCCTCCATGCTCGCGATGCCGAAGTCGGTGAGGACGACCCGGCCGTCGTGGTCGAGCAGCACATTGCCCGGCTTCACGTCCCGGTGCAGCACACCGGCGTGATGGCCCGCGCCGAGGGCGTCCGCGACCTTCGCGCCGATCGCCGCGGCTTCCAGGGGCTCCACGACGCCCCGCTCGTCGATCAGGTCGTCCAGCGACCGGCCTTCGATGAGCTCCATGACGATGACCGGAAGCCCGCTCTCCTCGGTCACGTCGTGCACCGTGATCACACCGGAGTGGCGGATCCGCGCCGCGGCTCTTGCCTCCCGCTGCATCCGGACGCGCAGATCGGCGAGTTCGGGCCCGGAGGAGTCGGTGTAGGCGCGCAGCACCTTGACCGCGACCTCCCGGCCCAGCACCTCGTCGACGGCCTTGCAGACCACGCCCATACCGCCCCGGCCGAGCGTGCCGGTCACTCGGTATCGACCGCCCAACAGCCTGCCGGTCAGATCCCCGCTCATGTCCCCCGGTGACACCGTGCCTCAGTCCCCCTTGTAAGCCGTGGTCGCGCAACAGCTTAGGGGCAAGCACCGACAGTCCCGCTCAACTCGCGGGCGTGCGAGCGCGGTCGACCGTCGACAGGGGCTGAGGCGCCCCCGGGGGGCGCCTCCCAGCGGTAGCTGGGGAAGAACCGAGCCCTAAGAAGGGCTGCCGAAGCCGTCCAGTCCGGCCTGCTGGGCCGCCGCCGCGGCGGCGCCGACCAGGCCGGCGTCCGTACCCGTCTGCGCCGGGACGACCTCCAGGCCACTGACGAACGACAGGGTCGCGTAGTCGCGCAGCGCGCGCCGCAGGGGTACGAAGAGCACGTCACCGGCGCCCGCCACCCCGCCGCCGACCACGGCCACCTCGATCTCGACGAGCGTCGCGGTGGCCGCGATTCCGGCGGCCAGCGCCTGCGCGGCGCGTTCGAAGGAGGCCTGTGCGACCGGGTCGCCGGTCCGGGCCGAGGCCGCCACGGCCGCCGCGCTCGTATCGCCGCCCGGGCCGGGGCGCCAGCCGCTCTCCAGGGCGCGACGGGCGATGTTGGGGCCGCTGGCGATGCGCTCGACGCAGCCGCGCGCGCCGCACGGGCACGGGTCGCCGTCGAGGTCGACGCTGATGTGGCCGATGTGCCCGGCGTTCCCCGTGGGGCCCGGGTGGAGTCGCCCGTTCAGCACCAGGCCGCCGCCGACGCCCGTGGACACCACCATGCACAGCGCACCCGTACGCCCGCGCGCCGCGCCCTGCCAGTGTTCGGCCGCCGTCATCGCCACCCCGTCGCCGACCAGCGCGACCGGCAGTTCGCCGACCATCTCCCGGACCCCGGCGACGAGGGGGAAGTCGCGCCAGCCGGGAATGTTGACGGGGCTGACGGTGCCGACGGAGGCGTCGACCGGGCCCGCGCTGCCGATTCCGACCGCGGCGACCCGGGACCACTGGGCGCTGCCGGACAGCTCGTCGAGCACCGCCGTGACCTCGCGCATCACGGTTTCGCCCGGTTCCTGGGCGGGGGTGGCGCGTCTGGCCCGTACGACCAGTTTGCCGCTGCCGTCCACCAGGGCACCCGCGATCTTGGTACCGCCGATATCCAGTGCGGCAATGAGGTCACGTGGCATATGAGTCGACTCCCCCGGCAGTCTCTCGACGTATCGCTGTGGGGCAACAGTCTTCCCTGCCGCTGACAACGTTGTCCAGGGGCTATGCTCGGACACCCTTCCGCACGACCACCAGCGGACGGCCGGCGAACGACCAGTGAACGACCAGCGACGGGACAACCGCACCGTGACCGACACCGCTCCGGGCACCGCCACCACCTCTCGCCGCTACGGCACCCGCCCCACCATGAAGGATGTCGCCGCGCGCGCCGGGGTCGGCCTCAAGACGGTCTCACGAGTGGTCAACGGCGAGCCGGGGGTCACGCCCGACACCGAACGGCGCGTCAAGGAGGCCATCACCGCGCTCGGCTTCCGCCGCAACGACAGCGCCCGCATTCTGCGCAAGGGCCGCACCGCCAGCATCGGACTGGTCCTCGAAGACCTCGCCGACCCGTTCTACGGGCCGCTCAGCCGCGCCGTCGAGGAGGTCGCCCGCGCGCACGGCGCCCTGCTGATCAACGGTTCGAGTGCCGAGGACCCCGAGCGCGAGCAGGAACTGGTGCTCGCGCTGTGCGCGCGCCGGGTCGACGGGCTCGTCATCATCCCGGCCGGGCGCGACCACCGCTACCTGGCCCCGGAGATAGCCGCGGGCGTCGCCACGGTGTTCGTGGACCGCCCGGCCGGCCGTATCGACGCCGACGCCGTGCTCTCCGACAGCTTCGGCGGCGCGCGGGACGGCGTCGCCCATCTGATCGCCCATGGCCACCGCCGCATCGGCTTCCTCGGCGACCAGCCGGGCATCCACACCGCCGAGGAGCGGCTGCGCGGCTATCGCACGGCGATGGCCGAGGCCGGGCTGCCGGTCGACGACGCGTGGGTGTCCCTCGGCCCCACCGACCCCGAGCGGGTACGGGCGGCGGCCATCGAGATGCTGGACGCACCTGAGCCGGTCACCGCGCTGTTCGCGGGCAACAACCGGGTGACGGTCACCGTCGTACGGGTCCTGGCCGGGCGCCCCCGACCGGTGGCCCTCGTCGGCTTCGACGACTTCGAACTCGCCGATCTCCTCTCCCCCGGTATCACCGTCATCGCCCAGGACTCGGCCCAACTCGGCCGTACCGCGGCGGACCTGCTCTTCCGCCGCCTCGACGGGGCGGGGGGCGAGCCTCGGCGGGTGGTCCTGCCGACCCGCCTGATCGCCCGCGGCTCCGGCGAGTTGCCGCCGGCCGCGTAACGCACGCGCAGCCAGCCGCAGACGGAAACAGGCCGCGCACTCAGGCCGCGAGCACCTTGGCCTTGGCGCGCTCGTACTCCTCGGTGGTGATGTCGCCGTGGTTCTTGAGCTCCACCAGCTTGGAGAGCTCCTCGGCATGACCGGTCGCCGCGGTCTCGCGCACGAACGCTTTCATATCCGCCTCCGCCTTCAGGGCGGCCTTCGCCTCGCGCTCGCCCATGCCGCGCCCCCTCGCGATCAGGTACACGAAGACGCCGAGGAAGGGCAGCACGACGACGAAGACGCACCAGCCCGCCTTGCCCCAGCCGCTCACCGAGTCATCCCGGAAGAGGTCGCCGATGACGCGGAAGAGCAGTATGAACCACAGGATCCACAGAAAGACCCAGACCGTGGTCAGGAATACGTCCAGCAATGGATAGCTCATCATCCGCCTCCTATCGGACGCGCCCGGCGGACCCAACGAAGGGGCAGAAGGCTCCCACCGGGGCCGACACTCCAAGCGTACGGCGCCTTCTCGGGCCCGGTCGGCGCAGCACCGGATGCCGTAGGCACGCGGGCGCGTACGAATGGAGAGAGAGCGAAGTCGTCCGGAGGAAGCGAAGTCGCCGCGAGCCGGAGGCCGGAGAGGGCGCCCCATGGACCTGCAGATTCTCCCGCTCGCCGTCACCATGATGGCGGGGCCGCAGATCGTGGCCGCCGTCATCCTGGTGACCGCGCCGCGGCCGGTGCGGGTGTCCCTGACGTTCCTGCTCGGGGTGGCCATCGCGACGACGGCGGGGGTCACGATCACCCGGGGGATCTTCGCGCTGCTGGGCCAAGTGGTCGCACCGGGCAGCCCGTCCGAGCGCGGCTCGGCCGGGACGGTCGTCCAGCTCGTGCTGGTGTCACTGCTGGTGTTCGCGGCGGTGAAGGCGTACGTGAGGCGGGAGACGGCCGAGCCGCCGAAGTGGCTGGGCTCGCTGATGGAGGCGGGGGCCTGGAAGGCGTTCACGGTCGGCCTCCTGGTCATCCTGGCCATGCCGTCCGACATCGTGGTCATGCTGACGGTGGGGGCGTCCCTGGAGCAGCACGGCGGGGGTGTGGCGGCGGCGCTGCCGTTCATCGGCCTGACCGTGCTGATCGCGGCGTTGCCGCTGCTGGTCTATCTCCTCGCCGGTGAGCGCGGGCGGCGGGCCATGCCCCGGGTCCGGGAGTGGCTGACCTCGCACAGCTGGGTGGTCACCATCGCCACCTGTCTGCTCTTCATCGTGCTCATCCTCACGTAGCGGCCCCGGCTACCGGCTACCGACCGCCGCGCCCGGTGGGCGCCCGGGGGCGGGCCGCGCGGGGCCGGGGCACCCGGCCGGTCGCCGCCAGCAGCGCGATCGCGGCGAGCGCGGCCAGCAGAACCAGCGTCAGGAGCAGCACCGTCGCCGCGGTGGGGCGGTTCCGGACGCCGAACGCGGCGGCCGTCGGCAGCAGCACCCCGAACGTCAGCCCCCGGCGGTGGCCGGCCACCCAGGCGCCGACCCGCCCGGTGCGCAGCCCGCGCGCCGCGCTCCAGCGCGCGGCGGCGTCGGCACCGCGGTCGGCGCCCTTGCGCGCCGCGCGGGGCAGTCGGCCGGGTCCCGCCAGGTAGGCGCCCAGCGCGACGGCGAGGCCGAGCACCCCCGCGGTGCGGACGGTGGTCCACAAACCGCGCAGCAGCGTGTCGTATACGGCCGCCGCTGCCGCCCGCGGCAGCACGCTCGGCGGCAGATGGTCGAGCCAGTACCGGCGGGCGACGGCCAGGCCCGCGCCCAGGGCGAGAGAGGTGACGGCGGTCCCCAGCGCGGCGCGGGCCAGGGCGCGGCGGCGCCGGCGCGCGAGCAGGAGGCCCGAGGTGCCGAGCAGTCCGGTCAGCCCGGGGAGCCAGACACCGGCAAGGTCCAGCAGGCGCGCCCCGAATCTGACCCGGCCCAGTTGGTCGGAGTGGAACAGGACCATGCGCCGGTCGACGTCGGGGATGGCGCTCGCCGAGGAGAGTCCGACGTTCTGCAACTGCCGTTTGACCTTCTTGACGGCCGCGCCCACGTCCAGGGTCACGGTGTCGCCGTCCACCCCGACCGCCCCGTGCCCCTCGCCGGTGAGCACATGCACGAGAGCGGAGTGGCCGGCCCGGTTGGCACCGACCCACACCGCCGGGAACTGGTCGCCGCGCACGACATGCACCGCCACCCTCGTCAACGCCTGGTCGACGGCCGGGTCCAGCTTGAGCCCCAGCCCCTGGACGGCGTCGGCGGCCTTGGGTGAAACCCCCTGGCGGCGCAGCCAGGAAGCGATGTCCGTGGTGAGGTCCCGGCCGCTGCGGCGGGCGTTCAGGGCTTGGCGTACGTGCCGCAGCGCGGCGTCCTGGATGGCCGGGTCCTTGGCGAGCGGGGAGACCGTCGCCATGTAGCGGCCGGTGTCGAGGAGAACGTCGTGGAGCCACACCGACACCAGGGACACCGGTACGAGCAGACAGGCGAGCGAGATCAGCAATCCCGACGCGGCGGTCCTGGCGGTCCCCCCGACGCAGCGGACCCCGCGACGGCACACCCGGCCGCCCCGCACTCCAGCGGCTGAGTGGCCGTGCGGTGGCTTCGGGGGCTTCGTCGTCGGGGGCTTCGGTGTCGGGGGGCCGGCCGGTGACTCGTCGGGGGCGCCGGTCATGACAACATCTCCCGCCTTCCCCGGCGGGACCGCATCCCGGGTGAGGCGTCGGAGTGAAGCGCGCGGAGTCGGGCCCGGCAGAGCTCCCCCGGCCCGGCGGGGTCAACTCGTGGCGGGGGTCCGGCCCGAAAGGGTGTTCAGGGCGGCGCGGCCCAGGCCGGTCAGGCGCTCCACCTCCGCACCGTCCACCGCGCCGCAGTCCAAGCCGCGCAGCAGATAGCCGCTGAGGGCCTTGGCCGTGGCCGGTTCGTCGGCGATCGCGCCCCCGGCGCCGCCCGCGCGGTCGACGTACGCGGCCAGCCGGGCCGCGGCCTGGGGCAGACCCTCCCGGTAGAAACCGTAGACGGCGGCGTAACGGGTCGGCAGATGGCCGGGGTGCATGTCCCACCCCTGGTAGTACGCGCGCGCCAACGACCGCCGCACCAAGCGGTGGTGGAGCCGCCAGGCCTCGTGGACCTGCTCGGACGAGCCGACGGGCAGGACGTTGGTCGAGCCGTCGGAGAGCCTGATGCCGGTGCCCGCGGCAGCGACCTGCATCACGGCCTTGGCGTGGTCCGCGACGGGGTGGTCCATGGACTGGTGGGCGGCGCTGACCCCGCAGGAGGCGCTGTAGTCGAAGGTTCCGTAGTGCAGCCCGGTGGCCCGGCCCTCGGCGGCGTCGATCATACGGGCGACGGTGGCGCGGCCGTCGGGGCCGAGGATCGCCTGGGTGGTCTCGATCTGGATCTCGAAGCCGATCCGGCCCGCGGCCAGGCCGTGCGCGCGCTCGAACGCCTCGCACAGCCGGACCATGGCGGTGACCTGCTCGGCGTAGGTGACCTTCGGCAGGGTGAGGACGAGTCCGCCGGGCAGACCTCCGGCGTCCGTCAGCCCGGTGAGAAAGATGTCGAGGGTGCGGATGCCACGGTCGCGGACGGCGGCCTCCATGCACTTCATGCGGATGCCGATGTACGGCGGCGCGGTGCCGTCCGCGACGGCGGCGGCGACGAGCGAGGCCGCGCGGGCGGCCGCGGCGTCCTCCTCGGCGTCGGGGCGCGGGCCGTAGCCGTCCTCGAAGTCGATGCGCAGATCCTCGATGGGCTCGCGCGTCAGCTTGGCGCGCATCCGCGCGTAAACCGGCTCGGCGAGGTCGTCCTGAATGCCGAGGACGGCGGCCAGCGCGGCGGCGTCGGGGGCGTGTTCATCGAGCGCGGCGAGCGCCTGGTCGCCCCAGTCGCGGACGGTGCCCGCGGTGTAGAGGTCGGCGGGGACGTAGACGGTGTGGACGGGCTGGCGGGTGCCGGGGTCGCCGGGGTAGCGGCGGGCGAGTTCGGCGTCGACGCCGGCGAGGGAGGCGGCGATTCCGTCACGTACGGCGCTGGGAAGGCTGGTCGTGAACGTCTCCTGCTGCCCCATCCCCGTACCTTCCATCACACCAGCCAGCCTTTCCGAAATGCGGAATCCGTAATCCGCACAGCGAAGTTATCCGTGGCTCGACCCCAGGTCAACACCCTCCCCCTTCGCCAGAAACGCACGCGGCCCCCACGCACGGAGCGTGGTCCGCGCATGAGGGCCGTCCAGTGGCAGAGGTGTCAGCCCTTACGGGCCTTGATCTCCTCGGTCAGCTGCGGGACCACCTCGAAGAGGTCGCCGACCACGCCGTAGTCGACGAGGTCGAAGATCGGGGCCTCGGCGTCCTTGTTGATGGCCACGATGGTCTTGGAGGTCTGCATACCGGCCCGGTGCTGGATGGCGCCGGAGATGCCGGTCGCGATGTACAGCTGCGGCGAGACCGACTTGCCGGTCTGGCCCACCTGGTTGGTGTGCGGGTACCAGCCCGCGTCGACGGCGGCGCGCGAGGCGCCCACGGCGGCGCCGAGCGAGTCGGCCAGGGCCTCGACGAGGGGGAAGTTCTCCGCGCCGCCGACGCCACGGCCGCCGGAGACCACGATCGCGGCCTCGGTCAGCTCCGGGCGGCCGGTGGACTCGCGCGGGGTGCGGGCGGTGACCTTGGTACCGGTGGCCTGCTCCGAGAACGACACCTCAAGAGCCTCGACGGCACCGGCGGCCGGGGCGGCCTCCACGGCTGCCGCGTTCGGCTTGACGGTGATGACCGGGGTGCCCTGGCTGACCCGGGACTTGGTGGTGAACGCGGCGGCGAACACCGACTGCGTCGCGACCGGGCCCTCGTCGCCGGCCTCCAGGTCGATGGCGTCGGTGATGATGCCCGAGCCGATCCGGACCGCCAGCCGGGCGGCGATCTCCTTGCCCTCGGCGGAGGAGGGGACGAGGACGGCGGCCAGGGAGCCCCCGGCGGACACCACCTTGTAGGCGGCCTGCAGCGCGTCCACCTTCGGTACGACCAGGTAGTCGGCGTACTCGGACGCCTCGTGGGTCAGGACCTTCACGGCGCCGTGCCCGGCGAGCGTGGCGGCGGTGTCGGCTGCGCCGCCGCCCAGGGCGACGGCGACCGGCTCGCCGATGCGGCGGGCCAGGGTCAGCAGCTCGAGGGTGGGCTTGCGGACGGCGCCGTCCACGTGGTCGACATAGACGAGGACTTCAGCCATGGGAATCGATCTCCTGCGGAAAAAGTGCGGGCGGTTGGCGGTGCGTCGGGCGCGGCCGGGTCAGATGAACTTCTGACCCGCGAGGAACTCGGCAAGCTGCTTGCCGCCCTCGCCCTCGTCCTTGACGATCGTGCCCGCGGTACGGGCCGGGCGCTCCGCGGCGCTGTCGACCGCGGTCCAGGCGCCCTCCAGGCCGACCTCGTCCGCCTCGATCTCCAGGTCCTCCAGGTCCCAGGAGGTCACCGGCTTCTTCTTGGCGGCCATGATGCCCTTGAAGGAGGGGTAACGGGCCTCGCCCGACTGGTCGGTGACCGACACGACGGCGGGCAGCGAAGCCTCCAGCTGCTCGCTCGCGGTGTCCCCGTCGCGGCGGCCCTTCACTGTGCCGTCCTCGACCGAGACCTCCGACAGCAGCGTGACCTGCGGGACGCCCAGGCGCTCGGCGAGCAGCGCCGGCAGCACGCCCATGGTGCCGTCCGTGGAGGCCATACCGCAGATCACCAGGTCGTAGCCGGTCTTCTCGACCGCCTTGGCCAGCACCAGCGAGGTGCCCAGCGCATCGGTGCCGTGCAGATCGTCGTCCTCTACATGGACGGCCTTGTCGGCACCCATGGACAGCGCCTTGCGCAGCGCGTCCTTGGCGTCCTCGGGGCCGACGGTCAGCACGGTGATCTCGGCGTCATCGGCCTCGTCGGCGATCTGGAGGGCCTGCTCGACCGCGTACTCGTCCAGCTCGGAGAGCAGGCCGTCCACATCGTCGCGGTCGACAGTCAGATCTTCGGCGAAGTGCCGGTCGCCGGTGGCGTCGGGCACGTACTTCACACAGACAACGATCCTCAAGCTCACGCCGGCTCTCCTACTGCATCGTCTCTTCGTGCTGCCTTGTCCAGGCAGCATAGGCGCCTTCGGGTGCGGATTCCGGCCGGTCGGCGACCGGGGTGGACCCTGCACCGATCGATATATTACTCGCCAGTACACCCAGGTCGTTCCCCGTAAGCAACCCGGTTGAACTGTGACCTTGCCAACGGCAGCCGTCGGCGGTTCAGACCGCCGCGCCGAGCGCCGCGATCACATCCGCCGTACGCGGCTGCCCGGCCGCGCGGCGCACGATGCGGCCCGCGGCGTCGAGCACCAGCACCGTGGGGGTCCGTACGACATCCAGTCTGCGCACGAGGTCCAGTCGCGCCTCGGCGTCGATCTCCACATGCGCCACGCCGTCCACCATCCGGGCGACATCGGCGAGGACTCGCCGGGTGGCCCGGCACGGCTGGCAGAACGCGCTGGAAAACTGCACGAGCGTCGCCCGCTCCCCCAGCCGCGCACCCAGTTCCGCGGCGTCCAGCCGCCCGCCCTGATCGCCCTCGCCCTGTCCGCTTCGCACCCGCTGTCCTTTCGATCGTCCCTCTCGATCGTCCCTCGACGGATCTCGATCGTCCCTCGACGGATGCAGCGCGGGATTCCCGGGGGACATTCCTCCCCGCACCCGCCCCGGCGTACGCCCGTCCGCCGACGTGATGAGGATCTCGCGGCCCCAAGTGTTCGCCCGGTAGGCAGACGGGCGCGATATGGGGCACCATCTGCCAGAAGCCCAGAACCTACGGCCGCGTAACTTCCGTCGGGAGAGCCCTCCCAGGAAAAGAGAAGGGTCCCCCCATGGCAGAGCTCGTCTATCCGCCGGTGATCGGAGCCGCCCGCACCATGTTCAAGGCGCTGGACCTGCGCTTCGACATCAAGGGCGCCGAGAACATCCCCAAGCGGGGCGGCGCGGTACTGGTGAGCAACCACATCGGCTATCTGGACTTCGTCTTCTGCGGGTTCACCGCGCGTCCGGCCAAGCGGCTGGTCCGCTTCATGGCCAAGGACTCGGTCTTCCGGCACAAGGTCGCCGGGCCGCTGATGCGCGCGATGAAGCACATCCCCGTCGACCGCGCGGCGGGCATGGACGCCTACCGCCACGCGCTGAAGGCGCTGCGCTCGGGCGAAATCATCGGGGTCTTCCCGGAGGCGACGATCTCCCAGTCGTTCGCCCTCAAGAACTTCAAGACCGGCGCGGCCCGGCTGGCCCAGGAGGCCGGCGTACCGCTGCTGCCGATGGCGCTGTGGGGCACCCAGCGGCTGTGGACCAAGGGCCACAAGCGCGATCTGGGCCGTAACCACTTCCCGATCACGATGCGGGTGGGCGCGCCCATGGAGGCCGACCCGACCGAACCGTCCGACACGCTCACCGAGCGGCTGCGCTCCCGGGTGCAGGAGCTGCTGGAGGCGGCGCAGCGGGCGTATCCGGTGCGGCCCAAGAACGAGGACGACACCTGGTGGGTCCCGGCCCACCTCGGCGGCACCGCGCCCACCCCGGCCCAGGCGGCCGGTCTCGACCGCCGCTGACCCCGCTCGTACAGGCCCGCTCCGTACGGGCCCTGTCCGACCGCTTGCCGAACAGGGCCAGGGGAGGCACTACGCCTTGCCCATCTCCTCGCGAAGCGCGGCGACGAACCCGTCGACGTCCTCCTCCGTCGTATCGAAGGAGCACATCCACCGCACATCGCCCGCCGCCTCGTCCCAGAAGTAGAAGCGGTAGCGCTTCTGCAGGCGCTCGGCCGCGTCGTGCGGCAGCCGGGCGAAGACGGCGTTGGCCTGGACCGGGTGGAGGATCTGGACTCCCTCGACCGTACGGACCCCGTCGGCCAGCCGCCGGGCCATGGTGTTGGCGTGGCGCGCGTTGCGCAGCCACAGGTCGCGGGCGAGCAGCGCCTCCAGCTGTACGGAGACGAACCGCATCTTGGACGCCAGCTGCATGGACAGCTTGCGCAGATGCTTCATACCGCGGACCGCGTCCGGGTTGAGGACCACCACGGCCTCGCCGAAGAGCATGCCGTTCTTGGTGCCGCCGAAGGTCAGCACGTCCACGCCCGCCACATTGGTGAAGGAGCGCATCGGCACGTCCAGGGACGCGGCCGCGTTCGCTATCCGGGCCCCGTCGAGGTGGACCTTCATGCCTCGCTCATGGGCGTGGTCGCAGATGGCGCGGATCTCGTCCACGGTGTAGACGGTGCCCAGCTCGGTGTTCTGGGCGATGGAGACGACCTGGGGCATGGCCCGGTGCTCGTCGTCCCAGCCGTACGCCTCGCGGTCGATGAGCTCGGGGGTGAGCTTGCCGTCCTCGGTGGGAACGGTGAGCAGCTTCAGCCCGCCCACGCGCTCGGGAGCCCCGCACTCGTCGACGTGGATATGCGCGGTGTCGGCCGCGATGACCGCGCCCCAGCGGTCGGTGAGCGCCTGGAGGGCGACCACATTGGCGCCGGTGCCGTTGAAGACCGGGAAGGTCTGCGCCGCCGCCCCGAAGTGGCTGCGCATCACCCGCTGGAGGTGCTCGGTGTACTCGTCCTCGCCGTAGGCGACCTGATGGCCGCCGTTGGCGAGGGCGAGCGCGGCGAGGACTTCCGGATGGGCTCCCGCGTAGTTGTCGCTGGCGAATCCGCGCAGATCAGGGTCGTGGTGGCGGCGGGCGTCGGTGCGCCCTGGGTTCACGGCTTGAGGGTCAGCCACAGACGGGTTCCGTTCACTTCCCGGGCGGGCCGGTCCCAGAGTCCGGCGATGGCCTCGGCCAGCTCCTTGACGTCCGTGAAGCCCGCGAACTTCGCGTTGGGGCGCTCCGCTCGCATGGTGTCGTGCACCAGCGCCTTGACCACCAGGATGACAGCGGCCGCGGCCGGGCCACCCTCGTCCCCCAGCTTCCGGAAGGAGTCGGCGAGCGCGAGGGTCCATGCCTCGGCGGCGGCCTTGGCGGCGGCGTACGCGGCGTTCCCGGCGGTTGGCTGGGAGGCGCCCGCCGCGCTGATCAGGACATAGCGCCCCTTGCCGCTGCGCAGCAGGGCGTCGTGGAAGGCGAGTGAGGTGTGCTGGGCGGTCCTGATCAGCAGGTTGTGCAGGGTGTCCCAGTCGGCGAGCGGGGCGTCGGCGAAGCTCTTGCCGCCGCGCCAGCCGCCGACCAGATGCACCAGTCCGTCGACCCGGCCGAACTCCTTCTCGGTGCGGTCGGCCCATTCGCGGGCCGCGCGCAGATCGAGCAGGTCGACGGTGTCGCCGGTGACGGTGGCCCCGCCGTGGGCGTAGCGGGCGGCGTCCACGGCTTCGGCCAGCCGGGCGGGGTCCGCGTCGGAGGCGATGACGGTGGCCCCGGCCTCGGCGAGGCGGAGCAGCACGGCGCGGCCCGCCGGGCCCGCGGCGCCGGCCACCGCGACCACGGCTCCGTCCAGGGGCCCCTTGCCGTTCGGCTCGTTGGGGGTGGGGCTCGACGTCGGTGTGGTCATGGTCGTCGCCTCCTCGGGCGCTCCGCTCATCCCTGCCATCGGCTTCCCTGCCTTCGGCTTCACGCGGCCGCCTTGACGTCGCTGTCGGCCGTGATGCCCTTGGTGGAGGCGACCACGGCGCGCAGCTTCTTGGCAAGCGCCTCGTAGAACATGCTGAGCGGGAACTCGTCGGGGAGCACGTCGTCCACCAGTTTGCGCGGCGGCTGGGTGAGGTCGAGGGCGTCGGGGCCCTTGGCCCACACCGAGCCGGGGTGCGGGGCCAGATAGGACGAGACCAGCTCGTACGCCTTGAACCAGTGGACGAGCTTGGGGCGGTCGATGCCGTCGCGGTACAGCTTCTCGATCTCGCCGCACAGCTGGTTGGTGACCTGCGGGGCGCGGACCCAGTCGATGTGCAGGGTGTTGTCCGTCCAGCGTACGACGTCGTGCTGGTGCAGATAGGCGAAGAGCAGCTGGCCGCCGAGTCCGTCGTAGTTGCGTACGCGGTCGCCGGTGACGGGGAACCGGAACATCCGGTCGAAGATCACGGCGTACTGGACGTCGCGGGCCTGGGCGATCCCCTCGGCCTCCAGCTTCACGGCCTCCTTGAAGGCGGTGAGGTCACAGCGCAGCTCCTCCAGGCCGTACATCCAGAACGGCTGGCGCTGCTTGATCATGAAGGGGTCGAAGGGCAGATCGCCATGGCTGTGGGTGCGGTCGTGGACCATGTCCCACAGGGCGAACGCCTCCTGGCAGCGCCGCTGGTCGGCGAGCATGTCCCGGACGTCCTCGGGGAGCTCGATGCCCAGCGCCTGGACGGCGGCCTCGCTCACCCGCCGGAAGCGGGCGGCCTCGCGGTCGCAGAAGATCCCTCCCCAGTTGAACCGCTCCGGGACCTCGCGGACGGCGATGGTCTCGGGGAAGAGCACCGCGGAGTTGGTGTCGTAGCCGGAGGTGAAGTCCTCGAAGGCCAGGCCGATGTAGAGCGGGTTGTCGTAGCGGGTGCGCTCGAGCTCGGCCAGCCAGTCCGGCCACACCACGCGTACGACCAGCGCCTCGAGGTTGCGGTCCGGGTTGCCGTTCTGCGTGTACATCGGGAAGACGACCAGGTGCTGCAGGCCGTCGGCGCGCCCGCGGGCGGGCTGGAAGGCGAGCAGCGAGTCGAGGAAGTCCGGCACCCCGAAGCCGCCCTCGGCCCAGCGGCGCAGATCGGCGACGAGCGCCTGGTGGTACGCGGCGTCGTGCGGCAGCAGCGGGGCCAGCTCCTCGACGGCCCCCACGACCCGGTCGACGGCGTCCTGGGCTCTGGCCCGGGATGGAGCGCCGTCGGCCTCGAAGTCGATCGAACCGTCCTTGGACTGCCAGGGCCTGATGGCCTCCACGGCGCCCTTGAGCGCGGCCCAGGACGGGTGCTCCACTACGCGGTCCACACGCTCCGCAGGCAGAATGACACCCTCCGCCACCATAGACGAAAGAATTTCCGCCATAACCACACCTCCACCGAAGAAACTCGCGTAAAGACACCGTATCCATCGACTGTTCTCCGGCTCAAGGGGGGCCACCGGAAATTATCCTGCCCCGCCCCCTCCCCACCGATGTTTTTCCTGTAGAACATGGCTCGGTCATGGATCGGCAGCCGAGCCGCGCCTCTGCCGCGGCCCTGTCTTAACCCCCGCGTCGCGGTGGGCCGTTACGCTGAGCGCCGGTCCGGGCAGCCGCCTCAGCACGACCAGCGCCTCAGCACGACCAGCAGAGCCGACAGAAGAGCGAGACACCGTTGACCTTTCTCACCATCGGACACCGCGGAGTGATGGGCGTCGAGCCGGAGAACACCCTCCGGTCCTTCCTCCGGGCCGAGCGCGAGGGCCTGGACGTCATCGAGCTGGACCTGCATCTGAGCAAGGACGGCGAGCTCGTGGTCATGCACGACGCCGACGTGGACCGCACGACCGACGGACAGGGGCCCATCAGCGACTTCACCCTCGCCGAACTGCGCCAGCTCGACGCCGGGCAGGGCGAGCGCATCCCGGTCTTCGCGGAGGTCGTGGACGCCGTGCAGGCGCCCCTCCAGGCGGAGATCAAGGACACGGCGGCCGCGCGGGCCCTCGCCGAGGTGATCACCCGCCGCAATCTGCTGGACCGCGTGGACGTGCTCTCCTTCCACGACCAGGCCATCGCCGAGATCCGCACCCTCCTGCCGACCGCCCGCACCGCGCTCGTCGCCAGCCGCTACGGCCTCGATGTGATCGACCGGGCGCAGGCGGTCGACGCCGGGATGCTGGTCCTCAACATCCGCCGGATCACCCTCGAGCTCGTACAGCGCGCCCACGCGGCCGGCCTCAAGGTCATCGGCTGGACGGTGAACACCCCGGACCATCTGAAGCTGGCCCGCGGCCTCGGCTTGGACGGCGGCACCACCGACTACCCGGAGATCAGGCGAGCGGCCCGCTACACGGCGTGACCAGGCTCCTGGGGTTCGGCTTCCGGTGGGCCGGCCTCACGCCAGCGGCTTGACCAGCAGCTCGAACTCGAGGTCGGCGCGGCGCGGGATGCCGAAGCGCTCATCCCCGTACGGGAACGGCGTCATCTCCCCCGTACGGGCGTAGCCGCGCCGCTCGTACCACGCGATCAGGTCCTCGCGGGCCGAGATCACCGTCATACGCATCTCCCGCGCGCCCCACTCGGCCCGCACCCACCGCTCCGCCTCGGCGATGATCACCTTGCCGAGCCCGGCACCCTGGAGTGCGGGCCGCACCGCGAACATCCCGAAGTAGGCATGGTCGCCGCGGTGCTCCAGCTGGCAGCAGGCCACCATCTCGCCACCCCGCTCGACCACCAGCATCCGGCCGTTCTCCCCCGTCACCACGGCCGCGACCCCCTCGGGGTCGGTGCGCCGCCCGCCCAGGATGTCGGCCTCCGTCGTCCAGCCCGCCTTGCTGGAGTCCCCGCGATAGGCCGATTCGATCAGTGCGACCAGCTCCGGCACATCGGCCGCGGTCGCGGCCCGGAAAGTCGGCTCGGCGGCGGGCCGGGTGGTGTCCACGGTCTCCATGAGGTCGGATGTCCTTTCCTTACGGTGTGCCCTGCGGCGGCAGTCGACTTTAACCCGCCCCCGATGCGTAAGGTCGCGCCATGGTGCATGTACTGAGCAGCCGCACCCTGCTGCGGCCGACCGACCCGGAACGCTCCCGTGCCTTCTACGGCGAGACCCTGGGCCTCGTGGTCTACCGGGAATTCGGCGAGGGTCCCGAGCGCGGGACGGTCTACTTCCTCGGCGGCGGCTTCCTCGAGGTCTCCGGCCGCTCCGACACCCCTCCGGCCCCCGGCCTCCAGCTGTGGCTGCAGGTCGCCGACGTCGCTGCGGCCCATGAGGAGCTGATGGCCCACGGGGTCGAGGTGCTGCGGCCACCGCTGAGGGAGCCCTGGGGCCTGATCGAGATGTGGATCAGCGACCCGGACGGGGTCAAGATCGTTCTCGTGGAGGTCCCGCACGATCATCCCCTTCGCTATCGACCGGGGACGTAGGACGACTGGAGCCAGGACGGCGCCGTCCTGACCGGACGGGGCAAGAAGTTCACCTTTATCGAATCGATCGCAAAGGACTTGGTGACGTGATCCCTGCCCGGCTGGAAGCGGAGGCGACCTCGTCGGCGCCCGCCCTCGCGCTGCGCCCCTGGGGCCCGGCGGACGCCGCCGACCTCGTCGAGCTGTACCGGGACGACGTATTGCGCCGCTGGACGAGTTCGGCCGTGGACGACGAGGCGGGCGCGGAGCGATGGATCCAGGAACTGCAGCGGGGATGGGAGACGGGGGACCGCTTCACTTTCGCGGTCGTCGAAGCCCGAACCACGGCGTCCGAGGGGCGGTTGGCGGGCCATGTGGTGCTCAAGAACGTCACCTCCGGCGAGCCCTCGGCCGAGGTCGGCTACTGGACCGCGGCACACGCGCGCGGCCGGGGAGTCGCCCCCCGGGCGCTGCGGGCCCTCACCGACTGGGCCTTCGCCACCTTCGCCGCCGACGGACTGACGCGTCTTGAGCTGCTGCACCAGGTGGACAACGCGGCGTCATGCCGCGTCGCGCAGAAGAGCGGATACGACCTGGCCACGCTTCTGCCCGCCGCGCCGCCCGCGTTCCCCCGCGACGGCCATCTGCACATACGGTCCCGGTCAGCGCAGGTGGGCGCGCTCGTCGACGCGACGCGTCGGTGAGCCCAGGAAGACATCCGGGGTGGTGGGACCGTAGGCGACGTTGAGGGTGTCGAGCCGGTAGAACCACTCCCCGCCGCAGAGCCCGACGAACCGGTGGTTGATCTGCCACCGCAGCCACTCCCCGGGGGCGAGCCGCACCGCGGGCGGGCGGCGATGGCGGCGCGGCGTGCTGAACATCGACACCTGCGGCGGACCGATCCGCAGCAGCCGCCCGTCCTCCTCCCGCAGCGCCACTCCGGCATCCGGCAGCTCCCGTACGGCCGCATGGGGCTCGAAGGAATCCGCCTCCCGCATCACGACCTCGTGCACGGACGACGCCAGACCCGGCGGCAGCGGGAACGCGATGGGGGTCGCGTTCCTCCGTACGGCTTCGGGGCCGCCGCGGGAGGACTTGGTCCACTCGGTGCGCACCCATTGAACGACGGCGTCCATGACGCCGATGATCGGGCAGGGGCTCGCCGCGCCGCCACCGGCTTTTCGCCGAGGCCGGGTCCGAACCGGCACCGTGCCCGTACCGGCGGCCTACGAGAACGCGTCCAGGTTCGTGAGTTCGCTGGACAGCTCCCACAGCCGGGCCGCCGCGGCGGGGTCCACGGCCCAGGGTTTGACCCCGCCGATCAGCATGTCGTCGGTCGTGGCGGGCTCGGCGATGTCGCAGTCCTGGCAGTACGCACCACCGTGGCCGTCCAGCAGGGGCGAGGTGGCGGCCCATACGGCCGTCGCCGCGCCCTGGGCCGGGGTCTTGAAGCCGTCCGCGGGTGTGCCGTCGGCGGTGATCCAGCCCTGGGCGATCTGCTCGTCGCGGGGGATGTGCCGTTGGAGAGGGGTGAGGATGGAGCCCGGGTGGAGGGCGAAGGCGTGGACTCCGCTGTCTGCGCCCAATGTGTCGAGGTGCAGGGCGAAGAGGGCGTTCGCGGTCTTCGACTGGGCGTAGGCGAGCCATCGGTCGTAGCCCGCGCGGAAGTGCGGATCGTCCCAGCGGATATCGGAGAGGAAGTGGCCCGACGAGGCCACGGACACCACCCGCACCCCGCCGGGGGCCAGCGCCGGGCGGAGGCGGTTGACGAGGGCGAAGTGGCCGAGGTGGTTGATCGCGAAATGCGCCTCCCAGCCGGGGCCGACACGGGTTTCGGGGCAGGCCATGACGCCCGCGTTGTTGATGACGATGTCGAGGGCGCGGCCGGTCTCCAGGAAGCGGTCGGCGAAGGCCCGTACGCTCTCCAGGTCGGACAGCTCCAGCTGCCACGCCTCCGTCCCCGCTGTGCCGCGCAGGGCCTCCTCCGCGGTGGCGGGCCTGCGGGCCGGGACGACGACATGGGCGCCGGCCCGGGCGAGTGACCGGGTGGTCTCCAGGCCGAGACCGGAGTAGCCGCCGGTGACCAGGGCGGTCCTGCCCGACAGGTCGATGCCGGTGAGTACGTCGTCCGCCGTGCTGTGCGCGCCGAAACCGCTGCCCATCTTGTGTTGCTCGGTGCTCATGTCCCGGGACGCTAGGACTTGGAGTGCGCACGAGGTCAAGATCGCGACTTCGGGCCCTGGGGCGGGGCCCTGGGGCGGGGGGATCGCGCTCCCCCGTTGCCCCCGTGCGCTCCCGTGTGCGGGGCGCTCACCGGGCAGCCTCCGGGGGATCCGTCCGTCCCGGGAGGTGCGCCGTGCACGGACCACCGCTGGTCGGCTGGCTGCTGGTCGCGCTGTGCGCGGCCACGGGGTCGTACTGCCTGCTGCGGATGCGCGGCGAGCCGCCCGGCCGGGTGCGACGGGCCGCGGGGGCGGAGGCGCTGATGGGGTGGGGGATGGCGGTGATGGCGGTGCCCGCCGCGGCCCTGGATCCCCGGCCCTGGGGCCCGCCCCTGCTCGCGGCGGTGTTCGCCGTGGCGGCCGTACGGGCGCTGCTGCCCGCGTGGCACGGCGGCGGCAGGGCACTGGGGCACCATCTGCACCACGCGGTCGGGGCATTGGCGATGGTCTATATGGCGCTCGCGATGGCGGTGGGCACCCCGGCCGGGGGCCACGGCCACGCCGGGCACGCGGCGCAGGGCCGGGTGCCGGGCGGCGTACCGGCGCTCACCGCCGTGCTGCTCCTGTACTTCGCGGTGTACGTGGTGTGGTCGGCGACCCGGCTGGCGCCGGCCGGGGCGAGCGGGAGCTCCAGTGGCCTCGCCTGGTCGCGGCGGCCCGAACTGGCCGACGCGTGCAGGCTGTCCATGGGGATCGGGATGCTGGCGATGTTGCTGACGCTCTGAGTCGGCGCCCGGGGCGATCTCGCCCGGCCTCCGGTGATCGTGGCGTACGTCACTTCCGGCCGCAGGACCGTACCCGCCCCGACACCGCGCTCATAAGGTAACGGCCATGATGGTCCCGCTCGCGCTGATGGGCCTCGGCGCCCTGGCGGCGGCAATGGCGCCCCGCCTGCTGGCCCGGTCCGACTGGGCCGACCGCGAACCAGTGCTCGCCCTGTGGGTGTGGCAGTGCGTGGTGGTCGCCGTGTTGCTGTGCTGCGGGCTGACCATGGCACTGACCGCGGCGGCGGCCTCGCAGGCCGTGCGCGGGAATGTCTTCGCCCCCGCGCCCCACGGCGTGGTGGAGGCGTACGCGCTGTCCGCGTACGGACCCTGGGCCGCCCCCGTCGCACTCGCCCTGGCCTGCGGCGCCGTGTGGACGGCGCTGATGCTGACGCGCGAGATCGGCCGGGCGCGGACGCGGCGCAAGCAGCGGCGGGCCGAACTGCTCGACCGCTGCCCGGCGTTGCCCGGCGAGGAGCCCACCGGGGACCGGCTGGTGGTGCTGGAGGGCGAGCGGCCCGAGGCGTGGTGGCTGCCGGGCACGCCGCCCCGGCTGGTCATCACCACGGCGGCGCTGCGCCGCCTGAAGGGCCGCCGGCTGGACGCCGTACTGGCGCATGAGCAGGGGCACGCCCGGGCCCGCCACCACTGGCTGCTGCACTGCTCCTCCGCGCTGGCCACGGGCTTTCCGCAGGTGCCGGTGTTCGCGGCCTTCCGCGACCAGGTGCACCGGCTGGTGGAGCTGGCCGCCGACGACTCCGCCTCGCGCCGCTTCGGGCGGCTGACGACCGCGCTCGCGCTGGTCGAACTGAACGAGCACCGCGGGGTGTTCGGGCCCGTCCCGGCCCAGCTCGCGGAGGTCCCGCGGCGGGTGGACCGGCTGCTCGCCCCCGCCGCGCGGCTCTCCCCCGCACGCCGCCTGCGGCTGACGGCCGCGGCGGCGCTGGTCCCCGTCGTACCGCTCGTGGTCACGCTGGTCCCGGCGCTGCGGGTGCTGGGCTGAGCGGAGCACTCCGCGGGAGGTGACCGGGGGCGGGACACGCGTCCCTCGTCCGCGCCCGGGAGCCCTGGCCGACGCGCGCACCCGTCAGTGCGCGATCATCGTCCTATGCACGTCTTGAGGCTCCGTGCCGTACGTACCGCCGCTGTCCTGACCGTGCTGTTCATGGTCCTGCTGATCCTGGTCGTGGCCCGCTGGGGTCCGCTGGAGGACGCCGACGGGGACGTCGCCGAAGCCCTGCACCGGACGGCGGTGACGCACCACGGCTGGACCGACGCCAACAAAGCGCTGACCGACTGGGTGTGGGACCCCTGGACGATGCGTGCGGGGACGGCGCTGCTCGTAGGGTGGCTGCTGTGGCGCCGGGAGCGGCTGCTCGCGCTGTGGGTCATGGCCGTCTCCGCCGCGGGGACCGCGCTCCAGCAGGGGGTCAAGGCGGCGGTCGGCCGGGAGCGCCCGCGCTGGCGGAACCCGGTGGACTCGGCGCACTATGCGGCCTTCCCGTCCGGCCACGCCCTCACCACCACCGTCGCGTTCGGGCTGCTGCTGTGGGTGATGGCGCTGTGCGGGGCGCGGCGGGCGTGGCTGAGGGCAGTGGCGCTGGTGGCCGCGGTGTCCGTGGCCGGCGTGGGGTTCACCCGCGTGTATCTGGGGGTGCACTGGCTCTCCGACGTCCTGGGCGGCTGGCTGCTGGGCGCCGCCCTGGTCTGCGCCGCGGCGGCCGCGTACCCGTACCCCCGGCGGCTCCCGCCGGGCCGTCAGGACGAGCCGGCGGGGGAATCGCCCGATACGCCCCGGTGAGGGGTCTCGCCTGGAACGATGAGGGCATGACGATCAAGGGTGCGCTCTTCGACTTCTCCGGGACCCTCTTCCGTATCGAGCCGACCGAGTCCTGGCTGCGGGCCGCGCTCGACGCAACGGGCGCGGCCATCCCGGAGGAGGAGATTCCACGGTACGCGCGGCAGCTGGAGGACGCGGGGGCGCTGCCGGGCGGCGCCCCGCCCCAGGCCGTACCGCCCCATCTGACCGAGCTGTGGGGCGTACGGGACCGCCGCGCCGAGGACCACCGCGCCGCCTACACCGGCCTGGCCCGCGAGGTGCCGCTGCCCGATCCGGAGCTGTACGACGCGCTGTACGACCGCCATATGGAGCCGGCCGCCTGGCGGCCGTACCCCGACACGGCCGAGGTGCTGGGCGAGCTGCGGCGGCGCGGGGTGCGGATCGCGGTGGTCAGCAACATCGGCTGGGATCTGCGGCCGGTGTTCCGGGCGCACGGTCTCGACGAGTTCGTGGACGCTTATGTGCTGTCGTACGAGCACGGCATCCAGAAACCGGACCCCCGGCTGTTCCGGGTGGCGTGCGACGCGCTCGTGCTGGCCCCGGCCGACACCGTGATGGCGGGGGACGACCGGCGGGCGGACGGGGGAGCGTCGCGGCTGGGGTGCCGGGTGCACTTGGTGGACCATCTGCCGGTGGATCAGCGGCCCGACGGGCTGCGGCCGGTGCTGGATCTCGCGGGCGGCGCCGAGACGGCCTGACAACCCTGCGAATTCGCCACAACGACCCGTCATAGACGCGGCAAAACCGTCGATTTCGGGCGATCCCCCGCGTCGCCCGAAATCGACGGAGTATCGGGGCCGCCCAGGGCACGGTGGCGGACAACCCGAGACCTCACTGAGTATATTGGCCAAGAGCCAGTCAACGCAGGAGTTACAGCATGTCCCCCCGCAGCGCTTCGGTCAATGAGGAGTTGCGCCGTCGATCCCAGGAGCGTCTGCTGCAGGCGACGGTCGAGCTGGTCGGCGAGCGCGGCTACGAGGCGACGACGCTCGCCGATATCGCCGACCGGGCGGGGGCCGCGCGCGGCCTCGTCTCCTACTACTTCCCCGGCAAGCGCCAGTTGCTGCAGACGGCCGTGCACCGGCTGATGCATCTGGAGCTGGCCAAGGGGCTCGAGCGCGAACCGCTGCCGGAAGGCGAGGACGCGGGCCGGGAGTGGCTGGCGCGGGCGATCGACGCGATCCTGGGGCTCGCCGTGGAGCGTCCGCGGCTGATGCGGACGCATATGGCGGGCATCCTGACGGCCGAGGGGTTCATCAAGTGCGCCGAGCAGCAGCGGCTGGCCGCGCTGCTCCGCGAGACGATGGTCCGGTACGGATCGTCGGAACCGGACGCCGACTATGTGCTGTTACGCGCGCAGCTGATGGGCGCGGTGGTCGCGGTGCTGCTGCCGGGGGCCCCGGTGCCGGTCGAGCGGCTGCGGGCCGAGCTCTTCAACCGCTACAAGCTGGACTGGGAGCTGGGCGTCCCGCCGGGCGCACAGGCGGGTGACGACGCCGAAGCAGACAGCGGAACAGGCGGCGAGACGGTCGGCGACACCGGTGGTGACGCCCCGGACGGCCGGAAGCCGTCCGGGGCGGACGGTCAGCGGTAGTCGGGCTGCGTCTGTACGTTCAGCTCGCTCAGCCGCACCGACCGGGCGCCGTCGGTGCGCCGGTCGTCGATCTTCAGGACGTCGAAGCCCTTGGCGATGTCGTTCGAGTAGATGTAGCCGTTGTAGTAGTACGCGGACCAGGAGCCCCCGCCCACCAGCGTGTCGGCGGAGATGGGACCGCGCTCGAAGTAGCCGATCTCCTTCGGGTTCTTGGAGTCGGTGAACTCCCAGATGGACACGCCGCCCTGGTACCACGCCTGGACCATGATGTCGCGGCCCTTGACCGGGATCAGCGACCCGTTGTGGGCGACGCAGTTCTCGGTGTTCGCCTGGTAGCGCGGGATCTTGTAGTAGTTCCGGAAGACCAGCTTGCGCTGGTCGCCCTTGCCGACGATGTCGTAGATGCCGTCGGCGCCGTGGTCGGGGCCGACCTCCGCGTTGCAGGTCGCGGCCCCGCCGCCGCCGAGCTCGTCGGTGAACACGACCTTGTTGCCGCGCTCGTTGAAGGTCGCGGAGTGCCAGAACGCGAAGTTGACGTTGTCCTCGACCCGGTCGATGACGCGCGGCTTGGCGGGGTCGGCGATGTCCAGCAGGATGCCGTCACCCATGCAGGCGCCCGCCGCCAGCTTGAGCTTGGGGAAGCTGGTGATGTCGTGGCAGCCGGTCGTCTTGGACACGCCCGGGTTGGTGGGCGCGCCCGGGTTGCCGCCGTCCGGGAAGAGCACCGGGAAGTCGACGACCGCCGACTTCTCGGGCGCGCGGCGCGGCACCTTGATGACGGAGATGCCGTCGTGCGGCGGCTGGCAGTCCGGGAAGGTGGCGTCCGGGGAGTACGAGGAGACGTAGATGTAGACGTTGTCCCGCTCGGGCACAAGGGTGTGGGTGTGCGAGCCGCAGGAGGTCTCGATGGCGGCGACGTACTTGGGCTCGGTCTTGTCGCTGATGTCGAAGACCTTCATGCCCTCCCAGGACGACTTCTCCGTGGCGGGCTGCGTGGTGCTGTTGCAGGAGTTGTCACTGCGCGAGGAGTCCGTGGAGAGGAAGAGCAGGTTCCCGGAGACGCTGATGTCGTTCTGCGAGCCCGGGCACAGCACCTGGCTGACGGTCTTCGGCTGCTTCGGGTTGCTGATGTCGTAGATGACGAAGCCGTCGTAGTTGCCCGCGAAGGCGTACTTGCCCTGGAAGGCCAGGTCCGAATTGGTGCCCTTGAGGGCCTGCTTGGGGATGTTCGTCAGATGGCTGACGTTGTCGCTGTGGACGATCTCGTCCACACCGGGTATCTCGCCGTCCTTGATGGCCGCCTTGACCTCATCGGCCTGCCCCTCGGACACCCGTTCACTCTTCGGGGTGGCTCCGGGGTCGGGCGTCGCGGCCGCCGGGCTCGCGGCGAACAGCGAGGCGAGCAGACCGAAGGCGGCTACGGCGGTGCCGAGGTGTCGGGGGCGCATCGAGGGTCTATGGCGCGTCTGGAGTCTGTGCCACGGCTTCAACTGCGTCCTCCCTTCTTTTCCCGTTCGGGTCGTTCCCGTTCGGGATCGAACGATGTGTAGACGTGGGCCCTGGGCAGTATCGCTCGATCCATGTACACCTCAACAGTCGGCAATGAATATGTAACGAAGATTCCTTGCATGGATCAGCCACTTACGTGCTAATACGGTCAGCACAGCTCGTAAAAGTCTCTGGAGGTCACGGTGTTGATCCGGCGTACGACCACGACCGCCCGTGCCGCACGCGCCGCCTCGCTCGCGGTCGCGGCGCTGGCCGCGGCCCTGGTGCTGGCCCTCACCGGCTGCGAGGCCGACGGCGGCGACAAGGCCGGCGACAAGGCCAAGGACTCCGGGCCCTCGGTGATCGCACCGGGCAAACCCGGGGAGGCGGCCAGGAAACTGACGGCCGAAGAGGCGGCGAAGGCGAAGGACGACGACTCCCCCAACGCGGCCGATTTCAGCTACGTACGCATGATGATCCAGCACCACCGGCAGGCCCTGGTGATGACCGCCCTGGCCCCCGACCGGGCGAAGTCGTCGAAGGTCAAACGGCTCGCCGAGCGCATCTCCGCCGGGCAGAAGCCGGAGATCGAGGCGATGAAGGGCTGGCTGCAGACGAACGGCGGCACCGACGGCGGTACGGAAGGCGGCACGGCGGGCCACGAGGGCGGGCACGACCACGGCTTCATGCCCGGTATGGCCACCCAGAAGCAGCTGGATCAGCTGCGCGCCGCCGACGGAGCCGAGTTCGACAAGCTCTTCCTCAAGCTGATGATCACCCATCACTCCGGCGCGATCTCCATGGCCACGGACGTGCTGGCGCAGGGCAACAACGTGAAGGTGGAGGAGATGGCGGACGACGTCATCGCGCAGCAGAGTGCCGAGATCCGGCGGATGCAGCAACTCGGATAGCGCGCATCGCGCGAATCACGGACAGCGCCCGGAGCCGGGCGCCCGGCTCCGGTCCGTAACGCCGACCTCCGCTCCGGAACGTCAGCTTCCGGCCTCGGCCGTCACCCGGGAGCCTGTTGTCCGGCGCGTAAGCCGGACCTTAGCCCCATCGGGTGCGATGCTGGAGACATCCTGCGGAAGGAGCTCCGCCGTGCTTCGCGTAGCAGTCGTCGGATCCGGGCCGAGCGGGGTCTACGCCGCCCAGGCGCTCGTCCAGCAGCAGGCCGTGCCCGATGTGGCCGTGGATGTGCTGGACCGGCTGCCCTGTCCGTACGGGCTGGTGCGCTACGGGGTCGCCCCGGACCACGAGAAGATCAAGTCGCTGCAGAACACCCTCCGCACGGTCCTGGAGCACCCCCGGGTCAGCTTCCTGGGCAATGTGCCGGTGGGGCCGGCGCCGCTGGTGCCCGAGCGGCTGCTCGGGCTGTACCACGCGGTCGTGTACTGCGTCGGGGCGGCGTCCGACCGACGGCTCGGCATCCCCGGGGAGGAGCTGCCGGGCAGCTTCTCGGCCACCGAGTTCGTCTCCTGGTACAGCGCCCACCCCGACTCGGCGATCGACGCCTTCGCGCTGGGCGCGCGCTCCGCCGTGGTCATCGGGGTCGGGAATGTCGCGGTCGACGTGGCGCGGGTGCTCGCCCGCGGGGCGGAGGAGCTGCGCGCCACCGACGTACCGCACGCCGCCCTCGACGCGCTCGCCGACAGCCAGGTCACCGATGTGCACATGGTCGGCAGGCGCGGTCCGTCGCAGGCCAAGTTCACCACCAAGGAGCTGCGCGAGCTCGGCGCGCTGGCCGGCGCCGATGTGCTGGTGCGGCCCGAGGAGCTGGCGATGGACCCGGCGTTCGCCGACCCGTCGCGGCTGCCGGGGCCCATCCGGCGCAATGTGGAGGTGCTGCGCGACTGGGCGCGCCACGAGCCCGTGGGCCGGCCGCGCCGGATCCATCTGCGCTTCTTCCTGCGCCCGGCGGCGGTGCTCGGCGAGGGCGCCGTACGGGCGGTGCGGTTCGAGCGGACCGCGCCGGACGGGATGGGCGGGGTCGCCGGGACCGGCGACTTCGAGGACGTACCGGCGCAGCTGGTCCTGCGCTCGGTCGGCTATCGGGGCGTACCACTGCCCGGGCTGCCGTTCGCCGCGGCCAGCGGGACGGTCCCGCATGAGCAGGGGCGGGTGGTGCGCGGCGGCGCGCCCTCGGCCGGCGAGTACGTCGCGGGGTGGATCAAGCGGGGGCCGACCGGGGTCATCGGGACGAACCGGTCGTGCGCCAAGGAGACCATCACCTCCCTCCTGTCCGACGCCGCCGCCCTCGCCGCGCGCCCCGTGGCCGAGGACCCGCGGGCGGCGCTGCGCGCGATGGGTCTGGAGCCGGTGGAGTGGCCCGGCTGGCTGCGGATCGAGGCGGCGGAGTCGGCGCTCGGGCAGGCGTTGGGGCGGCCTCGGGTGAAGATCCCGGACTGGCCCGGACTGCTGACCGCGGCCCGCGACGCCCGGGGCTGAGCTCCGCCCCTTCCCGGAACACACAGCCGCAACGCCGGTGAAATCAACAGACTGTTCAAGGCTTCTATCGTCGCGCCCAGTTGTCGTGCTACCCACTCCCCAGCATTCCCGTAGCCGCAAAAGGAGCCGCCATGAAGCCCGCACGCCATCCCGTGGACGAGGTCCCGCCGCCCGGACAGCTCGCGGCCTTCGGTCTGCAGCATGTGCTCGCGATGTACGCGGGCGCGGTCGCCGTGCCGCTGATCGTCGGCGGCGCCATGAAGCTGCCGCCCGCGGATCTGGCGTACCTCATCAACGCGGATCTGCTGCTGTGCGGGATAGCGACCGTGCTGCAGTGCGTGGGGCTGTGGCGGTTCGGCGTACGGCTGCCGATCATGCAGGGCTGTACTTTCGCGGCGGTCACCCCGATGGTGCTGATCGGCACCGGGGGCGGCGGGCTGCCGGCGATCTACGGTTCGGTGCTCGTCTCGGGCCTCGCGATGATCCTGCTCGCGCCGGTCTTCGGGCGGCTGCTGCGCTTCTTCCCGCCGCTGGTGACCGGCACGGTGATCCTGGTCATCGGCCTGTCGCTGCTGCCGGTGGCGGGCAACTGGGCGGCGGGCGGCCAGGGTTCGGCGGACTTCGGGGCGCCGAAGAACCTGGGTCTTGCCGCCGGGGTGCTGATCACCGTGCTGGCCGTGCAGCGCTTCGCGCCCGGCTTTCTGGGCCGGGTCGCGGTGCTGGCCGGCATCGTGGCCGGGACGGCGGCGGCCGTACCGCTCGGCTTCACCGACTTCTCGGGGGTGGGCGACTCCGACTGGGTCGGTGTCTCCACGCCCTTCCACTTCGGCGCCCCGACCTTCGAGGCGGCGGCCGTGGCGTCGATGCTGGTGGTCGCCGTGGTGTCGATGACCGAGACGACCGGGGACTTCATCGCGGTGGGCGAGATGACCGGCCGTGAGGTCGATGCCCGGCGGCTCGCGGACGGGCTGCGCGCGGACGGTGCCGCCACCCTGCTGGGCGGGGTCTTCAACACCTTTCCGTACACGGCCTTCGCCCAGAACGTCGGCCTGGTGGGGATGACGCGGGTGCACAGCCGGTGGGTGGTGGCCGCGGCGGGCGGGATTCTGGTGCTGCTGGGGCTGGAGCCCAAGCTGGGCGCGCTGGTCGCGGCGGTCCCGGCGCCGGTGCTGGGTGGGGCCGGTCTGGTGATGTTCGGGACGGTCGCGGCGAGCGGGCTGCGGACGCTGGCCGGGGTGGACTTCCGGGACAACCACAACCTCACGGTGGTCGCGGTCTCGGTCGCCGTCGGGCTGCTGCCGGTGGGCGTGCCGGGGGTCTATGAGCAGTTCCCGCACTGGTTCCAGACGATCATGACCAGCGGGATCAGCGCGGGCTGCCTCACCGCCATCGCGCTCAACCTGCTCTTCAACCATCTGCCGACCGGGTCCGGTCAGGCGGCGTCAGCGCCCGTCGCCCGCCGAGCCGCCGGGGACCAGGTCCTGGCGGTCGGCGGCGAGCAGGACGCTGTCGAGCAGTCCGGGGAACAGCGCGTCTAGATCCTCGCGGCGCAGCGCGTTCATCTTGGCGGTGCCCCGGTAGATCTGGCTGATCACCCCGCACTCCCGCAGCACCCGGAAGTGGTGGGTGGTGGTGGATTTGCTCACCGGCAGCTCGATATCGGAACAGGTCAGTTCGCGGGCCTGTTCCGACAGGGTCCGCACCACCCGCAGCCGCATGGGGTCGGACAGCGCGTGCAGCACGTCTTCGAGGCGGATGGCGTCGGGTGCGGGGTGCTCCAATGCACGGCTGGTCGACGGTGGCGGGGCGGGGGTCTGCGGCTGCACGGCTGCTCCTCGGTGCCTCGTGCCTCGTGACGAGATCCCATTGTACGAGACCTCTCGTAGTTTGACGTTTGGCGTACTACGAGGGTTATCGTACGAGCGATCCACTGGCGAAGACCTGAGACGGAGCCTGCCGTGAGTGCGCTGTTCGAGCCCTACACCCTGCGGTCGCTGACCATTCCCAACCGGATCTGGATGTCCCCCATGTGCCAGTACTCCGCCGAGGCCAGCGGCCCGGACGCGGGCGTGGCGGGCGACTGGCACTTCTCGCACTACACCTCGCGCGCCGTCGGCGGCACCGGTCTGATCCTGACCGAGGCCACCGCCGTCAGCCCCGAGGGCCGGATCAGCCCCGCCGACCTGGGCCTGTGGAACGACACCCAGACCGAGGCGTTCCGCCGGATCACCGCGTTCCTGAAGGAGCGCGGCACCACGCCGGGCATCCAGCTGGCCCATGCCGGACGCAAGGCATCGACCGACCGGCCGTGGCTGGGCGGCGGGCCCGTGGCCGAGGACGGGGGCGGCTGGCAGCCGCTCGGGCCCAGCCCGCTGCCGTTCGACGAGGGCCACCCGGTGCCCGAGGAGCTGACGGTCGAGCAGATCCAGCAGATCGTGGGCCAGTTCGCCGAGGCGGCGCGGCGCGCGCTGGCGGCCGGGTTCGAGGTCGCCGAGGTCCATGGCGCGCACGGCTATCTGATCGGCGAGTTCCTTTCGCCGTACAGCAACCGCCGCACCGACGAGTACGGCGGGTCCTTCGAGAACCGGACGCGCTTCGCGCTCGAGGTCGTGGACGCCGTACGCGCGGTGTGGCCGGACGAGCTGCCGCTGTTCTTCCGGATCTCGGCGACCGACTGGCTGACCGAGGACGACTCCGACGAACGCCAGGGCTGGACCGCCGACGACACCGTGCGGTTCGCGCGGGAGCTCAGCGCCCATGGAGTGGACCTGCTGGACGTCTCCACCGGCGGCAACGCGGCGCGGGCGCGGATCCCGACCGGCCCGGGCTACCAGGTGCCGTTCGCCGCGCGCGTCCGGGCCGAGACCGGGCTTCCGGTCGCCGCGGTCGGCATGATCACCGAACCGGAGCAGGCCGAGAAGATCGTCGCGGGCGGCGAGGCGGACGCCGTGCTGCTCGGCCGCGAGCTGCTGCGCGACCCGTACTGGGCGCGGCACGCGGCGCGTGATCTCGGCGCGGTCGCCCCGGTCCCGCCGCAGTACGGCCGGGCCGTCTGAGCTGGAGTGACGTGAGGGAGCGGGCCGTTGTCAGTGGTGGGGTGCAGACTCTGAGGTGCTGGCTCTGTGATGCCGGACACATCGCAAGGAGTGATGCGCCATGGATGACGTCCTGCTCGCCATCGGCACCCGCAAGGGGCTGTTCCTCGGGCGCCGCGGGGGCGGGGGCTGGGACCTGACCGGTCCCCACTTCCCGATGCAGGCGGTGTACTCCGTCGGCATCGACACCCGCCGCGCCGTGCCCCGGCTGCTGGCCGGGGCCGACAGCTCGCACTGGGGTCCGTCGGTCTTCCGCTCCGACGACCTCGGGCGCACCTGGCACGAACCGCCCGCGCCCGCGGTGCGGTTCCCGGAGGGCACCGACACCTCGCTGGAGCGGGTGTGGCAGCTGCATCCGGCCGGGCCCGCCGCGCCCGATGTGGTGTACGCGGGCACTCAGCCGGGCGCCGTCTTCCGGTCCGACGACGGCGGCGAGACCTTCGCGTTCGTACGGAGCCTGTGGGATCACCCGCAGCGGCCGGAGTGGGGCGCGGGCTTCGGCGGGCAGGCGGTCCATACGGTCGTCACCGACCCCCGCGACGCCGATGTGGTGCTGGCGGCCGTGTCCTCGGGCGGGGTGTACCGGTCCGCGGACGGCGGGGCGAGCTGGGCCCCGTCCAACACCGGGCTGAAGGCGGAGTTCCTGCCCGATCCGTACCCGGAGTTCGGCCAGTGCGTGCACAAGATCGCGCCGGACGCGGCGGACCCCGACCGGCTGTATCTGCAGAACCACGGCGGGGTGTACCGCAGCGACGACGCCGGGGCGACCTGGCTGGAGATCGGCAAGGGGCTGCCCGCCGACTTCGGATTCGCCGTCGCCGCCCACCCCCGGCGCGGCGGCGTGGCCTATGTGTTCCCGATCAGCGACGGCTCGGACCGCTATCCGCCCGGCTACCGCTGCCGGGTCTTCCGCACCGAGGACGCGGGGGCGTCGTGGTCCGAGCTGTCCGCCGGGCTGCCGAAGGCCGACCACTACGGGGTGGTGCTGCGTGACGCGCTGCGCACGGACGACGCCGACCCGGCGGGCGTCTACTTCGGCAACCGCAACGGCGAGGTGTACGCGAGCGCGGACGACGGGGACAGCTGGCGGCTGGTCGCCGAGCACCTTCCGGACGTGCTGTGCGTACGGGCGGCGGTGGTGGGGTGAGCTGAGGGACCTGCCCGGGTGAGGTGGCGCACGGCCACGCGCTGAACCACTAGAGTGACGCGACGTGGCTGCACGACCCTTGAACGAAATCGTAGAAGCAGGCTGGGCCAAGGCACTTGAGCCGGTCGAAGGACGCATCGCCGCGATGGGCGACTTCCTGCGGGCCGAGATAGCGGCGGGGCGCACCTATCTGCCGGCCGGACAGAATGTGCTGCGCGCCTTCCAGCAGCCCTTCGACGAGGTGCGCGTCCTGATCGTCGGTCAGGACCCCTATCCGACGCCCGGCCACGCCGTGGGGCTCAGCTTCTCGGTGGCCCCCGAGGTGCGCCCGCTGCCCGGCAGCCTGGAGAACATCTACCGCGAGCTGCACACCGACCTCGGCCTGCCCCGCCCGTCCAACGGCGATCTGACCCCGTGGTCCGCGCAGGGCGTGCTGCTGCTCAACAAGGCGCTGACCACCGCGCCGCGCCGGCCCGCCGCGCACCGCGGCAAGGGCTGGGAAGAGGTCACCGAGCAGGCCATCCGGGCGCTGGCCGCGCGTGGCCGCCCCCTGGTGTCCATCCTGTGGGGCCGCGACGCCCGGAACGTGCGCCCGCTGCTCGGCAGCCTGCCCGCCGTCGAATCCGCGCACCCCTCCCCCATGTCCGCCGACCGCGGCTTCTTCGGCTCACGTCCGTTCAGCCGGGCCAATGACCTCCTGGTACAGCAAGGGGCCCAGCCGGTGGACTGGCGCCTTCCCTGACGGCTTCCTTCCTGGTGAGGGGCGGGTAGTCTGCCCGCCATGACGACACATCCGAACACCCCTGCGGGCTGGTACGCCGACCCGCAGGGCACGCCCAACCTGCTGCGCTGGTGGGACGGCGCGCAGTGGACCGAGCACACCCACCCTGGCCAGCCCGGGCAGGTCCCGCAGCAGCAGGCGCCGGTCGCCGACCCGGCCAAGGTCCAGCGCCAGGTGCAGCAGCAGGCGGGCGTCGCCCCGGTCCACGCCGGCGGCGGCACGCTCTTCAGCGAGCCGGTGCTGGTGGTGAACCAGAAGGCCAAGCTGATCGAGCTCACCAACGAGTACAGCGTCTTCGACCAGCACGGGCGCACCATCGGCTCGGTGGTCCAGGTCGGCCAGAGCACCCTGAAGAAGGTGGCTCGGTTCGTCTCCAGCCTCGACCAGTTCATGACCCACAAGCTCGAGATCCGCGATGCCCAGGGGCAGCCGCATCTGGTGCTCACCCGCCCGGCGAAGTTCATCAAGTCCAAGGTGCTCGTGACGCGCCCGGACGGGCAGCCGGTCGGCGAGATCGTGCAGCAGAACGCCATCGGCAAGATCAACTTCGCCATTCAGGTCAACGGCCAGCAGATCGGCGCCATCAAGGCGGAGAACTGGCGGGCCTGGAACTTCGCCATCGTCGACCACACCGACACCGAGATCGCCCGGATCACCAAGACCTGGGAAGGTCTGGCGAAGACGATGTTCACCACCGCGGACAACTACGTCCTGCAGATCCACCGCCAGCTGCCCGACCCGCTGCTGAGCCTCGTCGTGGCCACCGCACTGACCGTCGACACCGCGCTCAAGCAGGACGCGCGCGGGTTCGGCTGAGCGGTGGGCGACAGTACGGAGCAGGGATTCGTACTCGGCATCGACTCCGGCGGCTCCGGCGTCCGAGTCGCGCTCGCCCGCGCGGACGCCCCGTACGAGGGAGACGAGGACGGCGGCGAGGAGCGGGGCGGCGGTGGGGGCGACGGCCCGGCGAGCGGGCTGACCTGGTCCTCGTCCGTGCCCACGCCCGCCGTGGTCGGCGACCGGGGCATCGACGCGGACAGCCTGCTCGCCCGAGTGCTCCCCGCCGCCCGCGCACTGCTGCGCGAGGCGGGGGCGGACCGGGTGGCGGCGGTGTGCGTCGGCGCCGCGGGCATGGCCTCGCTCGGCGACGATCTGCGCGCCAAGCTGCCGGACGCGCTGGCGAGTTCGCTGGGCACCCGGCGGCTGGCCCTGGCGGCCGACGGGGTGACCGCCTACGCCGGCGCCCTCGGCCAGCGGCCCGGCGCGGTGGTCGCGGCCGGCACGGGCCTGATCGCGCTGGGCGCCCTGCCGAGCGATACGGCGGGCGCGGACGGCACGGGCGGCGCGGACGGGACGGGCGGCGCGGACGGCACGGGCGGCGCGGACGGCACGGGCGGCGCGGACGGTGACGGCGGCGGGGAAAACACCGCCCGTTCGACTGCCGGTGCCCGCAGGGGCGGCGGCTGGCGCCGTGCCGACGGCTGGGGCCATCTCCTCGGCGACTGCGGCGGCGGCGCCTGGATCGGCCGGGCCGGACTCGAAGCGGCGATGCGCGCGTACGACGGGCGGGAGGGCGGCTCACAGCCGCTGCTGGCGCGTCTGGAAGCGGTCTTCGGACCGGCGGGCGAGCTGCCGGGGAAGCTGTATCCGCGCCCCGACCGGCCCGCCGTGCTGGCCTCGTTCGCGCCCGAGGTCGGGCGCTGCGCGGAGCGGGATCCGGTCGCGGCCGCGATCCTGCGGGGCGCCGCACAGCACATCGCGCAAGCCGCGGAGGCGGTCTGCCCGGATGTGGAGGGGCGTGTGGTGGCACTCACCGGCGGCCTCTTCCGTATGGGCGCGCCCCTGCTCGTACCGCTGCGCGCCCAGTTGGCCGAGCGGCTGCCGAACGCCCGGGTGACCGAGGCGGCCGGGGATCCGCTGGCCGGCGCGGTGCGCATCGCCACGGCGCTCGCCACGGACTCGCTGCGCCTGCCGCTGGACGCGGCGCTGTTGCGCGTCATGGACGTCGGCTCGGTCGCTCCGGAGTCCTGAACCCGCCATCGCACGGCGTCAAGGCAAACAGCGGTAAAGCGAACAGTGTCGAACAACACGGCTCGGCAAATAGGGACAGAAGACCCCGCGTCGCACCCTCCCGAACAGTCGATCACAACAAGCGACTAACATGCGGCGCCATGAGCTCCCCCACTGGGCCCGCGTCCGGCCTGCCTGTACGAATGCCGCGTCCCCGCCAGCCCGGACGGCACCGCCGACCGGAGCCCGTGGTCGCCCCTGTAGGCGCCCCTCCGCTGGTGCTGGCCGTCCCGGGTTCGCCTGACGACGCCACCCGGAGCCTGGCCGAGGAGGTCCTGAGCATCGCCCGCTCCGAGCTGCCCGGCCTCGACGCCCGGATCGGGTACGTGGACGGCGACGGTGACGGGGAAGGCGCGAGCGAGGACTTCCCGGCGCTCGAGGGCGTGCTCACCCGCGCCGCGCAGGAGCGCGGCGAGCGCGCCCGCCGGGCCGCCGCTGCGGCCAAGGCCAAGGCCGAGGCGGAAGCGGAGGCGCTGGGCGAGGAGGGCGCGGCCGCGGCGGCCGCCGCCGAGCCCGCCGTCACCGACGAGACCGCCTCCGCCGTCGTCGTGCCGCTGCTCGCCGGGCCGGACAACGCGCTGCTGCGCCGGATACGCCAGGCCGTCAAGCACAGCGGCTCCGCCGCCGAACTCACCGACGTCCTCGGCCCGCATCCGCTCCTCGCCGAGGCGCTGCACGTACGCCTGTCGGAGGCGAGCCTCGCCCGCGCCGACCGCGCCCGCCTCTTCACGGTCGCCACCGCCGCGGACGGGATCGTCCTCGCCACGGTCGGCGGCGCCGAGGCGGCCCAGGCCGGTGGCATCACCGGCATGCTGCTCTCCGCGCGCCTGGCCATACCGGTGATGGCCGCCGCGCTGGACGAGGACGGGGCCGTCGTCCGCGTCGCCGAGCAACTGCGCACGGCCGGCTCCACCCGGCTGGCCCTCGCCCCCTACCTCATCGGTCCCGAGGTCGCGGCCGACCTCCCCGCGGCCGCCGCCGAAGAAGCGGAGTGCGCGGCGGCGGAGCCGCTCGGCGCGTACCCGGCCGTGGGCAAGCTGGTGCTGGCGAAGTACGCGACGGTCCTGGGCATCAAGCTCCAGCCGAACCCGGCCATGCGCTGACGCCGCGCTGAGCCGCACGGGTACATGGCGGCCCCGCCACCGGGGCCGCCGCCCCGCTTACCCGTACGACGCCCTGGGCCGTCGCTTGCGCAGCGGGGCGGCGGGTCGCCCGCTCAGGCGAAGATCACGCACGAGGCCGCCGGGGCGGCGAGTGAGCCCATCCGGGTCGGGACGCCCGATGACGGGTCGATCCGGAACCAGGTCACATCGCCGGAGCGCTCGTTCGCGGCGTAGAGGTGGCGGCCCGAGGGGGCGAGGGTCAGGTCGCGGGGCCAGTGGCCGCCGCAGGGGGTGGTGGTGACCAGCGTCATCGTGTCGCCGGACGCGTCGAGGGCGAGGGTCGCGACGCTGTCGTGGCCGCGGTTGGCGACCCAGGCGAACCGGCCGTCCGCCGAGACGACGATCTCTGACGGGAAGTTGGGGACGTCCGTACCGCTCGGCAGGACGCGTACCCCGCCGAGCGGGTCGAGGGTGCCGGACGCCGCGTCCCAGCGGCACACCGTGACCGTCGGGTCCAGTTCGTTGACGACGTAAGCGCGCTCGCCGCGGGGGTGGAAGGCGAGGTGGCGCGGGCCGCTGCCGGGGCGCAGCCGGGCCTCGCGGTGAACCCGCAAGGCCACGCCGGCTCCCCCACCCGTACCCGCCGCGTACACCCACACCGAGTCCGTCCCCAGGTCGACCGCGAGCACCCAGCGCCCCGACGGGTCCGGCACTACGGCGTGCGCGTGCGGGCCCTCCTGGCGAACGGCGTCGGGGCCGCTGCCCTCGTGGTACAGCACCCCCGACGGTTCGGCGAGCGCGCCGTCGTCCCGGACCGGGAGCGCGGTGACGCTTCCGGAGCCGTAGTTGGCGGTGAGGAGATGCCCGGCGGCGAGCGCGAGGTGCGTCGGGGCGGCGCCGCGCACCGGTACGGGGGTGCCCAGCGGGACGGGCGGCCGGGTGGGGTCCGCGACACGGAAGGCGGCGGCCGCGCCATCGTCGGTCTCGCTCACCGTGTAGAGGGTTTCGCCGCCGGGGGCGAGCGCGAGGTAGGAGGGGTTGGGCACGGCGTCCGTACTGTGCAGGGCGACCAGCCCGCCCGTCTCCGCGTCCACGGACGCGACCGTGACGCCGGCGCCGCCCGCCGAGGTGAACGACCCGATGTACGCCCGCTGTCCACTGCCTGTGGTGCTCACCGCACTGCCCTTCCGCCGACTTTACAGATGCAGCCCGACGGTAACGCAGCGGTCTAGACCAACCCGGCCAACTCCCGGATATCTGCCGCTCGCGCGCGTCACGCCCCCGCGAGCGGCGCCCGCGCGCCGCCGTACAGCGGTGCCGCGAGACCGGCGAGCGCCGCTTCCAGACCGTGGAGGTGGGCGAGGGCGCGCTCCGCGCCCGGGTGGTGGTGCGGCTCGGCTCCGGGCGCGGTGGGTTCGGCGGCGGGGCGGGCGGCGGGGTTCACCAGGCGCCCCACCGCGGCCTCGACTCGCAGACAGGCGGCGTTCAGCCGGGCGTCGTGGGAGGCGTCCGGGTCGGCGGCGACCTCGGCGAGGCCGCGTACCTGCCGGGCGCAGTCGTCGAGGGCCACCATGACCTGCCGGGCCCGGGACTTACGGGCGCGCAGCGGGCTGAGCGGGTGCAGCAGCGGGGCGATCGACATCCGCAGCCTGACCAGCACCGCTTCGAGTTCGGCCACCCGGGGCGCGGGGTCGGCGGCCGGGTCGCCCGCGAGCCGCCGGGCGGACTCGGCGGCGCACTCCCGTACGCAGTGCAGGGCGCGCCTGATCCAGGCGTCGGTCGCGGCGTGCGTGGTGACCGGCAGGACTGCCGTGACGGCGAGGGCCGCGCCGAGGGCGCCGATGACGGTCTGCTCCAGGCGCAGCGCCAGCAGCCCCGGGTGGAGCACGCCGAGGAGCCCGTACAGCAGTCCGGCCATCAGCGTCACGAAGAACATCATCCAGCTGTAGGAGAGCGGCGCGGCGTAGAAGATGCCGAAGACGCAGCCGGCGACGAGGGCGGCGGTGGGCACGGGCGCGCCGTGCAGCGGTACGGCGATCAGCAGCCCGGCCGCGATGCCGCACACCGTGCCGAGGATCCGGCGGAAGCCGCGGACCAGCGTCTCGCCGCGCGAGGCGGTGTTGACGAAGATCCACCAGGCGGTGCCGACGGCCCAGTACCAGCGCTCTCCGGAGACGGCCTGCCCGACGGCGAGCGCGAAGCCGCAGGCGGCGACCGCCTGGACGGCCTGCCGGGTGGCTGGGTGAGCCGGCCCCCGCCCGGCCGGCAAGGGCGTCGGTGCGGCGGCGGGCGGCAGGGAGCCGCGCTCAATGCGCCAGACGCCGAACCGCACACCGGCCGCCACGGCCGGCGCGAGCAGCACCGCCGCCACCAGCTGCGGCAGTTCGCCGGGCACCGCGTGCAGGAACTGGGTGGCGAAGAACATCATGAAGGCGAAGATGCCGAGCGCGTTGCCCCGCGGCCCACGGCGCCGGGCGGCGACCCCGCAGAAGACGACCGCGAGAAAGGCCGCGTCACGCGCCAGCGGCCGCCCGTGCAGCGCGGTGGCCAGAGCGAGCACCGGCAGGCCGACGACCGGGAGCAGCGCGGTCGTGACCGCCTGCCCCCGCACCGTGGGATCGGCGACGGTGAACAGCGCGAGCAGCGCCGCGAGTCCGCCCGCGATCGCGGCGGACAGCGGCAGACCGGACGCCACCACAGCGGCCACGGCCAGGCCGATGCCGAGGACGGCGCGCGCCGAGGTGCGCAGCCGCAGCCGCCCCGGGTCCGCGGCCACAAACACCCCTGCGAACGCCCTCTTCAGCACCGCTTCCCCGCTCCCCTGACGCCCGTACAGCCCGTACATGAAAAAGGCGCCGCGGAATCCGCAGCGCCATCGACGGTGTCATCACAGCATGGTCGCGCCGCTGGCTCAACAGACCCGGAAATCGCTGGGCCATTGGTACAGCCTGGGGCGTGTTTCACCGGCCAGGGGCGGGCCAATGGACTACGGGCGTCAGGCTGCCCCGCCGTAAGATCGCCGCAGCGTGGTGGACCCCGGAGAAAGGACGCCCGCCCATGGCGGCAGCGGTGGACGCGCTGGACGCGAAGATCCTGCGGCTGCTCCTGGAGCAGCCGCGCACCAGCGTGCGCGAGTACGCCCGGGTCCTGGGCGTCGCGCGCGGCACCGTACAGGCGCGGCTCGACCGCCTGGAGCGCGACGGGGTGATCACCGCCTATGGGCCGAGCGTGTCCCCGGCAGCCCTCGGCCATCCGGTGCTGGCATTCGTCCACATCGAGGTCACCCAGGGCCATCTGGACGACGTCGGCGACGCGCTCGCCGAGGTGCCCGAGATCATCGAGGCGTTCTCGATCACCGGTGCCGGGGATCTGCTGACCCGGGTCGTGGCGCGGGACAACGAGCATCTGGAGGACGTCGTCCAGCGGCTCATCCAGCTGCCGGGCGTGGTCCGCACCCGCACCGAGATGGCGCTGCGCGAGCGGGTGGCCCACCGGGTGCTGCCGCTGGTCGAGGCGGTGGGGCGGGCGGCGGCCACGGCCAGGCAGGAACGGGCGGCGGCCCCGACCGGACGGGACCGGGCGGCGCGAGCCCGCCGGGAGGGCTGACCGCCCCGCTTGGCATGCTGGTGCCCATGACGTCCCGCACCACGCCCCGCGCCTCCCGCACCCCCGCGGTGCTCTTCGACCTGGACGGCACGCTCGTGGACAGCGAGCCGCACTACCCCAGCGAGTGAGCCGAAGGGGCGCGCCGCTGTCGAAAGGGAGAGCGCGCGGAGGCCCTGAGGAACGAAGGGCCGAGCACGGTCGACCGTCGACAGGGGCTGTAGCGCCCCGGAGGCGAACCGAGCACTTGAAAAAGGGGAGGGCGGGGCGGCTGACCCTCGAGCGGTACGGGGTCACCGGCTTCACCTGGGAGCAGCACACCCGCTTCATCGGGATCGGCACCCGCGAGACCCTGGAGACCCTGCGCGCCGAGTACGGCATCGACGCGCCCGTGGACGAGCTGCTGGCCGTCAAGAACCACCACTACCTGGAGCTGGTGGGCACCTCCGCCACGGCCTTCCCCCAGATGCGGGCGTTCATGGAGCGGCTGCACACCGCCGGGCACCCCCTCGCCGTCGCGTCCGGGTCCTCCCGCACCGCGATCGACGCCGCGCTGGAGGCCACCGGGCTGGGCTCGCTGCTGACCGTGCGCGTCTCGGCGGAGGAGGTCGGCCGCGGCAAGCCGGAGCCGGACGTCTTCCTGGAGGCCGCGCGCCTGCTGGGCGCCGCTCCGGCCGAGTGTGGGGTGGTGGAGGACTCCGCGCCCGGGGTCGAGGCGGCGCGCCGGGCCGGGATGCGCTGTATCGCGGTGCCCTACGTTCCGGACGGCCAGCGGCCCGGGAGCGACGAGAGCGAGGGCCAGGACGGCGCCGCGTTCGCCTCGGCCGGGCTGGTCTTCGCGGGCGGCCAGCGGGAGTTCGACGCACAAATCGCCTACGACTGGGTCGCACAATCGAACTGACGCCCCGATTTCCGTCCCTCCGTCACCCGATGGAATGATGCGCTCGCCCGCGAAATTCCTAGAAGATGGAGGGCATATGAGGAGATTAGGGGGAACGGCGGTGCGTCGCTGGGGAGCGGCCGTCATCGCATCCGCGGCGGCCGTATCGGTCGCGCTGCCGGTATCGAGCGCGCAGGCCGCCGGCGGTCCGTCGGGGATCAGCGCCAAGGGCGCTTATCTGCTGGACAACACCGCCAACAAACAGCTGTGGGCCAAGGCCGCCGACACCAAGCGGCCGATGGCCAGCACCACCAAGCTCATGACCGCGGTCGTGGTGCTTGACTCCCGGGGGCTGAACCTCAGCAAGAAGGTCACCGTCAAGCAGTCGTACATCGACTACGTCGCACGGGTCGGCGGCAGCAAGGCGGACCTGAAGAAGGGCGACAAGCTCACCGTCAAGCAGATGCTGTACGCCCTGATGCTGCCGTCCGGCTGCGACGCGGCCATGGCGCTCGCCGACACGTTCGGCACCGGCGACACCACGGCCAAGCGCACCAAGTCGTTCATCTCCCAGATGAACAAGAAGGCGTCCGCGCTGGGGATGACCAAGACCCACTACGACACCTTCGACGGCATCTCGTACGGGGGGCAGAACTACACCACGCCCCGCGACATGGCCAAGCTCGCCCGGCATGCGCTCGGCAACTCCACCCTCTCCACGGTCGTCAAGTCCGTCGACACCGTTCAGAAGGCGCCGGCGGCCAACGGCAGGACGAGGACGTACTCCTGGAACAACACCAACCGGCTGCTGGGTTCGTACAGCGGCGCGATCGGCATCAAGACGGGCACCGGTACCGCGCCCGGCAGGTGCCTCGTCTTCGCCGCCAAGCGCAACGGGCGGACGGTGGTGGGCGTGATTCTCAACGCCCCGAAGCGGTACCCGGACGCCAAGAAGATGCTCGACTGGGCGTTCAACTCCAGCACCACGGTGAAGTGGCGCCAGCTCCCCAAGGGCGCGCAGCAGGACTGATCCGCTCAGTCCTCCAGCGCTCGTGAGCGCGTGACGCCCCGTCCGGACCGGTTCCGGGCGGGGCGTCGCGTCGTTCGCCATGCGCCGGGGTGGGGACCGGTCCCCACCCCGGCTGTCTACGGTGACCGGCATGCGGATCACCTGGAAACACGTCGTGGGCTTTCTCGCGATCTCGGTTCTCGCGCTTCTGATCACGCTGACCGCTCTGACGGCGTCCGCCCGGTCGGACGCGGCCCCGCGCTGCACCCGGCACGCCACCGGACCCGCCGACGCGGCGCGCTCGGCGCGGCCGGGCGATGTGGTCTGCTTCGACGGCGACCTCTCCCGGCGCCGGCTGGTCATCACCAAGGGCGGCACGCCACGCCACCCGATCGTGTACTCCGGCGGCGGGGACTCCGTGAAGGGGATCACGGTCGAGGCCGACGACGTGGTCGTCGAGGGCTTCCGGGCGGTCCGTCCCCAGGCGCCGGGGGTCGTGCTGACCGGCGACCGGATCACACTGCGGAACACCACCGTGATCCGCCCGCAGGGCGGGGACGGCGACGGCATCCGCTTCTTCGGCGACGATCTGACCATCGCGCACAACGCGGTGCGCGACACCGACAACAGCGGCGGCCGCCACGCCGACTGCATGCAGACGTTCGCCAGCGACACCCCGCCCAGCCACCGGGTGCGCATCGAGGGCAACCGCTGCGAACAGGTCGACAACATGTGCCTGATGGCCGAGGGGCCCAATGACGGCGAGGGCGACGGGCGGGGCACCACCTCGGACTTCGTCATCAAGGACAACTTCTGCGAGACGCTGCGCGCTTCGCAGGCCCTGATGTTCGAAGACGTCCAGAACGTGACCATCACCAAGAACACCTTCGCCGCGCCCACTCACCACGCCATCGGGCTCGCCATCCACTCCACCGGAGCTCATGTCAGCGGCAACAGGCTGCACGCCGGTATCCGCTACGAGGTCGGTGTCGACGCCTCGTCCCGGCCGGGCTACGAGGGCCCGGAGCCCGGCGGAGAGCCGTAACAGCCAGGGGGGAAGGGGGCAGGCGGCGGGGGGGGCCGGGCGGAGGGGGGGGCGCGGGCCCCCCCCCCCCCCCCCCCCCAACCCCCCCCCCCCCCCCCCCCCCC